>JBDHHK010000020.1:0-34967 GCA_039589395.1 Gemmatimonadota bacterium
AGACGCCATCATCCTGCGGCACTTCACGAATGAGGAGGTCTACAATCAGATCGATGCGGCGCTTTCGGAATCGTGGTCATCAACGAGAGAGGAGGCAGGAGCATGACTGGACTAGGGCATACGCCTAGGATCGTCGCTTTCCTCTGCAATTGGTGAGCGTATTCCGCTGCGGACCTGTCTGGCGTGACCAGACAAAGCTATGCACCGGAAATAAGAATCATACGCCTGATGTGCACAGGCAGAGTGGACCTTTCGTTCGTGCTCCGTGCGTTCCAGAAGGGGGCGGACGGCGTGATCGTTGGAGGATGCTGGCTCGGCGAGTGCCATTACGTGACCGAGGGCAACTACTACGCCCTGAATATGATGCAATTGGCCAAGAAACTGCTCGAGTATGCGGGGCTGGAATCCGACAGGCTCCGAATCGAGTGGATTTCCGCCGCCGAGGGAGTGCGGTTCGCCGACATCATGAATGACTTCACCGGCAAGCTCCGGGAACTCGGGCCTATTGGCAATGGCAATGGTACGAACGGAATCCAGGAAAAGCTGGAGGAAGTGCGCCAGCTGGTTCCATACATCAAGCTCGCGAAGAAGGAGAAGCTCGCGACACGTCTCGAGAAGGAAGAAGACTACGACGGGCTATACTCGACTGAAGAAGTAGAAGAGATATTCGACAAAGTCGTCTCCTACTACATTGACCCCGAGAAGTGCCAGGCGTGTATGATCTGCGCCAAGAAGTGTCCGGTCGATGGTATTCAAGGAGGCAAGAACAAAATCCATGTGATCGATCAGGATAGCTGCATAAGGTGCGGAACATGTCTACAAGTTTGCCCGCAGAAGTTTGAGGCTGTAGCTGAGATCGAAGGCAGGGATGTTCCGGATCCGATTCCTGAAGACAAGAGAATGGTGGTGAGAAAGAAGGCGGGAAAAGTCACGAAGTAGAGAATTCCACCAACCGAAGCACACATGCCTCGGCATCGTCGAAGACGGTGGCGACTCTTTCGTCACTGAGCCCAATACGAGAACCGGGACGCGTACGGCGGCCACCTGCCCTGGCGGCACGGCAGACTTCATTCTTGGGAGGTTGGAAAGCAACTGACTGCACAGAGACAGTCGAAGGAACTTGATCACCTTTCAGACGTACGCAGAGATCAACGCAAAGATCGCCGCAAGCAACCACGCGATGAGGAAGAAAGGAAATATCACCTTGAACCACTGGCTGAAACGGATTCTCGCCATCGCGAGCCCGGCCAGCAAAAGTCCGTTTGTCGGTGAGATGATATTTGTCAGCCCGTTGCCGAACTGATAGGCGAGCACTAGGGAGTCTCGCTTGACCCCAACGAGGTCTCCGAGCGGCGCGAGAACCGGCATCGTCAACGCCGCCTCTCCAGAGGATGACGGGACAAAAAACGTTATGAAATTGTGAGTGAGCAGAACAAGGGTCGTAAGAGCGTACGTTGGAATGTTCTTCAGAAGGTCACTCATAGCATTCAAGATCGGATCGACAATCATGCCCTGTTCGGCTACGACAAGGATGCCACGCGTCAGCCCGATGACGAACGCGGCATAGGCAAAGTCCTTACATCCGTCGACGAAGTGTTCGGCGATTTCGCTAGGCCCCATCTTCGCAACCACACCAGAAACCAGCCCACATGCCAGGAACACCGATCCGATCTCGGCTATGTACCAGGCACGCGATATCAAACCCCAACAAATCGTTGCCAGAGCGATAGTGAAGGCCAACAGAATGAAACGATCGCGGATGGAGAATTCCTGTTGAGCCTCGTGTGAACTCGAAAAATCCAATCGTAGCAGCTGGTCAGATTCGAAAACAGGCGAGGATTCAGGATGTTTTCGTACCCTGCGGGCGTACCACATCGTGTAAGCGATCGCCAAAATCGTGAAGGCGACCCATGCGATCGCGCGAAGCCAAAGTTGCGGATTACCATGAACGCCCGAGATCGCCTGCGCAAGTAATACCGAGAACGGATTGATGGTGGCGCCGATATAACCGACCTGTGTGCCGAGAAACAAGATCAGTACGGCTACCATCGAGTCGAAACGCAGCAAAAACATGAGCGAGATAACAACCGGATATAGAGGGAGAACCTCCTCGCTCATGCCGAAGGAAGATCCGCCAAAACTGAAGAGCGTAATCATTATCGGTATCACGAAGACGCCCTTTTCCGAAAGCGTAATCGCGAGGAAGTGAAGCCCGCGGTCAATCGCGCCGGTTCGTGTGATAATGCCGAACGCGCCGCCAATCACCAACACAAAAGCGACGATGTCCGCCGCGTGGACGACGCCCTTGGCGGGAGCACTGAGAACGTCGAAAAGCCCCTGCCGCAAATCGCGATCGCCAGAAACCTTGTCGATAGAACGAAATGTCTCCGGGACGACGGTGCTCTCGACGTGTCCATCCGTCGTCGTCAGCTCCTGGCGCTCGAATTCCCCGCTCGGCAGGATCCATGTAAGGCATGCCATGAGCACAATCAGGGCGAACAGAAGCACGTATGTGTGAGGGAGCGACCATCTCCGCTTGGCTGTCTCTATGGCTACTCCCTCAAGTTTCTGGGTTCTGCAAACTTTTGGTTCAATAGGGCAATCCATGTCCGAAGGCACCCTGCACCTGGCAGATTTCTGCAGCGAATGACGCCGCCTTCTCGAGCGCGTTTTTTATCAAAGAAGTCGGCTGAACGCCAGCGTCAGCTTTGCCACCGACATAGGAAACCAGGAATCCCGTGATGAACGCATCGCCCGCCCCAAGCGTGTCTGTAGGTGTCACGGGGTGCGGAGCCTGCCGAAACCATGATTGACCTTCGAACAGAACGGCTCCTTGGGGTCCTCTCGTGGCCACCGCGATGATACAGCCTCGGCTCACGGCTTCCTCGAGAAGATCCTTCGTCGCTGATTCGGTCATTTCGGCGCAGGAGAAAAAACCGATGTCGATGTGCCGACAAAGGGACATTGCATATTCGGCGTCGAAATCATCCGAAAAATCGTAGCTGACCAACGGACTCAGCGACTGCATTCGGTCGAGCTGGCCATTCATGTAGCTGTATGCGCTCGTATGGATGATGGAGAACTCTTGCAGGTAGTTGGGGTCGTCGAGTACGAACTCCATTGGTACGGACTTGCTGACCCCGCCTTCGTTCGAGGATACAAACACTCGCTCGCCAGCTTCGATTGTCAGAACGGCCCGGCCATTGGGCCCGTCAGCACTGCGGCAGTGGGAGGTGTCCACTCCTATTTCGGCGAGTGTCCGTTGCACATGCCCCGCCGCGGCATCGTTTCCAAAAACGCCCAAATAGGCGGATTCGCAACCCAACATCGACGCGTAAACTGAGACGTTGAGAGCGTTGCCACCCGGGAACATCGTCCGAATGTGAGCGTAGTCGTCGACGACATTGTCTCCGACACCGATGAGCTTCAAGGCGCACCCCCCAACATCTGAATCAGTATTTCACCTTGCCCATGTAACGGCGCTTTTCGAGCGGGTGATCACGAATCTTCGCCAATGCTTCCCGGTAATCACACAGCACACCATAAAAAAGGATCGGATTGAAATAATCGACGACCGACTCGGGCAGCACGTCGATACCGAGCTCCCTCGCGTCGATTACTTCAAAGTTCTCCGCGTAACGATCAAGGAACGCGATCACCCGCAAATCAAGCGGGCGAGTGCGGCCTTCGTTCGTCAGTACTATGAAGTTCGTCTTTCTGTCCGTGATTTCGAATGGGCCGTGAAAGAACTCACCGGAGTGAATCGCGCTCGCATGTAGCCACTGCATCTCCATCAACGAGCAGATCGCAAACCCGTAGGCATGACCGTAGCTCGCGCCGCTCGACAAAACGTAGAACAGCTTCTCGTTCTGGTTGGTCACCGCGAACGCCTTGGTTCGCTCCCGCACCTTGTTGCGTGCTGCTGCAACGACATCATCGATCCGTTGCATGGCTTCCCGAAAATCCTGGTAATTTGGATAACTCTCCGCCCGCTCCAAAACCTCGAGACACAGTACAAGTGTGATCGCCATCGGATTGTTCTGGACACTTGACTCATCGCCCCACTCGTATACCACATTGCGATCTGCAAAAGCGGCGATCTCTGACGATTCATTGTGAGTCAGCGTGACAGTGAGCGAACCCGCAGCTTGAGCAATCCTCGCCGCCTCTACCGCCTCCGGTGTATCGCCGCTGTGCGAGCAGATGATTACAACCGACCGATCTCCCAGCGCCTTCGGCACCGCATGAACGAACTCGTTGGCGGTATAGAGGTATACGCGCAATCGGCAGCTTTCGCTCGCCAGGAAGAACTTGGCGGGGTAGAGATCTACGAGCGAGCCGCCGCAGGCAACAAGAAATACTCCCGAGATGTGCCCCGTGTCGGCGGTCCGCTCTGCGAGCGCTTCACCAAAGGCGCTGGCATTCAAGGCAATGGAGTTCATCTGCCCCTATTTTCATTTGAGCTGGATACGTTGACGGTCTTGAAATTGACACCGCAATGTACAGGAAATTCAATCCCGTGCGTGTGCAGCCGCAAACTGCTACTAGAACGGCCTCGGCATCCTCGATGAGGGTGTCGGGGCGCTTTCGCAATTTCCCTAGCGCTTGACAAACCGGAAAAGCAATACCAGTATATCAGTACAGGCCACAATTCCAACTTTCCTTTCAACTACTCTCAATCATTTCAAAGGACGCGATAAATGGAAATGGTGACCAACGCTATCAACTGGTTCGAAATCCCGGTCAACGATTTCGATCGTGCGAGGGAGTTCTACAGCAATATCTTCGATTATGAGATGCCTACACAGGAGATGGGGGGATCTCTGATGGGCTTCTTACTCTTCGAACAGGGTAAGGGTATCGGCGGGGCGATCATCAAGGGAGAAGGTCTAGAGCCGTCGCCTCAAGGTACCACCGCATACCTAAATGGAGGTGAGGACTTGAGTGTCGTACTCGGCAGGGTCGAAGGTGCCGGCGGCAAGGTGATCGTACCGAAGACCCAAATCACTCAGGAGATCGGCTTTTTTGCGATGTTCTTTGACACGGAAGGCAATAGAGTCGCACTCCATTCGATGCAATGAGAAGCCTGGACGAAAATGCACCTCCGAGTGCCTAGACACGACCTGATATGGGCGTGATAATTCGTGGAGCGGAATAGAGGTACCGAGTCGGGTGGCCAGCCCTTCGGCGCGATCCCGGTGCCATGTGATGTTTGGAGGATCAGTCGTGGAGCAGAGACCGGCCCCTGGAACCAGGATCTTGGCCTATCGTGGCGACGTTCTGGAGGTTTCACTCACCGTCGAGGACGGCGAGCATCTCGGTGCCTGGCTTCGCACAAACATCGGGCATGCCCGAGTATTTCGAGATGAGATCATCAAGCATGTCGAAACGGGGCAGCCGATCCTGCACCGAAACTGGCATGACATACCGATGCGCCTCGACGGCGCCGGTCATTACTCTCTCAGGCTACCGCTCCTTGAGGTGGGCCGTTTCGAAGCCAAGGCGTTTTGCCGGACCTCGCGGTCGCCTGAGCCCGAATGGCCAGCTGGGGACAATGTCGTGGTCAAGGTCGAGCCCCAGGAATACTCTGCGGGCAATACGATCTACACTGCCTTTGTCCGCCAGTTCGGCCCAAACCGTTTCCCAAAAACACCGGCCGCTGCAGAGCGGAATGCCGAACACCTGTTACATGAGGCAGGATATGCAGTAATCCCGCCGTCCGGGACCTTTCGCGATCTGATCCGAGAACTCGACCACATAATCGGCCGTCTCAGGTTCCGGATCATTCAGCTGCTCCCTATCCATCCAACGCCGACAACTTACGCTCGCATGGGCCGACATTTCGGGAGCCCTTTTGCGGCGCTCGACTTCACAGACGTAGACCCGGCCCTGGCCGAGTTTGATCGGCGGACGACGCCGATGGACCAGTTTCTCGAGCTGGTGGATGCCGTTCACGAGCGGGGCGCGAAGATCTTCCTCGACATTCCGGCGAACCACACAGGGTGGGGCTCGCGCCTTCAGGTCGAGCACCCGGAGTGGTTTGCTCTTGCTGAGGATCAGACGTTCCGGTCGCCCTCAGCGTGGGGAGTAACGTGGGAAGATCTGTCGGAACTCGACTATGGACACGTCGCCCTCTGGAGATGGATGGCGGAGGTTTTCTGCTTCTGGTGCAGACGTGGCGTGGATGGGTTCCGGTGCGACGCTGGCTACAAGATCCCAACACCCGTCTGGGAATACATCGTCGCCAGGGTCAGGCAGCTATTCCCGGACACGATCTTTTTGCTAGAGGGACTTGGTGGACCACTGGCGACTATGGAAGAACTTCTCGACCGGGGAAACCTGGACTGGGCCTATTCGGAGTTGTTCCAGAATTACGACCGCGCGCAGATCGAGTCATACCTCCCCGGGTGTAACGACACCTCTGCGAACGTCGGCATACTCGTCCATTTCGCGGAGACGCATGACAACAACCGGCTCGCAGCTCGCTCGCATCGATACGCGCAAATGAGGACCGCGTTGACGGCTCTTTGCTCCCACAGTGGTGCGTTCGGTATCACCAATGGGGTGGAGTGGCTAGCCGAAGAAAAGGTCGATGTTCACGGCGCGCCTACCCTCAACTGGGGGAACTCCGAGAACCTCGTAACAAACCTGGCCCGCCTCAACTCGATCCTGGAGATCCATCCTTCCTTCCGACCGGGGGCCGAGCTACGTCTCATACAACAGGGACCGGAGAACAGCGTCGCGCTCCTCCGGAAGGGGCCAGGAGAGACTTCACCGCTCCTCGTGCTGGCCAACCTCGACGACGCAGAGAGTGGATCTGTGTCGTGGGACACGAGCGAGTTTCCCTTGCTTCAACATCCCCCTGTCGATCTCCTCACCGGTGAAAGTATAGCTGTCGCGACTGATGGATCAATCGCACGCATCGCCCTTTCGCCGGGTCAGGTCCTCTGTCTGACCGGGGATGCCTCAGACCTGGATGCGCTCGAACTGGTGCTCCGTGAGGAGGGGGAAAGCGTACGAGCGCGCAATATCGCAGGCCGGATTCGCGCTAAAGTACTCGACATTCATCACACTCTGCGAGGTCTCGAAGATATCTCGCATATCGATCTCGAAAACGAAGCGGTAGAATTTTCGAAGGATCCACGACTTTTCTGCAGGCGTGCGGCAGGCCGCGATGCGCCCAACGTGATAACCTGGGAATGGCCCCGCGATTCAAAACGTACGGTACCGATACCGCCGAGGCACTTCCTTTACGTTGGTGCAAACGAACACTTCACCGTTGAACTCTGTGATGGCGACGTTCTCGTACGGCGGGAACAGAGTATCCCTTTGGGTGAGGGGAAGCATTTCGTTTTGCTCTTGCCGCTAGACGTACCAAAAACGATGCAGCGCCTGACGCTCGAGCTCACTCTCATTTCCGCGGGTGCGCCACCGCGACGCGTGAGGGCAGAAGTTCTTTCCCTCCCAGAGGTCGACGACCTGAGGGTAAAGGCATCGTTCGACCGTTCTGCCGTCGCCGCAACTACCTGTTATGCGCTCTGCACTAATGAGCGTGGTTCGATGGCTCAGGTCCGCGGCGCATGGGGTACGGTCTGCAGTCAATACGACGCCCTACTTGCAGGGAATCTCCACCCAAACTTCCCAGTCGACAGGCGCATTATGCTCACCAGGATTAGAGGATGGCTGGCCTGTCGAGGGTATTCGCAATCAATAGGCGTCGACTGTCTCGAGCGGTTCACCGTCCATGCAGACACGGTGGTCTCCTGGTGTTTTGCGGTTCCCGCTGGGCAAGGGAAGCAGGTTCCTATCGAGATCCGCCTGAGCTTAGCCACAGAGCGCAATGAGCTCGCATTGACGGTTAGTCGGGGACAGGCCGAGGAAACAGAGAGAGGGCTCGGCGAGGACATTCCGGTAACGATAATCCTCCGGCCCGACCTGGAAGACCGTGTCAATCATGAGACGACAAAGGCTTTCTTTGGGCCCGAAAGTGTGTGGCCGGAGGCAACTGAACCCGGCGAACACGGTTTCCGCTTCGGACCTTCACCAGGTCATTGGCTGAACATGACAGTTGATACCGGGACGTTCACCAGTGAACCCGAGTGGACATACATGGTGCGGCATCCATTCGAGGCCGACCGAGGCTTTGAGGGCAGCTCTGATCTTTTCAGCCCCGGGTATTTTTCGTTCAGCCTTACGGGTGATACGTCAACGGAAGTATGTGCGCGAATCTGCACCGACTCCGTTTCGGACGGCGTTGGTGAAGGCTACTTTCCGAACTCGCTCCACATCAGGGAACAAGAAAACGAGGGAGAGGACGGATACCCGTTCGACGAAGCGCTCGTGCGGGCTATGCGACAGTTTGTGGTACGGCGAGACGATTCGAGTACGGTTATCGCCGGCTATCCCTGGTTCCTCGACTGGGGAAGGGATACGCTCATTTTCCTGAGGGGCATGATCGCGGCTGGGATGCTAGACGAATCGCGCGACATCCTCGTGCAGTTCGCCCGCCTCGAATCCAGAGGCATGCTTCCAAACATGATCCGCGGCGACGACGCCTCGAACCGGGACACCTCCGATGCACCACTTTGGTTCTCTGTCGCCTGTGCGGACCTGTTGAGGGCAGAGCAAAACGACGCATTCCTCGATGTGGATTGCGGAGGAAGGAGTGTTTTTCAGGTTCTCGTGTCCATTGCCGAGGGTTACCGTGACGGGACGCCAAACGGGATCCGCATGGACCCGGAGAGTGGGCTCGTGTTCAGCCCTTCGCACTTCACGTGGATGGACACCAATCACCCGGCGGGCTCACCGCGCGAGGGATACCCTATAGAGATCCAGGCGCTCTGGCACGCTGCACTGGTACTGCTGTCGACAAAAGAACCTCACCGCGATTGGGGGGAACTGGCCAGGCGCGTAGTCGAATCGATCAACACGCTCTACACAGGTTTCGGAGGAGGTTTTTTGGCGGACTGCCTTCATGGCACCGCCGCATGCGCGGCATGCAATGCGGTCCCGGATGGGGTACTGCGGCCCAACCAGCTTCTTGCCATCACGTTGGGAGCGGTTGTTGAGCCGGGACTCCGCCGAGACATTCTCGTTTCTTGCGAAGAACTTCTGGTTCCAGGTGCTATCCGTAGTCTGTCCAATCGACCAGTTGCTTTTCCGATGCCGATTCGCCACGAGGGCAGACTGGTAAACGATCCTGACCACCCGTACTGGGGGACTTATAGCGGAGACGAGGATACACGACGCAAGCCGGCCTATCATAACGGCACAGCGTGGACCTGGCTCTTCCCATCATACTGCGAGGCGCTGTATGCAACCCACGGCGAGGAAGCCCGACCGGCGGCCTTGGCACTCATATCCAGCAGCATCGAACTGATCAACGCTGGGTGCGTAGGGCATGTGCCTGAGATCGTTGATGGTGACGCACCACACCAACAGCGCGGGTGCGGCGCCCAGGCATGGGGCGCTTCGGAACTTTACAGGGTATATAAGATCCTGAAGGGAAATGTGCGGCTGGCGTAGGTATCGTTTGCAGGAGGACGGGAACATGGCGCATAAGACAAAGAGTGCAAAGACAGGCAGAAAAAGAGTGAAATTCACAACCGAGGCCAAAGACGGGAGCACGGTTTACGTAGCAGGGACCTTCAATGAGTGGAACCCAGCCAAGAACCGACTCCGAATGAAGGACGGAGTGTATACGACAACGCTGCTGGTGCCCAGAGGGAGGCACGAGTACAAGTTCATCGTTGACGGTGTATGGTGCCTGGATCCGAAGTGCAGTGAGTGGGTTCCCAATGACGTGGGCTCTCTGAACAGCGTATTGACCGTGGGCTGAGACAACCCTCCCGTCTAGTATCAACGTCTTCCCGGCAGCCGATGGGCAAGGCCGGAGAGTACGGGTTTGTATTCACAACCATTTTGGAAAAAGAGTTATGAAAAAGCTACAACTCTTCAACGTCGTACCGCAGGTCCCTGAGGAAATTGCCTTTCTGGAGACTCTATCTCGGAACCTGTGGTGGAGCTGGAACCACAACGCTATTGAACTCTTCAACCGCATCAGTCCAGAGTTGTGGCGGAAGTCGGGAAACAATCCTCTCGTCTTCCTAAGCCGGCTTACGCAGGAACAGATGGAGACCCTCGCTCGAGATGACGCGTTCGTGAATCGCCTCTTCGAGGTTCGTGAGGCCTTCGAGGCCGAGGTGGTCCGTTCCCAATCAGGCGACGTCTTCAAGCCACCATCACAGTGTATCGCGTACTTCTCCCTCGAATACGGGATCCACGAAAGTGTTCGCCTATACTCGGGAGGCCTCGGCATCCTGGCGGGGGGGCATTTGAAGGCTGCGTCCGACCTCAATCTGCCCCTTGTGGCTGTAGGCCTTCTCTACCGACATGCCTATTTCAAGCAGTTCCTGGACCAGGATGGCGTTCAGCGAGAGATGTATCCTGAGAACGAGCTCTTCCGAATGCCGGTCCATGAGATGAGCGACAAAGACCATCGACAGGTATTGGTGCGCATCCCCCTGCCTGACGGTGAGCTGAACGCGCAAGTGTGGCGAATCGACGTGGGAAGAGTGCCGCTTTACTTGCTCGATACTGACATTCCAGAGAACACTCCTGATCTCAGAGCTATCACGGGGAACCTTTACGGAAGCGACAGGCAAGTTCGACTCCGCCAGGAGCTGCTTCTAGGCATCGGCGGAATCAGAGCCCTTCTCGCACTAGGGCACGATCCGGTTGTCTGCCATATGAATGAGGGCCACGCCGCATTCATAAGCTTGGCCCGTATCGCACACCTACGTCAAAACGCAGCGCTCGATCTCGACACTGCAACTGAGGTCGTACGGCGATCCAACGTTTTCACAACTCACACGCCGATCCCGGCAGGTAACGAGACCTTTGAGTCCGAGTTGCTCGAGCGTCATGTCCGGCCATTGGAGGAGAACCTCGGCATCGATCCCTCCAAGGTGATCGATTGGGGTAGAACAGAGGACAGCGAGCCAGGGAGCGAATACTCCATGACGATACTCGGCCTGCGCATGGCGGATCATATCAACGGTGTGAGTGAACTCCACGGACAGGTGGCGCGCAGAATGTGGATGCACCTGTGGCCTGAACGGCCGGAAGACGAGATTCCGATTCGGCACATCACGAACGGTGCACATCTGGACACGTGGCTGTCTTCCGACAATAGAACGCTTTTCGACCGGTATCTAGGCCCGGAGTGGGGTGAAAATCCGGAGAGTGAAACGGTCCAGGCCGCCATCGACGGTATTCCCGATGAGGAGCTGTGGCGGGTTCACGAGCGCAGCCGAACTCGGCTCGTCCGAACAGCACGTGAACTCGTGGAGTCTCAGTACGTGGCGCGCGGCGCGACCAAGGATGAGAGACTCCAATTGAGGTCCGTACTGGACTACGATGTTTTGACCGTAGGTTTTGCTCGGCGCTTTGCCACCTACAAACGCGCCGGACTTATCCTTAGCGACAAGGATCGTCTTGAGGCCCTATTGTGCGACAAAGAGCGTCCGGTTCAGCTCATTTTCTCCGGAAAGGCTCACCCAGCCGACGAACCGGGCAAGGAGCTCATCAGAGAGATCTTCGAGTTTGCAGGACAGGCAAACGTGCGGCGGCGCGTCGTTTTTCTGGAAAACTACGACATGTTCGTGGCACGGCTTCTTGTGCAGGGTGTAGATATATGGCTCAACACGCCCCGCAGACCTCACGAAGCGAGTGGAACATCGGGCTTGAAGGCGGCCATGAACGGAGGGCTCAACGTCAGCACGCTCGACGGGTGGTGGTGCGAAGGTTACAGCCCGGAGTGCGGATGGGCCATCGGGGAGGGAGAGGAGTATGAAGACCCTGAATATCAGGACATGGTTGAGTCTCAGGCCCTGTATAACCTGCTCGAGTCCGACGTGGCGTCTCGTTTCTACAACAGGTCCGAAGGCGACATACCGCGTGAGTGGACTACAATGATGAAAGCCTCGATCAAGATGGCGATCAGGTTCTTCACGAGCCGTCGCATGGTGTCTGAGTACAATTCCACGTTTTACCAGGAGGCCTGGAATGAGTATCACAGGTTGATCGCCGACGGTGCTGCGGCGGCACGAGAACTCGTGACGCAGCGTCAGCGGCTCCAATCATTGTGGCAGAGCGTATCTATTGGTATCCCTGTGGCGGATACGGATGCGTCCCGGCGTCATCTTGGCGACCACTTCGACGTGACCACTGAGGTTCATCTCGGAGATCTGCGACCGGACGAAGTGGTCGTTCAGCTCTACTATGGGCCCGTTGATCCGAGCACACGGGTTACCGAAAGCCATGCCATTGAGATGAAGGTCGAGAAGGAACTTAGTGACGGCCGATACCTATACGGCAACAGACTCGACTGCTCCCAAACCGGACGATTCGGATTCACCGCGCGGGTCATACCCAGCGGGAAGGCCTGGACGAATGTGATGCCAGGCTTCCTGACGTGGGCTGACGACGGTGGACAATCATGATTGGATCCGGATCGACAGATCGGGGCAAGCCTCGAATCCTGATTGTAACGCCTGAGATCACCTATCTCCCTGAGGGGATGGGGAACATGGCCAACATGATGAAGGCGAAAGCCGGTGGGCTCGCCGATGTCTCTGCCTCGCTCGTTGCGGCGCTCTTCGACCTCGGTGCGGACGTGCACGTCACGATCCCGAACTACCGCCGCCTGTTTCACATTGACGTCGGCAAGTTCCTGAGCGAGGAACTGAGGATCTACAAGTCCAAGTTCCCGGATTCTCGCATTCACCTTGCCGAGGATCGGGCGTTCTACTACTGCAATGAGGTGTATAGCAGCTACCACTCAGACAACTCGCACATCGCGCTCGCGTTTCAGCGTGAGGTGATCAACAACATCATCCCGCGGGTCAACCCACAGCTCATTCACTGCAACGACTGGATGACCGGTCTCATCCCGGCTGAGGCAAGGCGCCTGAACATCCCTTGCCTGTTTACGGTGCATAACATCCACACCCAGGAATTGTATCTCGAGGGTATCGAGAACAACGGCATCGACGCTGCGCTTTTTTGGCCCTACCTGTACTACGAACGGCTTCCAGGACATTATGAAGAAATACGTTCGTCAAACCGCGTAGACCTGTTGACGAGTGGGATCTTCGCCGCTCACTTCATCAATACCGTCAGCCCGACGTTTCTCGAGGAGATCGTCGACGGCCGCCACGATTACATCCCACCACACATCAGAAACGAGATCATCAACAAGAAGACTGCTGGGTGCGCCACCGGTATTCTCAATGCCCCCGATCCTGCTTTCGATCCAAAGACTGACACCGCCATCGAAGTGCGTTACTCGCCAGCTAGTCACGCTGATGGAAAACTGCAGAACAAGCGCGTTCTCCAGAAGCGAATCGGGCTCGATGCGCGCGACGACGCACCGCTTTTCTTCTGGCCCTCCCGGCTCGACCCGGTGCAGAAGGGGTGCCAGCTCATGACGGTGATTCTCTACGACGTTGTCTCACGCTATTGGGAGGAGAGCATCGAAGTTGTCTTCGTCGCGAATGGGGCCTACAAGAAACACTTTCACGACATTTGCAGGTTTCACAATCTCGCCGGGCGCGTCGCAGTGTGCGACTTCGATGAAGGTTTGTCGCATCTAGCCTACGCGGCCTCCGACTTTGTCCTGATGCCGTCGCTCTTCGAACCATGCGGCCTACCGCAAATGATCGGGACCATTTACGGATCGCTGCCGATCGTACATGACACCGGCGGGCTGCACGATACCATCACACACCTGGATACAAACCGTAACACGGGTAACGGCTTCGTTTTCGAAGTGTACGGATCCGCCGGGTTATCATGGGCGGTCGACCAGGCGATGGCGTTCTACCGCATGCCAGCCGCAGAAAGGGCGGAACAGGTGGCGAGGATCATGACCGAGTCAGCAACTACCTTCAACCACTCTGTTACTGCCCGAAACTACTTCGACATCTACGAAGAGATGTTGAATCGGCCCATTGTGGGCATGTTCTAATCCAACGCTGGGGCCAAATTGTCACCCGAGACCAAAAAGCTCGCCACGCTCGACGACGATCCTTTTCTCGATCCGTACCGGGAAGTGCTTCGTCGCCGCATGGCTCACGCTCGAGAAACTGAACGGCGTTTGACCGCTGGAGGTAGGAGCCTTGGTGACTTCGCCTCCGGCCATGAGTTTTTCGGCCTACATCGGACCAGCAGCGGATGGATCTTTCGCGAGTGGGCGCCGGCTGCTACTGCGATTTACCTGGTGGGCCCCTTTTCTGATTGGATTGAACACGAGCGCTACGCTCTCGATAGGGTCGACGAGAATGGAACGTGGCAGATCAACGTTCCGGAGGGAACGCTGAACCACGGCGACCTCTACCGTCTCATCGTTCATTGGCCCGGTGGTCGAGGCAACCGGATTCCCGCCTACGCGAGAAGGGTCGTCCAGGATGAACAAACGAAAATCTTCAATGCCCAGGCCTGGAACCCTGAATCACCGTTCGTCTGGAAACACAATCGCCCGCGAAGCGTCGAATTCCCTCTGATCTATGAGGCACACATCGGCATGGCTCAGGAGCGATACGGTGTCGGCAGTTACCTTGAGTTTCGCGACGAGGTACTTCCCCGAGTTGTAGGTGCAGGCTACAACACGCTCCAACTGATGGCGGTCATGGAGCATCCCTACTATGGCTCCTTCGGTTATCACGTTTCCAACTTCTTCGCTGCTTCGTCGAGGTTTGGAACACCCGAAGAGTTCAAGGCGCTGGTCGATCAGGCGCACGGTGCGGGAATGGCGGTGACGATCGATCTAGTCCATTCTCATGCGGTGAAAAATGAGGTCGAGGGCCTCTCGCGGTTCGACGGCACCGAGACACAGTATTTCCACGCCGGCGAGCGGGGGAATCACTCGGCATGGGACTCGCGCTGCTTCGACTATGGCAAACCGCAGGTTCTTCACTTCCTCCTATCCAATTGCCGTTTTTGGATGGACGAGCACCACATCGACGGTTTCCGCTTCGACGGCATTACCAGCATGATCTACCGACACCACGGGCTCGGGGCAGCTTTCACCAGCTATGCCCCATATTTCGACGACGCCGTCGACGAGGATGCACTCACGTATCTCACTCTAGCAAACAGACTCATTCACGGGTTGTATCCGGACGCAGTCACTATCGCTGAGGACGTTAGCGGTATGCCGGGTCTCGCTGCGCCAGTGGACCAAGGTGGGTGCGGTTTTGACTATAGGCTCGCAATGGGTGTACCCGACTGCTGGTTCAAGCTGGTCAACGACGTGCCCGACGAGAATTGGGATATGGGGTACCTCTGGGCTGAGCTCAAGAATCGCCGCGCAGACGAGCGGACTATTAGCTACGTCGAGAGCCACGACCAGGCACTCGTGGGCGGAAAGACACTGATATTCTCGCTCGCCGGAGCAGAGATGTACGACTCAATGCATCTGGGCGCCGAGAGTATCGCGGTCGAGCGCGGCATGGCAATCCACAAGATGACGAGGTTAGCTACGCTGGGAGCTTCCGGGCACGGGTACCTCAACTTCATCGGCAATGAGTTTGGTCACCCGGAGTGGGTGGACTTCCCGAGGGAAGGAAACGACTGGTCATACCATTACGCGCGAAGGCAATGGTCGCTTAGGGACGATCCGGCCCTTCGCTACCGGTTTCTGGCAGACTTCGATCAGGTCGTAATGAACTTGCCGGGCCTGTCGGAAGCGCTCGCGTCGGTGCAACCTATGCTCCTTTTACTCGAGAACAAGCTCAAAATCTTGGCCTTTGCCCGCGGTGATTTCTTCTTCTTTTTCAACTTCCACCCGTCTCGATCCTCGGCGGACTTACCTGTCGAGACTGTTCCAGGGGAATACCTGCACGTCTTGGATACTGACGAGCTGCAGTTCGGCGGACAGGGTCGCATCGAATCCGGTGGGCAATATTTCACGATGCCCTTCGAGGAAAAAGATACGCTTCGGCACAGACTCCAGCTCTATCTACCCTGTCGGACAGCGCTCGTCCTCCGGAAAAAGCAGTAACGTTTTACGTACTCCGCGAAACCAGTCTGGAAATGTGTACAGGTGGATTCTGTGACCCGTTCACTCCTTAGTCCAACAGACGCGCAAAACGAAGAGGAGAGTGAGCGCAAAGGTGAATCTCATTTCTGCTACCAGAACCACCAGGAGGCCGTTGCAAGCACGTAGGCACCAAGGACAGCATTGGTGACGGCGTGGGACAGAATGGGGATCCACAGGTTGCCGGTACGGCGGTAGAGCCATGCGTATGCGAGTCCGGCCAGCAGACCTGCAAGCCAAAGGCGGTGCTCTGAAGCGAAGACGGCGGAGCTGATGAGGATGGGGACCCACCCAACCTTGCGGGGATCCATCTTCAGGAAGGAAGCGTTTGCGATAAACCGGAGAATGAATGAACGCCAAAAGAGTTCCTCCATTACCGGGACCACCAGAGCTGCTCCAGCGATACGCTGTACTGCGATACCCACCGAGATCTGGCCTTGGACGGTGGGATCAAAGCCGTCCTTGGCAGCAAAGGCAACTGGCTGGAAATCCAGGTAGATCCATAGTACAAAGACCACGACTCCGACTCCAATACCCAGCAACCACTCCCCAACTGGGACATCAACCGGCTCTCTCAGCTCGCCGTAGTACCGCCAGAGTAAGAGCAGGAGCCCCATCACCAGCACAGATCGCACCCCATAGAGCCAGCGAGGATCGAACGCGGCCGGGAGTAAAGTCTCGAGGAATGGTTCGGAGGCCAAAAACAGAATGAACACCCCGAACGGAATGCTGCGTTGGACGCCTGGATGACGGAGCAAGGAATGCAGCGACAAATTCATAGGTCTTTTCGATGAGAGCGTGTTCGCTGTGTGCCTCAGCGACTCTTCGTTACCACCGCGCCCACCTCAGCCTCCCTGAGGATTCGGTTGAACCCCACCACCTGGTCCCGCACTGTGCCGCGCACCCGCTCGAGGATGGGCCCTGTAACCTCTACCAGATCCTGGAAGCGCTGTTGGGCACCCTGGGTCGGACGTCCGTATGACGTCGTAACATGGCTGTACAGGTACGCCAGCTGATCGTCCAACATGGACGGGAAGTTGATGGGGTCCTGCCCCGATTCGTTGCGGGTCTGGATTAGTGCCCCCTCTACGATCTTGAGCTCTTCGTCCAAACCTTTCCAAAGGCTGTCCAATTCCGTCACCAGAGGTTCCTGGTCGTCTTCGTCTTTCAGCCTTTTCAGAAAACCCTCCACCTGCTCCCGAATGGAGCGGACGTCCTGAATCACGGCGTGAACCTCCGTCAGACGGTCTCGCACCTGCCGTGACAACTCAAACTGGGCGGCCATGTCCGCTTCGGAGACTGTGGGAATCCGGGGGTCGAGTCCTACCGTTGCCGACACTTCCCTGCTCTCGCCTCCTACTTTCACCTCCAATGTGTATGTACCCGGGGGTGCATTGAGTCCACCCGTGTAAGCTAGAGAGAACTGCGCCGACGGTATTACATCCGGCCCGGGGTACTGCAGGTTCCATACGAACCTGTTCATACCCTTTTCGACCTCGAGATCTTCCTCCTCGAGATTCGCGTCCTCTGGCTCATCGGGACCTTCTGAAGCGGCCTCGTCACTTTCCGGGGAGGGCTCGGTTTCTTCGGATTCGGTTTCGCTCGGGAACGAGTCTTCCTGCAGACCCTCCTCGCCTCCGCCATCGTCCGCTTTGCCAGACTGTTCCTTGTCCAGCGAACCCTGGAAACGTCGAATCACCGTCCCGGTGCCGTCGCGCACCGATATCTCCACGTCACCTGTTGCCGCTTCCCCGATCCAATAGTTGAGAACGATACCGTTTGGTGCACTCTCAGGTGCCCGGTCTCCCCCTGTCGCCCGAAAGCGTGCCAGAGTGGCGTCCCGAGGCTGGAACACGTGCAGGGCCCTCCCAAACACCGCGTCCTGCATCGTGTGGAGTGGGGTCACGTCGTCCAAGATCCAGAACGAACGTCCATGCGTAGCTACAACCAAGTCTTGGCGGTGCACGCGAAGGTCTGCTATGGGCGTCCGCGGAAGATTCTGTTGGAAAGCCTGCCAGTGTTCTCCTTCGTCAAAGGAAACAAACATCCCGAACTCGGTGCCGGCGTAGAACAGCCCCTCCCGGTCCGGGTCCTCGCGCACAACCCGCACCGGGAAATCCTCTGGAATTCCGTTCTGTCCGTCCGTTAGCAATCGCCAGTCTTCGCCGAAGTTGTTGGTGAGAAAGACATAGGGTCGAAAGTCGTTGTCTCGGTACTTGTAGACCGCCATCACTGCCCGGCCTGGTCGGTTCGGATTCAGATCGATCGAGTTGACGGTTCCCTGGGCGGGCATATCACCGGGGGTGATTTCCGTCCAGCTCCCGCCGCCGTCCCGAGTGATGTGCACCCGGCCGTCGTCAGTACCTATCCACAGCTCCGCCGCGTCCCGGGATGACTCGCTCAGAACGAAAATCGTGTTGTACACCTCTACGCCGGTGTGGTCGTGCTGCAGGGGACCGCCTGGGACGCTCTGCTGCTCAGCGTTGTTCGTCGTTAGATCAGGGGAGATGGTCTCCCAACTCATGCCCCCGTTTGTTGTGCGATGAACGAACTGCGATGCGTGATAGACCACGCTCGGATCGTGGCGGGAAATGAGGATCGGAGCATTCCACTGGAATCGGTAGCGAGCGTCACGCGGTGCGACCCCATCGCCCATCTGGGGGTAGAGGATCATGTTCCGGCTCTCGCCCGTCTTCAGGTTCGTCCTGTCAATCTGCCCGATATAATTCCCGGCCCAAACGATGTGCGCCGAGTCGGGATGGGGATGAACGGAGATATGTCCACTCTCAGCTCCACCCACGCTGAGCCAATCCTGTTCCGGGGAGAGGTCGCCCGCTACCCTCGAAGACACCGAGATGGTGCTGTTGTCCTGCTGAGCCCCGTAAAGGCGGTAGGGGAACTGGTTGTCCACTTCCAGGCGGTAAAACTCTGCCGTGGGTTGATTGTGCATGGTCGACCAGGTTTGTCCCCCGTTGACACTAACCTGTGCTCCACCGTCATTACCCAATACCATTGCATCCGGATCGTCTGGGTGAATCCACAGATCGTGGACATCCCCGTGTGGGACCTGTATACGGGACCACTCCTTGCCCCCGTCCACGGACCGGTACGTCCCTGTGTTTAATACGTAGAGGGTGTTGTAGTCCTGGGGATCGGCCTCCAGGTGAGTGTAGTACCAGTGTCGCTGGCGGAATCGCCGGTCACGGTTCACCTTCTCCCAGGTATCTCCAGCGTCGTCAGTGCGCCAGATTCCTCCAAAAGGATCGGGCGCGTTGATGAGAGCCCATACCCTCAATGGGTTCGCCGGCGAGATCGCAAGACCGATGCGGCCAAACAAAGTCTCGGAGGGAAGGCCGTTGTCTAGATCCGGATCGGTGAGACGGGTCCAGTTGTCTCCACCGTCGGTGGTCTTCCAGAGCCCCCCGACGCGGGACGCGTCTATCAGGGTCCAGGGCTTACGCTCTGCACGCCACATTCCCGCATACAGCTCCCGAGGGTTTTTGGGATTCATCACCAGGTCAACAGCCCCCACCGAGTCCGCAACGAACAGAACTCGATCCCACGTTCTCCCTCCGTCCCTGGTTCTGTAGACGCCTCGTTCCTCGTTCTTGCCGAAAGCGTTCCCCAGCACAGCCACGAATGCAACGTCCGCGTCCCTGGGATCCACTTGGATCTTTGCGATGAGCCCCGCCGCTGGAAGCCCCAAAAATGTCCAACTCTTTCCGCGATCCGTTGAGCGCCACACGCCCTTGCCGCCGCTCACGTTGCCGCGGATACCGGCCGAACCAGTGCCCACGTATAAGACGTTGGGGTCACCTGGAGCTACCTCCACCGCCCCTATGGAACCCACGTCAAAAAAGTCGTCCGTGACATTCTCCCACGTCTCACCAGCGTCCTCGGTGATCCATACTCCACCCCCGGTGGTGCCCATGACGTACGCGTGAGGATCGTCGGGAAATCCGCCCACGGCAGTGGAGCGCCCACCCCGGAAAGGACCTACCTGCCGGTACTCCATTTTCTCCAGTAGGCTGGGGTGTATGATCACGGATGGGTTGCGGTCCTGGGCCGCAATTGGGTCAGACACCACCCAGAGGGCGGCCAGTAGAAAGAACGAAGGGATATTGTGGAAGACTCGCAGGGACATAGTATAGATCACGGTAACTCCATGTTGAGAACCGCCTCGCAGACATATTCGGTTGAGGCGTTTGGGTTCGGTCTTTTCGACTAACAATCAACTCCACAGAATAAATGCTCTGGCCGACCAGCCTGCAACGTCCTGAAAAGCAGGCGATTGCTGGTCAGAGTTCGCGGTCGCTGCCTTACTGTTTGCTGGAGGCAGTTCGAGATCGAGCCCGGCGTCAGTACCCCAGACTAAGCGCACCCGGTCTGCGGGGATCTGAATATCCGTAAAACAACTCACCGTCGAAGAGGATGGTCTGGAGGCTGCCCATTCCCCTACTCGGCTGCACGTCGTGACCACGCCCGATGAGGATCCTAAGGGCATCCGGTCCAAAGCCACTCTCAACTTCGAGACGATCCGGGAACCACTGGTGGTGCATTCTTGGTGCCGCTGCGGCATCCGCAATATTCATCCCGTGGCTGAGCACGTTGACCAGGAGTTGGAGGTTCGTCGTGATGATCCTGCTCCCACCCGGGCTCCCGGTGAGCAGGTACGGGACTCCGTTCCGCAGCACTATTACTGGAGTCATGGAACTCACCGGCCGCCGTCGCGGGCTGATCTGGTTGTCGACGCTCCCCCGCAAGCCGAAGGCATCCGGGATGTCGGGCCGCAGTGTGAAGTTCCCCATGTTGTTATTCATCAGGAAGCCGGCTCCGTCGATGACCACACCCGATCCGAAAGAGAACATCAGGGTGTACGTGCAGACGACCGCGTTGCCTTGACCGTCCATGACTGAGAAATGCGTCGTTTCTGGGCTTTCGTAGGGAGTGAGGTCCCCAGGTCCGATTTCCTCTGAAGGGCGCGCCATCTCCAGGTCGATGCCCGCCGCTAGTTCCGCTGCGTAGGCCTTGCTTGTGAGCTGGTCGACCGGAAGGGCCACGTAATCTGGGTCCCCTAGGTATTTGGACCGGTCAGCATACGCCAGCTTCATAGCTTCGGCCATCACGTGCATCGCATCGGCGCTGCCGTACCCCATCTCCTTCAGAGGGAATTGCTCGAGGATGTTGAGCATCTGGACGATGTGCATTCCGCCTGAACTTGGAGCGGACATGGCTCGGATGTCGAAGCCCTGATAAGTACCCTGCACCGGCTCCCGCTCCTTTACTTCATACGACGCCAGGTCTTCCCGAGTGACAATTCCGTTATGTGCGGCCATATCCGCCAAGATCCGGTCCGCGATTGCTCCGGAGTAGAATGCCTCGGCGCCGTTGTCTCTGAGTTGCTGGAGCGTCCAAGCCAAGTCTGGTTGCCTCAACACTTCGCCCACTTCGTACTCTTCCCCGCCCGGCTTGTAGAACGAGGCAGCAGCCGCCGGGTTTCTTGTGAGACGGTCCCTACTGGCTCCCAGGTTGTTGGCGAGATCGTCAGTCACCGTGATACCGTCCCGGGCCAGGCCAAGAGCCGGCTCCACCACTTCGCCCCAGCTTTTTGTCCCGTATTTGCGGAGGACGTGGTCGAGCCCCGCCACCGTACCAGGTACTCCGGATGATTTGTGCGTGAATCGATACTCGGCTTGGTCCACCTCTCCGTCGGAACCGAAGAACATGTCAGCGTACGCGGCCGCCGGTGCCGTTTCTCTGAAATCCACGGCGACAGTCCGGTTGGCATCTGCCACGTGGACGAGCATAAACCCTCCACCGCCGAGATTCCCCGCTCTTGGCAACGTAACTGCAAGTGCCAGCCCGACGCCTACCGCCGCATCTACCGCGTTACCCCCGCTCCTCAGAATCTCGACACCCACACGTGTGGCTTCGGAGTTCTGGCTCGCGACCATTCCCTGGCGGCCCACCTCGGGGTGATGAATGGCGTTGTAGGTGTTGATGGGTGCGGCCTGAGTCAGATTGACCTGACTCCACGCCCCAAAAGGTCGTACCAGAAGGATGGTTAGCGAAATGGAGCCACAGAGGAGAAGTCGGCTAAGAAGGCGAGCGTCCATGGAATCCGTCCATTATTTGTCGGGTCTCGTGATACTGGCCATCAGACATCTTAAGGCGCCTGTATGTGTCACGCCAGGAAGCGAAGGGGTTACTGTCCAATAAACCTGGCTCACGCCTGGCGCCCCGGAGGCTACGGCTACATCTTTGCCAATCATGTCAGACACTACTCAATTTATGGACGATAGCGGCCGGTCGGTCTGCGCGTTTCTTCTGCTGGTTACTGCGTGCGGCACCTCGGAGCCGATGTTCGAGATCGTTCAACCGGAGCTGTTCTCGGCGCCCGGCGCTCAGCCGAACGCATGGGCCGATTACGACAACGATGGAGACATCGATCTTTTCGTTGGTTTCCGTGGAGCGGCCGACCGGCTGTACCGAAACGACGCAGGATTGTTCGTGGACGTGGCGTCCGAGGTCGGATTGGCAAACACAGAGGAAACGCGCGTAGCAGCTTGGGGGGACTTCGATCGTGACGGCCATCTCGACATCTACATAGGCTTCCCCGCTTCCCAGGAAACTCCAAACCGGCTGTTCCGCAACGAGGGGAACGGCGTGTCTTTTGTGGATGTCGCCGCAGACTTCGGAGTAGACCTCATTGGCACCACTCGACAGACGTCGTGGATCGACTACGACAACGACGGTGATGTGGATCTATTCGTTGCGATGCGCGACCAGGTGAACCGCTTGTTCCGGAACGACGACGGAGTCTTTTCCGATGTCACCGAACACTCGGGCATCGGCGACCCACGGAGGACCGTGGGTGTCGCGTGGTTCGACATGGACATGGACGGAGACCTCGACGCGTTCGTTGCCAATCAGAACGGAGACCACGACGGCTTCTTCCGCAATGACGATGGCCGCTTCGTCGATGTGGCACCGCAACTCGGCATGGATTCCCCGAACAGGCCCGAGGACTACGGCGGTGTCGGGCCGGCTGTCGCGGATTACGACAACGACGGTGATCTCGACTTGTTCGTGGCCAACTACGGTCCCGATGCACAATGGAGAAACGAAGGCGATGGGACGTTCACAGAGGTAGCTGACGGTACGGTGTTGGGAAGGGACTTTCACTCCACCGTCGCTGCGTGGGGCGACTTCGACAACGACGGTTGGGCTGATCTCTACGTTGCGTCGTATCTCAGCACCGAGCCGGAGGCGCCGGATTACCTCTACAAGAACCTCGCGGGTTCTTTTGAGATAATGCCAACCGAGAAGTTGTTCCCGAAAGGTGCAAGCCACGGTGTTCAATGGGCCGATTTCGACGGGGATGGTGACTTGGACATCGCGCTCGCAAACAACAATCTCGAGGGGAGTCATCTTCTGTATCGTTCGCTGCTCTCGGAGGTGGACGCGAGACGATCGGTCCAGGTGATGGTCCTGGATTCGGACGGGAGACACACGCTGGCGGGCGCCGAAGTACGGGTGTACTCAGCTGGCGCCGGCCGCCTCCTGGGTACGAGGCTCGTAGACACAGGCGGTGGATACTGCTCTCAAAATGTGATGCCCGTACATGTGGGTTTACCACACGGCACCAATATCGTGAACGTGGAGGTGACGGTGTTGGGACGAGACGGGCGCTATTCAACCACCATTGCGGACATCAATCCAGACGAGTTGTCGCACCGAGTGCTTGTCGTGCGCGCTTCGCGTTAGCGCCACCGTAAGGAATACTTCAACAACCGGCCTGTGTAATGATCCTCAAGCAATTCCCGCCGATGGGCGTGTATGAAACCCTGTTCAAGTTCCTCGATGCCACTGCAAAGTACATGGGTGATTCTGGTACACACCCCTGGGCTCAGGGTTATCCACTCACGAAGCAGTTGCCGGGCGGGCCACCACTTCCGTCCTGCATTGAGTTGACATACACCGACCTGAAGTATCCCAAAGCCACCGGCGAGCTTGTGTTGCGCGAAGCATTGTCGAACTACTACAACCGCTTCTACGACGCGGGCATCACGGCCGATCATGTGGCGGTGTTTGCGGGTGGGCGCGCGGGGATCTTGGCAACCCTGCTAATACTGAAGCGCGGTACCTCGATCGTTTTAGAGGCCACCGAGTACACGCCCTACTACGACATGCTCAGGTTGTTAAACCACGACGTACATCTGATTCCCTGCAACGGAGAGAACCGGTTCAGGCCAACGATCGAAGAGTATGCCGAATCTGTCGCACAGATCACTGGCGATGTGATGCTGGTCAAGTCGAACCCGTGCAACCCTACAGGCGTGATGTCGGCCGGCAACGACCTGCGCGAACGCGTGCAAATGTTCACCGGCGAGAACCGCGCGGCACTATTTGACGAGGCATACGAGTTCTATTCAGAGCCAGAGCCTGAAAGTGCCCTGCAACACATAAACGATATCGACTCCACCAACATCTTTGTCGTTGGCGCCGCTACCAAAGGCCTGCAGGTTCCAGGTATGCGAACCGGTTGGGTAATCGCGGCCAAAAAACACATCGAGATCTTCAGGAACTACTCCTCGTTTGGTATGGGAGGGGTGTCGCGTCCCTCACAGATCTACGTGACCGGCCTGCTGGAACCGAAGCGTGTAGAGCAAGCCCGTGATGCTGTGAACAGGTACTTCGCCTGGCAGCGGGAACGTTACGGAGATGCGTTGCGTGAGTTGGGAGTCGAGCTATTCACCGGAAACGGCGGCTTTTATCACTGGGGCAAGTTGCCGGGTAGGCTGACTGCCGAAAAGTTCAACGATCGGCTATTCGAACACGACGCAGGTATCTTGCCTGGCCGGTTCTGCGATATGAGTCGGGAGGTAGGGAAGCCCAGTTCGTTGGATCGGTTCTTCCGCTTTTCCTTCGGGCCGCTAGAGGCGGATTCCTTCGAGAGCGATATGTGCATACTCAGGGACTGCCTGGCATAGCAACGACATCTAAGATCATTCCCCGATGCCTCCGACATCTGAATCCTGACCATCCAGGGGCAGTGCCACCCAGCGACGCTCTCGATGAGATAGCACGACAGCGTTGATGATCTCCTGCACTCGTGCGCTCTGGGCAAAATCACCTTGGTTCCTCACACCACCGTCCACGATCTCCTGCAGGAAGTCGTGAACCAGGCCACCAAAGAACACCGTTCCCCACTCGTCATCCTCTTCGCAGCCTGGCGGGAAAAAGCGCTCAGGAATATCCATCGGCACGAATTCGACAACATCAGGCTTGGCGCCGTGCAGCGTTTGAATCACTCCAAATTCTTCCACGAGTCGACAGATCAGCGCTCCTTCTGAGCCGAATATGCGAGCCTCGATGCCCGGATAGTTGCCCACGGTCACGTAGCTGCTTTGCATCGAATAGAGCGCACCATTTGCACACTCGGCCATAAACATGTCGGCGTCATCGATATTGATGCGCTCGCGCTCAGAATCGAGATTTGTGCGCCGGCGACAGGGAACCATGTTTCCCAATATCCCAACCACCTGCGTCAGGTCGCTGTTGACCAACTCCAGCCCGATATCGATGGTCGGAGCACCATACCCCTCCAACGATGAGACGTGAATGCCCTCCCGTGTCAGATCGGTACCCACCTTCGGCTCACCGAGCGGCCTAGTCCGGTGAATCCGCTTGTCCATCGGGTTGTCGGGGTCGAGCCACTGTGAGTTTTGCTCGTATCCATTGAAGACAAATGGGTCACCAACAAACCCCTCCCTCACAAGTTCAAACATGTACTGCACAGCAGGGGCGTAGCGAAAAGTCAATCCCACCTTGGTTTTCAGGTTCTTTGACCGCGCCAGTTCGTGTGCTCTCAAGACATCCTTGTAGTCGTGGCACACGGGCTTTTCTACGAGGCAATGCTTGCCCGCGTCTAGAGTTGCAAAGACCAGGTCCTGGTGATCGCCGCGTGTAACAACGTCCACCAAATCGATATCATCGCGCCGAAGGATCTCTTGATAATCGGTGACCACCTCGGGTATTCCGAACCGCTTGGCCTTGTCCTCAGCCAGATCCCGATGCAGGTCACATATCATTACCACGTCACAGAGAGGAGATCTCACGAAACCCGGTAGGTGTGCCGTTGCAGACCAACGACCACCTCCGATAACGCCCACGCGCAGCTTGTCTGCCACTAGAAACTCCCTTTCCATGTTGTTCCGTAAACACTCACGTCAATGGCGCCGGACCACGGCCAGTGACCCAGTCGTAGCGTGGATCGTCGTCAACCACCGGACCGCCAAACCGTGTACCCACAGATGCGGCGCCGTCAACGCTGATGACGGACCCGCTGATGTAGCTCGAAGCATCTGAAGCCAAGAACAGCACCACTTCAACCACTTCATCAGGCTCGCCAGGTCTAGCTAGCGGCAAAGTTGGGATACGCGCCTGCAGCGCTTTTGCCATCACAGGAGGCCAGGGTCTCGGCTGTGTATCGATCAGGCCGGGGCTGACGGTGTTGACCAAAATTCCAAAAGGAGCCAGTTCGATCGCAGCAACGCGCGAAAAACCCTCGACTGCAGCTCGGCTGGAAACATACGCGGCACCGCCGGGCGAGCCACGCCGGCTCGCCGCAGACGAAAAATTGATGATACGTCCACCATGGCCTTCGCCGATCATGGACTGCGCCGCCGCCTGCGTCATCAAAAATGTGCCCCTGCAATTGACGGCGTACACGGTGTCCCACACATCGACGCGCTCTTCCAACAACGCTGTATGCGGTGCGACTGCTGCATTGTTCACACAAATGTCCAGGCGTCCGTAGCTCTTTAGCGCAGTATCCACAACGTCGCTCACCCCTGTGTGGGTGCTGATGTCCGCCACCACCATTCTGACCTCTTGGCCGAAGGCATCACTCGTTTCGGCCAAGCCGGCTTTATCACGGTCGGTAGCGACCACGCGCGCCTCTGATCGCACAAAACCCTCGACCAGTGCTCGCCCGATTCCACGTGCTGCTCCAGTCACAACGGCCACTTTGCCGCTCAAATCGAAAGCCATCGCAGATACCTCCGGGTCAGAATGTCACTATTTGCCTGACCAAGTATATCCCTCGGATTCGCAATGCGAGGGAAACAACTCGAGGTGAGAGTGCGGCTACAAACGCAGCCCAAGCTGGAAGACGTCTTTTCTTACTGTTGCCGCCTCATCTCATCCAACAGGATCTCCATGGTTCCCTGTGCCGCCGTGGTGGCCACTTCTCGGATCAGAGCTCGGTCCGTCTGATCCCCAACTTCGTAGATCAGAGCGGGTGCGTTGAAGGTCCTGTAGAACCAGTTCTTGGAAACGGGCCCATCGACGCCGGAAGGTGAATCGTTCACCTCGTAGTCCGGGAGTATAGCGGCGATATGGCTCAGCCACCGATCGGTAATCCCCGGCGGGGTTGTTTCCAGCTCCCGGTCCAGCGTGTAAAACACGTCATTCTGTGTAGAGTGGAAATCCACGGCGAACCACACTTCGTGTCCTTGCTGTTCGAGAA
The DNA here is from genome assembly GCA_039589395.1 of Gemmatimonadota bacterium. Lineage (GTDB taxonomy): Bacteria > Gemmatimonadota > Gemmatimonadetes > Gemmatimonadales > GWC2-71-9 > JBDGYW01. The sequence goes on from JBDHHK010000020.1 coordinate 27,633, forward strand.
TCTCCGAGAAGGTCTCTCTGACCACTCTGGTCTCGGGCTGGTTGAACGCCTCCCAATCACGGTTCAGGTCCACGCCGCCGGTGTTGTGTCGCCAATGGCCCAGGTCCACGCCGTCGGGGTTCACCAAGGGAATCACATGCACCCGGAAATACTCTCTGAATTCCACGGCCAAATCGGTTTCACCTACCAGTTCTTCGACGAAGGCGAGAAGTCCCATGGTGCCAGTTGCCTCCGGTGGATGTTGCCGACCAATGATCAATACGTGCCGACTGGCATCGAGATCGCCGAACTCCATCAAATGCAATGGCCTGCCACGACCTGATGTACCAGCTACAGTCCGGCTGATGTGCGGCCGCTCGGCCAACGTCTCCGTCCACGAATCGAAAAACGCGGAGGTCATCATCTCTTGACCGGCAACCCAAAGAGTGTCAGGTCCAACATCCAGCCTGAGTGTCGCCTCGTTGGCCACCGTATCAACCAGAACTGCTGAAGAGTCCATGGTCACCCACGGTTGATTCGCTTCGCGGAACTCGGGCCAGTATCGATGCGCACCTTTCTCATAGGTGAGACGCACCTGAACAGTGCGGTTCGTTTCCGACCAGATCTTGAACGCGTACCAGGCACTGTTGTTCACGGGGGCGTTCTCCGGGCGGATCTGAACAACGAAACTGTCTGCTCCCTCCTGCCAGGCGTTGCTCACCCTCCCACCGTCGAACTCATTGCTGATCCACACTCCGGCATCTAGAAAGCCGATCGTTCGTCTATGAACGTCTTCGATAGGCCGGCTCTCTGAGATTGCCAAACCAGGCTCGGAAGGGCTGCAGGATCCAATTAAAAACAGGAGAAAAGGAATCACTCGACTCATTGGTGTCCCCCGTAAAGTCTGAGGCATCCAACATCCAGCTCGGCATCCGGCGACGTCATGAAAGCGTCCATGATTTTCCTTTTGCACTCCATATCTCCGCCGCCATGTCCACCCGCATCAATTATGAAAGCCCGAGAGTTGGTCATCTTCGACTGGAAGATGGCCGCGTTCTCAGGGGGAGTCACCGGATCAAACTGATTAATGAATATCAGCGATGGAATATCGGAGAGTTTGTATTCCTTCATCTCCTCTGTCGCTTGTGACTTCAGAAAATCGGAACTGGTTAGGTAAAGGGAGGTGAATATGGGCAACTCGTACGGCAGAAGCTCCAGCTCTTCATACTTCTGAGCCACAACGTCCGCAGTCACGCCGTGATCGTACTCCTCATAGTTTTCGCATGCCAGAAACATGGCGTAGTTGGAGGTCGTTTTGCCACGACTGTCGATGACCTCGTTGATCCAGTCCAGGTCCCCTGTTCTGAGCGCTTCTATAAACCTCGGGGCAAGTGACAGGGAGCGACTCTTATACAGCTCGTAACGCAGGAAGAAGATTGCGTCCTGAACATTTAGAACGAATGGTTTTCCGTCGAACTCAGCTTCCACTGGATTCCTGGACAACCTATTGAGCACTTCGAAGTACGTCGCTTCGAGATTCGGATACTGTTCTCTGCACTCAGGGGTGCACTGACAATAGTCAAACACCTTTCTCAACGAGGCGCTGTAGTCCTCAAGCCGCGTGAGCAGGTAGTCGTTGCGGTGTGGCGCAGGCGAATCGTAGATGGCGGTGTGGATCCTCTCTGGGAAGAAGTCTGCTACTACCCGCGCAATCCGTGTTCCGTAAGATCCACCTCTCAGATTGTACTTCTCATAGCCGAGATGATCCATCAGCAAACCCACGTCCCTGGCATTCTGGAACGTGTTGTACATCTCGATTTCTATGCCCTCTTCATCACAGGTTTGGCGGAGCTCCTGAACCAAAGCCCCGATTCGTTCCCTCTCCTCTTCGCTGGTGAGATCCTCGGGAAAGAGGTTGTAGATCTTTGTGGTCAAGTCGGGTAACGGGCTCGACTTGCCTATTCCCCTCTGATCGAATCGAATGATATCGCGGGTCGCGAGAATGGGGTTGTTGAGCGCGTTATCAATGTTTCTCAACGCCTGGCCACCTGGTCCACCGGTGAAGTGGATCATTGGGTATTCTGTGTTGTTACTGCCTTCGCTGTTGAGGATGACGTAGGCGATACTGATCTGGCGGCCACTTGGGTTGTCGTGGTTTTCGGGCACCTGTATCGACCCACAGCTAAGCTTCGACGTATCGCTAACATCGTCGAGGAAGCTGCAGGACTGATGTGCTGATTGGCTCGTACTAGTGGAACAACCACTGACAAGCGCCAACAGAGAAAGGACTGCGGTGAGCTTTCGCATGGTTCTCGGCCGTTTGGGGTATTAGCGGTGACGCAAACATCGTATCAGCTGCGCAGCTTAAACACCATACCGACCTAAACCAGAAACCGCAGTCCCTTCTCCCAGCGATCTACAGTCCCGGCGATATCATCAGTTTCACAGATCTCAGGTTGGAGAATGTTACAGGCACCTGGGTCCAGCTCATGTCACTATTCAGAGCCATGGCGTCGAATTCGAACGCACCGCTCATGTTCCCGGTTGAGTAAGAGCACGAGAACGACGTCTGGCTGCAGTCATTGGTACCGCTGAAACTCGACGCAGATATGTCGAACGAGCCTGACGTTCCCCAGTAGCTGTTTGTGCCATCCCAGTAACTGGCAGTAGAAAAATGGTGATTCGTTTGACTTAGAGGAGGTGATTTCTGCAATCCATCAAGACCGATTGTCGCTGAATGAGTAGCGGGAGGCTCATCTGAGCCAGTATCGAAGTGATACACACCAACCAAGTCCGTTACTGCACTGCCGCCGTTGCTCAGTCCGTTCCAGCCGATCACGCCGACAAACCAACCTAGAGTCCCGTCAATATCAAAGCCGACCTGGACGCCAACAGCGCCGTCGTAGGTGCTCGACATCGCAGCACTGAGCGCTAGCTCAATATCGCTTTCGATCGACTGGCTCAGAGCAGCGGTCTCATGTGTGCTGATGCTTCCTACGTCATCTAGCGCGCCCACTACCATCGCCGCAAAGCCCGCAACAGGACTGGCCGCCAACGCACCGCTACTTGCGAGCGCAGTGATCAGCGCCTGCTGCTCTTGTGTTCCCCATCCCATTTCCTCGTCCTCTGGTCCCATCGCCTCATCGCCACAGGCCGAGGCAGTCATCGTGAAAAGCACCGAGAGTGCCGTCAATCGAATGGTCTTGATCATCGTCTTTTCTCCTGCAGTTGGATCGTTCCCGGAAATACTCGCTGTTACGCGGGCTAAAGGAGCAGCGAAGCCACTATCGCTTTGCGGCCGTAGTTCATTGAGCTTGCTTGGATTAAGGTAAACGGGGTCTAATTTACCTGATACTCCGCATACTATCTCCAAGAACGCTTTTACGCAAGCGATACATAGCTGTGGAAGACTCCGAGAATGGGATCATCGTTGCGATGCAACGCCAGGGATCTTGCCAGGTTGGGGTATCTCTGGTTGAACAAGGGGCGATGGGGAAACAGACAGCTCGTGCCCGAGGAATGGATGAGAACGGCGACCAGTCGATTCAAACAAGCAAACGGAGAGTCTCCGAGGCACTACGGATACACGTTTTGGATTCAGGACGATTGGGAAAAAGTGCCGAGCGATACGTTTTCCTCACGAGGTTTCAAGAGGAACGATTGCCACGTGATCCCAAGCTTGGACCTCGTCGTGGCTCCGCTGGGCAACAGCAACCCTCCCGGGCGTGAGGGGGCCAATTTCACCCTGCCTATATGTAGAAGATTGTGGCCGCGATTCCCACAGCGAGTTGAAATTCCTGCGAGCCCGAGCGCGTTATTCTCCACCAGAAGTATCAACTCGCTGTATCGCCATGCGGCCGTCAGCAACTGCTGCACCTTCTCCACTACCGTAAAGGATCAGAGGGTTGATGTCGAACTCCTGGATTTCGGGGTTTTCACACATCAGCTGAGCCAGGCGGAGTACACATTCTTCAGCTGCGCGGACATCCGATGGGGGCGCTCCTCGAATACCTTCAAACAACCTGTACCCACGAATTTGACGGATCATGCGAGTGGCAGACGCTTTCCACATCGGCGCCAGCCTGAAATTCACGTCCTTCCATACCTCGACCATGCGGCCGCCGAGTCCGAACATGATCATCGGCCCAAACTTGTCATCGCGACTACCGCCAATGATGACTTCAACCCCATCACCTGCCATCTCCTCCATGAGCACTCCATCGATGCTCGCGTCCGGCAGGTGTCCCAATACCTGGTCCAAAATCGTCGCGTAAGCCTCCCGTGCCTCGGTCGCTGAATCAACACCGAGGATAACCCCGCCCACATCCGACTTGTGGACAACGTCAGGGCTCATAATCTTCATTGCCACTGTTCGACCAAACTCTGAGTCGAATAGTGTGGCCGCCTCCTCAGGTGAGTGCGCGAGCCGGTTCTTCATCACAGGAAGCCCGTAGGCTTCAAAAATGCTGTGAGCTTCGTGTTGGCTCAGCAGCCGACGGGGGAAATCGCGCAGGTGTCCCTCGATCACGCCAGCCACCTTTTCTCGATCAACATCGAACGTGGGCACCTCCTTGCCCGCCTTCAATTCGATTACGTCGCGATACCACGGCATATGTGCCAGCGCACGCACCGCATTCTCAGGGAAGGGAAAGTGGGGGAGCCCGTGGCTGTGGAGGACTTTTATTCCCTCAGTGAAGTCGCTAACCCCGAGGAAACAGAAGAACGTCGTCTTCTTTGACGCCCGTGCCACCGCGGCGGTCGCCTCCGCGATCGCGACGTCGGCGCCGGGGGCCACAGGTGTCAGGATAACGATGGCTCCGTCCACATTCTCATCATCAAGCACGACATTTAGAGTCTGTTTGAAAAGCTCTTCACCTGCATCACCGGTGAGATCGCATGGGTTGCCCGTCGATGCATGAGGCGGCAAGAAACTCTTGAGGCTCGCAACGGTGTCTGCGGAAAACTCAGCGATCTGTAGCCCGGCACTGACGAGCGCGTCAGTGGCGATGATTCCGGGCCCGCCTGAATTCGTCACAACGGCAATGCGCGGTCCTGCAAGTAACGGCTGCGATTCGAAGCCCGTGGCGTAGTCGAACATCTCATCGATCGTATCTACGCGGTGGATCCCACTCTGACCGAGAATGGCCGTGTATGCCGCATCAGAACCGGCAAGGCTCCCGGTATGACTGCGCGCCGCTTGCGCCCCTTGGGGCGAGCGACCGCTCTTCAACGCGAAGATGGGCTTGCCCCGCTCGAGAGTAATCTCTCGTGCGACTTCGATGAACCGCCGACCGTAGCTCAGTTCTTCGATGTACATGAGGATCACACCGGTCTTGGGGTCGGAGGCAAGGTACCGCAGCAGGTCGAGCTCATTGACGTCTGCCTTGTTGCCAATGCTCATGAACTTCGAGAATCCAAGGCCACGGGACCGAGCAGCATCGAGAATCGAGAGGCACAGAGCGCCTGACTGGCTGATGAATGCTATGCGGCCTTCCTGCGGCATTGGACGCTCGGCAAACATCCCATGCATCCGAACATCCGGATCGGTATTGATGATTCCAACGCAGTTGGGACCTACCAGCGGTACGCCGCCACCTTGCGCGATATCGCGAAGTGCGTTCTCATGGACCTCACCTTGCGGACCAGCCTCCTTGAACCCGCCTGACAGCACGAGCAGCGAGCGTACATTGCCCGCATCTACTCCCTGGCGCGCCACCTCCGGCACCCTGGCCGCCGGCACCAACAGAATGGCCAGGTCCACAGGCTCTGGTAGCTGGCTCAGGTCGGGAACGGCAGGAACAGTCTCGATGTAGCGGCGGTTCGGGTTCACCGGATACAGCACACCGCTAAAGCCCGAGTTGCGAAGATTAGTGTAGAGGTTGTGACCAAAGCTTCCCACTTTGGAGGAAGCTCCAACCACAGCAATGGACTGGGGAGCTAGCAACGGCGTAAGGGCTGCACCAGGTTTATCAGTCATCTCTTCACCATGGGAAGGTTCGACATCACCTTCGCCAATCGGCGCATTCACTGCAAGGGGTTGTCTATCTTCTGATCAGGTGCGGCGCACGAGGTGGAAAGGTCACCTGGACCGGCGTTCCTACATCCAGAACCATTTCCCGAGTGGCTGTTCGGCTGACCACAGCGACCACATTCACGCCACAGTCGACCTCTACCCTGTAATGCGTCTCCGCTGGAACCACCTTCTTCACGCGGCCCGGAAACACGTTGTACACTCCGTTCTTCACCGGGCCGTGCTCTTCGAGAAGATCGATCTCCTCAGGACGGATGGCGACGAGCACCTCCTCACCAACGGCCCACTGTCCGAAAGCTCGCACCCGCAATTCGCCGCAATCGACCCAGACGTTGTTGTCTTCTTTGCCCTCTATGCGCCCCGGGATAAGAGTCTCAACACCTACGAACCGGGCGATCTCCGACTGCTCGGGGCGCGAGAAGACCGTTTCTGCGGAGTCCACCTGTGCGATTCTGCCCTGAATCAGTACCGCTAGTCGAGTGCTCAGCGCGAGCGCTTCGCCCCGGTCGTGAGTGGCGAAAACGGCGGTCACTCCGCTTTCCGCAAGCACCTCCTGGAACTCCTGTAGCTGAGCCTGCCTCGTTGGTGCATCGAGAGCTGCAAACGGCTCGTCCAGGAATAGGACCTCAGGATCGAGCACCATTGCACGCGCGAGGCTGGTGCGCTGAGATTCGCCTCCAGACAGTTTCGAAGCCTGCCTTTCCCCAAGATGGGATATGGCTAGACGCTCAAGCCACGCGTTCACACGTGGCTCGATATCCGCCTTCGGCAAGCCGCGAAACCGCAGTCCGAGTGCGACGTTCCTTCGTACACTCATTCTGCAAAGGAGAGGCTCTTGCATTACCGCCGCCATGCGGCGCCGCAATTCGAGCAGCCGTCGTGGATTACCGAAATCAACATTCTCTCCACAAAACACTACCGATCCTCTGACCGGCCGAACGAGCAACCCAAGCAACCTCAGGAGCGTGGTCTTTCCCGACCCATTCTCTCCGAGCAGCGTCAGAACCTCACCTCGGCGCACCGTCAGTTCTGGGACGTCGAGTACTGTGCGACCATCGTAGTCGACTGACACAGCGTGCACTTCGAGAACATTGTCGCTCATCGCGCCACGTCCCTCTGCTGGAGCCGAGTGAGTAGCCATGTGATGAGAAAGGTGAGCGCCAGCAGAATCAGGCTCAGCGCAATCGCCACCTCGAAGTTGCCCTTACGTGTCTCGAGCACCGTGGCGGTCGTCAAAACCCGAGTGCGCCCCAGGATATTTCCACCTACCATCATCACGGCGCCAACCTCCGAGATCACTGCTCCGAAGCCGGCAATGATGGCCG
>JBDHHK010000021.1:0-34951 GCA_039589395.1 Gemmatimonadota bacterium
CAAGCAACACTGCCTTCATCGTGAGTTCGGGCAGGTCTTTCGATGCCGGAACAAAGGGTTCGAACGGTTTGTTCTCCATAGCGGCCTTCCCAGAGCAGAGTGGTTGGAACCCGCAAATTCTAGCCGCTGTGACAAAGCTATGTCAAATCGGGCGAACCCACCTCTCGTGCAGCAGCGTCTCAAGCAGTACAATTCGACTGCGAACGGGAGGCAAAAATGACATTTGTTGAAACACTCGAACCCAAGGCGCTCTGGGCTCATTTCGACACGATACTCACAATTCCCCACGGTTCCGGAAACGAAGCCGCATTTCGTGAGCACATCATTGGAATTGCCGAGCGAAATGGGCTCGAATATCAGGTGGATGGGATGGGAAATCTCATAGTTCGAAAGCCCGGATCAGCTGGATACGAGTCTGCTCCTACGGTCGTTCTTCAAAACCACATGGATATGGTAAATGAGAAGAACTCGGACGTGGAGCACGATTTCGAAAAAGATGCCATTCAACCAGAACGTGATGGAGACTACTTGACAGCCGTGGGAACCACGCTCGGGTCCGACAACGGGATCGGCATCGCGGCTGCACTGGCAGTCCTCGAGGCAGAAAACCTCGTGCACGGCCCGATCGAGGCCCTGTTCACGGTAGACGAAGAAACGGGATTGACTGGCGCGGCCGGGTTGGATGCCAGCATGATCAATGGGAGGATCCTCCTCAATCTGGACTCGGAGGAGGAGGGGGTTTTGTATGTCGGCTGCGCAGGCGGCGGAGACAGCGCAGTCACGGTAAAGCTCCAAGAGACGTCGACTCCTCCCGAAAGTGCCGCGGTTGACATCAAACTACGAGGCCTAAAGGGCGGCCACTCCGGTTGCGACATCCACTTGCAGCGCGGTAACGCTATCAAGCTCTTGGTGAGGGCGATACACACTTGCAGCCGGCAGGGATTGGCAGTCAACCTCACGGCTCTGCAGGGCGGAAGCGCTCACAATGCAATTCCGCGCGAAGCTTTCGCTACGGTCGTAGTTCCACAACCAGACATCGAATCGTTCAAGGCCGCATTCGAGGACACGATATCGACCATCAAAGATGAGTTCCGGCCGGCAGAACCTGATATGACCTCGGAATTGGCGGTAGTCTCGGCTCCAGACAGTATGTGGGATGACGAGACCACCGGGACCTTGCTGAGACTGGTTACCGCACTGCCACATGGCACAATCGCCATGAGCTATGACATCCCCGACCTTGTTGAAACCAGCACCAATCTTGCCACCGTTTTGCCGAAGAACGGCGCAATCGAGATCGGATTGAGCAGCAGGTCATCGGTAGAGTCTGCGCTGGAGGCACTACGTCAGCAGATTCGCGCCACCGCAGAGTTGGTTGGAGCCGATGTTGTCGAGGGAGACAGCTACCCCGGCTGGAAGCCCAACTTGGCTTCCCCGTTGCTCAAGCTCGTGACGGAGATTCACAACAGAGAGCTTGGCTCGGATCCGGAGATCAAAGCAATCCACGCAGGACTCGAATGTGGCATTATCGGGGAGAAGCTCGAGGGCATGGATATGATCTCGATGGGACCGCAGATTGAGTTTCCGCACTCTCCTGACGAACGGGTCAAGATTGACACTGTTGCGCAGTTCTATCGGCTGCTTTCCGCAGTTTTGGATGATTTGGCAAAAGGAGCTTGAACGGAGAAATCGGCTCTAAAGACATCTTGACCGAGCGGTCAATATGACCGTTCGGTCAACTTTGTGATAGGGGTGTTTTTGACGGATTCCGCGTTGAAAAAGCAGTCGGCGGCGCCAGCCACCACGGAGATGGTCACTGTAAATGGTGTAGGCCTTTTCACGCGGTCAATCGGGGCGGGCACCCCAGAAGCAGTAGTGGTCCACGGTGGTCCCAGCGCAACCCACATCTCATTGTTGCCCGCGATGGACGAGCTTGCTCAGGGAAGGCGACTCCGCTACTACGATCAACGTGGATGCGGTGAATCTTCGGTTTCGCCGCGCACGCCGCTCGAATGGCGGAACCACGTGGATGACCTGCACGAGTTGATCGACCTGTGGCAGATCGAAAAAGCGACGATCGTCGGGCACTCCTGGGGTGCCTTGCTCAGCCTGCTTTTCGCGATTCGGAGACCGGACCGAGTTGCACGGTTGCTTTTGGTTGCACCCGCTTCGATAACCGCAGCGGGCCGAAGCGAGTATCTGGAACGGTTGAATCGCCGCGTGTCGGATCTCGGGATTGTGAACCAACAGCGAGAGCTGATCCAATCGGATTTGAGACGCCGCGATCCCAAGATGTTCAGGCAGCGAGCGTTCGAACTATCATTGGCGCCATATTTGAAGGATCCGACGCAGATCCCACCGATCGCACCGTTTCAGATATCCCACCACGTTCGCGGCGCCGTATGGCGGAGCCTGGGTGATTACGATTTCACCAATGAATTATCTAGGCTTTCAATCTCGGCGCTGGTGATTCACGGAAGACATGACCCGATCCCAGTATCTTCGTCCGAACTGATAGCAAAGAAGCTTCGGGCTCCGCTGGAGATCTTCGAGTACTCCGGGCATATGCCGTTCTTCGAGGAACAAGACCATTTCTTGAGGGTGGCCGATGAGATCCTTCCATGCGACCACAGCCGAATGAACGGCGGCACAACATCGACAGTTGAGGATTGAGGTTCATGAAGACGGCTAAAGAGCGAATCAAGCCTCTTGTAAATAGGTTGAAGAAGCTTTACCCCGACGCGGGGTGCTCTCTTCGGCATGCCGATCCGCTGGAGTTGCTCGTCGCGACGATTCTCAGCGCTCAGTGCACCGACAAACGCGTGAACGAGGTGACGAAGACTCTATTCCGGAAGTACAAGAACGCTGAGGATTACGCGGGAGCAGATCCCGAAAAATTCGAAGAGCAAATCAAGTCTACCGGGTTCTTTCGAAACAAGACGAAGTCAATACTCGGCATGGCGCAGGCGTTGGTCGACCTTCACGATGGGAGGGTTCCCAATTCGATGGACGAGCTGGTAAAGTTGCCAGGGGTAGGACGGAAGACGGCCAACGTGGTGCTCGGCAACGCATTTGGAGTTGATGAGGGAATCGTGGTCGACACTCATGTCAAACGGATCTCCAGCCGCTTGAAACTCACTCGCAACCAAGACCCCGAAAAGATCGAACGGGATCTAATGAGGCTGGTTCCCAAGAAGAACTGGACATTGTGGCCGCACCTCTTGATTCACCATGGACGCGCAGTCTGTGTGGCCAGATCCCCAAAGTGTGAATCGTGCGCACTGATTGACTTGTGCCCAGGACGTCTTTTATGAGTCACGAACCGCATTATTGCGGAACGAGTTTGGAGTGATGTCTGATGAATATCGACTTCGCGGTCGTATGCGATTACGCGCTGGTCGACCAGTTCGGTAAGCTATCGGTGATCGGACTGTTCCAGCATATCTGGGTGCAGAAATTCCCGACTGTGCACCCGAGACTCCATCTAGTGATACGTCTGAAGGGATCGCGCACCGAGGTGGGGCAACACGACGTCCGGATTCGCCTGCTGAACGAAGAGGACCAAGAGATCATTAGCGGTGACGGGAAGGTCAACTTTCCGGAACCACCCGCAGGAGTCCTCGAGGTTGAGGCAGGAGCGGTGCTCGCATTCGACGTGCCGTTCCAGAAACCGGGACAGTATCGTTTCGAGATCAATGTCGATACCGACGTACAGACAAATGTGCCCATTGCTGTTTCGCAGGGGCCCAGTCCTGCCCAGGCCCCTCCTGAACAACATCGACCGCCGCCCGGTAACGACTAGCGGCATCACACCGGTGCAAATACCAGAGACCGCCACACCGAACCTATGGTTGATCGCCTGCATCGTTTTATGTGTTGCAGGACTGACGCACAACCTGAGTGGTTACGCACTATTAGATCCGGACGAGGGGCGAAACGCGGAAGTTGCGAGGGAGATGGTTGAGACGGGTGACTATGTTCTGCCCCACCTAAACGGCCTGCCCTACCTCGACAAACCGACACTGTATTTCGCTGTTGGCGCTTTATCAATGAAGGTGCTGGGCCCTACGGTCTTCGCAGCCCGTCTCCCGTCTCTGCTTTTTTCAGTCGCCACTATCGTTCTTGTTGGTTGGTTTTCGCGCAGGTTGTTTGGTCGCGGTGCGGGCATCACAGCCGCGATTGCGACGGCAGCAGCACCATTTACGCTGGCGTACGCGCGCATCGTGATCTTCGACAGTGCACTGACTTTCTTCGTCGTACTCGCGCTGGTGAGTTTCTATCTAGCGATCGACGAGCGAATCGGCGGCGGGCGCGCAGACCGGCAGGCGGACGGCGGGGATGGGGAGGGTACCGCCCTACCGCCCTACCACCCTACCGCCGGAGATGGGCGGGGTGAAGGATGGACCGCACTTGCTTGGGTGGCAATCGGTTTTGGCGTGCTGACCAAAGGCCCGATTGCCATTGCATTGCCATTGCTGGTGGCCGTGCCCTTCGCGATCCGGTGCCGTGCGTGGCGCTCTGTGGCCGATCCGATCGCATTGCTACTGTTCGGTGCGGTCATTGCGCCATGGGTAATTGCCGTTTCATTGAGGATTCCCGATTTCCTCGAGTACGCGCTGATAACGGAGACGGCTGGTCGATTCTCCACATCTGAGCTCGGGCGAACGGCGCCAATATGGTACTTCCTCGCGATCTTTCCGGCAGCCACACTACCATGGTCTGTGGCGCTTGCAGGAGCAGGACGGAGCATCTTTAGATGGCAGGGAAACGATGGACGTTTGGACAGGCGGGTCTTCTACCTACTCCTGTGGATAGTACTACCCCTTCTGTTCTTCACCCTATCGCAATCCAAGCGTCCGCAATACGTCCTGCCGATGATTCCAGCCGTAGCGCTGTTGATAGCGGCCGCATGGCACAAAACCGCGGCAGAGTTCCCCGGCGCTCGCTGGGGCGCTGTTGGGTTGGCGGCACTTGGCATGTTTTTCATTGGTGCGAGCCGTGTAATCCCGAGTCTCGTGCCAGCCAGCGCTGAGGTAGGCGCGGCGATCCCAGGCACCGCCGTCTTTTTGGGTACGGTGAGTCTCATGGGAGGTATTCTCGCTTTTTTCGCCCACAGACGACGCGAACTCCTGCTTGTTGCGTTTTCCCTGCCGGTAGTAGCCATACCGTTTTCCAGCCATTCTCTGATGAAGGCGATAGGTGACGACCGCTCGGCAGCCTTGCTCGTCGACGCGATAACCGATTCGTCTGGCAATGCTCCAAGAGTTGTCGGTGTCGGCGTATACCCGCCGTCCCTTCCGTTCTATTTAGGGCGCACGATGATCGTTGCGACGGCTGACGGATCTGAGCTGACCAGCAATTACTTGATTCGCCATGTTCGCGAGTATCGCAGATTTGGATCGCCACTCCGACGAGCAGACTGGTGGCAGGAAGCGCTCATCACCTGCCCCGAACCCACCGTGTTCATAACGTCAACCGAAGACTTGGAGTCACGAGAGGCTCTGGGTCGCCTGAATCTCATCATAGCAACCGACAAATACATCGCATACGGTCCCTGTGGCATGGAGACGTTGGCTCGAAGGGATCGCTGACCGTGTGCGGCATCTATGGAGCGGTAGCCTGCGGAGACGCGCCGCTTCAGCACGTCGAATTGCTCGAAGAGATGGGGCGTCTGTTACATCACAGAGGTCCCGATGCTCACGGACTTCGAGTGGCTCCTCGGGCAGCACTCGGCGCTGAGCGGCTACGAGTCTACGATCCTACTCCCGCCGGCGATCAGCCATTGTTTGATCCCACTGAAAAAATATGGGTGGTCGTAAACGGAGCGATATACAACGCACCTGAGATTCGCGAACGCTACCCAGAGTACCGCTACGTATCGCATTCCGATGCGGAGGCCGTTCTCCCGCTTTTCGTGGATAAAGGGGCCGCCTGCATATCCGATCTCGACGGAATGTTCGCCATCGCCATCTACGACGCGAACAAACACGAATTGGTGCTCGCCAGGGACAGAGCAGGAGAGAAGCCTCTGTTCTACTGCTTTGTGGGGGACGAGCTATGGTTCGCTTCCGAAGTTCAGGCGCTACTGCAGCTACCGCCCCTCGACAGAAGCCTGGACTCGAGAGCGGTTCGCGACTTCGTGACTCTCGGATACGTCACCGAGCCGAAAACCATATTCGCGTCCATCAGGAAGGTCAAAGCTGGAACATATGTGACCGCCTCGTCCGTTGGTCGGAGCGAATACCGCTATTGGGAAACGAACGTGATGGACTGGCCGGCCAAACCAATCCTTGATGCTGAGGAACACTTGGCATCGCTTCTCTCAAAAGCGGTCGAGAAGCAAATTACTGCAGACGCTCCGGTTGGCATCTTCACGAGTGGTGGGGTGGACTCCTCACTGATAACGGCGCTCGCTTGTCTCCTCACCGCCCCAGATTCGGTCAACACTTTCAGCGTCGGTTTCACTGAACCACCGTTCGATGAAAGCCCGTACGCACGACAGCTCGCCTCTTACCTCGGCACCAACCATCGGTCGGTAGAAGCGGACCGAGAATCACTGACGGGGGCACTGGACATCATTGTCGAGCGGTTGGCCGAGCCTTGCGCCGACCCGGCAATCCTGCCGACATACCTGCTCGCCCTTGCCGCGCGAGATCACGTAAAGGTCGTACTCGGAGGCGAAGGTGCTGACGAACTCTTCGGGGGATACCCAACGTACATCGGGCATCGTGCCGCACCATATTTCCAGAAGCTTTCGGCCAGCGTCCAAACGATGTTCAAGCGGATGGCTGAAAAAACACCCACCTCGCTGGAAGGCAAGGTGTCTCTGGAGTACCTAACCAAGCGTTTCTTAGCGGGTGCAGATTTGCCTTTGTTTGATCGACATGTCTCCTGGTTTGGCACCGGCGCCGGAGTCGAGGTGCTGAATCCAGATCTGGCGAACGAGAGCTACGATCCACCAGAGTTTCATTGCGCTGGTGACCCAATATCAGATGCCTGTATCTTCGACTATCGCACATATCTGCGCGACAACCTGCTGATGAAGGTGGACCGCGCAACGATGCTGGCTTCGATAGAAGCAAGAGCACCGTACCTCGATTTGGGCGTTACTGCGTTCGCCTTCGCACTCGATTCCAGACTCAAGGTGAGAGGTTTCACCACCAAATGGCTGCTCAAGCAGGTCGCACTCAGATGGCTTCCGCGAAATCTAGTGTTTCGCAAAAAACGTGGGCTGAGCGTGCCTGTGGCAACTTGGCTCAATGGTGGATTGCGAGCAGACGCGGACAGGCTGTTGGACTTCAACCGAATCAAACGCCAAGGCCTGTTGCATCCTGGCAATGTTAGCCAACTTCTTTTTGAACATCAGAACCGTCGTGCCAACCACGGGCGGTTACTTTGGGCACTCTTGATGCTCGAATACTGGCTTGAACGCTGGGTACCGGAGAGATAAGTCATGAACTACGAAGAATCTCGCGCGTTGATGCATGAATACACACAATCCGACGCGCTTCGCAGACACATGTATGCCGTGGAAGCGGCAATGCGTGCGTACGCCAAAAAGTACGGAGAGGACGAGGAGAAGTGGGGCATCGTGGGGATCCTTCACGACTTCGACTACGAAAAGTACCCGAACCACGAGCGTTCGCCGACCGAAGAACATCCTTCAATGGGCGTGAAGATCTTGCGCGAACGCGGGTATCCGGATGATGTGTGCGACGCCATTCTCGGTCATGGCGAGTACACAGGAGTTCCGCGCCTCAGCCTCATGGCAAAGACACTCTATGCGGTAGACGAACTGTGCGGCTTCCTGAACGCGTGTGCGTTGGTTCGCCCTTCAAAGAGCCTTCAAGATCTCAAGGTGAAGAGCGTCAAAAAGAAGCTCAAAGACAAAGGGTTCGCGCGCGCGGTCAATCGCGACGAGATCCAGCAGGGGGTTGAGGAGGCCGGCCTGCCATTTGACGAACATGTCCAGTTTGTGATTGAGGCACTACGGCCAATTGAGAAAACCCTCGGTCTTGGGGACGTGTGACGCGCAAGGACGGGTCCAACGGCTCCGCGGGTCAACACGAGGCCCCGGCCATGCGTACTAATAGTAGGGTGATGGAGGACGCAGAGCTTGCGGCCCGCGCACATGCAGGAGATCGAGAGGCGTTTGGTGAGCTCGTACAGAGATATGCCGGGCAGGCACGACGAGTGGCACGTGCGGTACTTGGCAACGAGGCCGACGCAGACGATGCGGCGCAGGACGGGTTCCTGGCCGCATTACGCAACTTGGGCAGATACGATCCGAGCCGGCCTTTTGGACCGTGGCTCATGCGGGTCGTTTCGAACGCGGCGACCGACAGGCGGAGAAGGCGCAAGGTCAGAGCTACGGAAGAGGTACCGTTCGAGACCCGCGACTCCGGGCCGAGCCCCGACGGCCTTGCGACCAGGCGAGAGTTTAATGCGGCGCTGGAGAGAGCATTGGCGACATTACCTGAACGGAGGCGGATAGCGGTGGTGCTGTTCGACGTTGAAGGGTATTCGCACGACGAAGTCGCGGCAGCACTCAAAATTCCGGTCGGGACGGCAAGGTCCGACGTCTTCCACGCCCGCCGCGCCCTGCGGAAGGCTCTGGCAGGATGGGAGCAGTTGAAGGAGGATATGCAATGAAGGTTTCGCCATTTGATCATTGTCAGGATCGCGAACTCGGTGACGCCCTGAGATCTGCCTTGTCTGGGGGAAACGAAGCTGCGTTCGTGAGACGCGTGGTTGACTCTGCGGCAGAAATTCACCAGCGCCAGCTCGACGACGGACGCTGGTGGGAAATCCTGAACGCTTGGGCGAGGCCGGGACTCGCGGCGGCGGCGGTAGGCGCCGTGGCGGCGGCCGCATTGTGGTGGAGCGGCAGCACCGAATCGGTGGACACAACCGTCGCACTTGCCGACCCGCTTCAGGCGTCAGTCGAAATACCGGCTGCTTTCTTGACGAACCAAGCACCAGACCTAAACGAGGTACTAGCGCTCGAGCTTGGCAACTGAATGAGAAACGAACTCGAGTCCTCGGCTGTCAGGGTAGTACGTGACACCGCAGCTAACTGAATAGGAGTTGGAGACTACTAGCATGCTCAACCGATCGAAGCTCTGGGCAGCAACGCTGCTGATAGCCGTGTTCGCGACTGGAATTGCAGTCGGCGGGCCGACCTGGAGCGCATTCAGCGACGATGGTCGTGGTGATCGCGGCAGACGCGGTGGTTCCTCTGATTCACGGGACCGCGAACACAAGAGCTATTCTGAGCATCTGCAAGAGGATCTCAGCCTGACGGTGGAACAACGCGCTGCGGTTGATTCTATTCTGGCGGTGAGTCAAGCAGATATGCGCTCGGCTTGGCGAGACTTGCGCGCAAGGATCGATACTCTACGCCAGGATGTGGCTGAGGAAATCATGCAACTGCTTGACGAAGAGCAGCAAGCGAAATACAGCGAGATGATTGAGCGAAGTAGACGCAGGGGAGATAGGGAACGTGAGTCGAGGGAAAACAGATATCATGACTAGAACAGTGTGGCTGTGGGCTGTGGTTGGTTGTCTGATGGTAAACACCGCCAATGCCCAAACTCAGTCCATAACCTTGGGTGAGGCGATCGAGCGGGCGATGGAGACATTGCCATCCATGGTTCAGGCCCGGGGTGCTATTGAAAACGCCAATGCGACAAAGCTGCAAACCTGGGGCAGCTGGCTTCCTTCGGTTTCTTCGAGCGCCAGCAGCAGTGTCAACTCTTCGACACGATGGGACGAGCGAACTCAAACAACAGTCTCCGGATCGTCCGCATCTTACTCTGCAGGCCTCTCAGCAAACATGACTGTGTTCGATGGCTTCGCCCGGTTGGCCGACCATCGCATCGCCGATGCGGAGTTGGCAAGCGCTGACGCTTCCTTCGTCAATACCCGTTTCCAGACGATTCTCCAGGTCAAGCAAGCGTACTTCAACGCCTTGGCTGCCGAAGAGTTGGTGCGCATTTCCGACACTCGGATAGAGCGAGCCCAAGAGCAGTTGAACATCTCAATCGAAAAGCTAAACGCAGGAACGGCGACTCGCTCCGACACGCTTCGTTCACATGTCGAGGTAGCGAATGCGGAACTACAACGCCTCCAAGCTGAAACACAGCTGTCGTCAGCGGAGGCAGACCTAGCTCGGCTGGTCGGGTTGGAAGGATCCGTCAGCGCCGCAACTGATGACGATCTACTGGTCATCTCCGATTTAGACACCACATCGCTCCGTACCGAAGCTCTCGCCCGTTCGCCACTGATCCAGGAAACGGACGCCTCGGAGCGTTCCGCGGCGGCACAGTACTCTGCAACCACGTCGCAGTACCTGCCGAGGGCAACGGCCTCGGCATCGAAATCGTGGTCTGCAAACGAGTGGCTGGATCTAAACCCGAGCTGGTCAGCCCGGCTCAGTTTTTCATGGACCTTGTTCAACGGCTTCACTCGCGAGCTGAACCGCACCCGCAGCTCGTGGGCATTGGAAACCGCGAGAGCACAGGCCGAGGACGCGAGACGCCAGGTGAACGCGGACCTCACAGTTTATCTGGCCTCGCTTGTCTCGGCGCGCACGCGGCTCGCAATCGCGGAAGCGAGTCGTGCTGCGTCAGAAGAGGATTTACGCGTGCAACGCGAGCGCTACCGCCTGGGCGCGGCGACAATAGTGGACGTGCTGGCATCGCAGGTTAACCTCGATCAGGCGGAGGTCGACATCGTGCAGGCGAGGTTCGACTACTTGGTTGCCAAGGCTCAGGTCGAGGCCTTGGTGGGGAGAGAGTTATGAGCGGCATCGTACATCAGGATTTCCGGACCGGCGACATGCCAACCGCGGATGTCGTCATTCTCGCATACAAGTTGACTCGCGATTACGAGCTTGGTGCCGAAGTCGTGCACGCGTTGAGATCTGTGAGCCTGCAGATACGGCGAAACGAGTTCGTCGCCATCATGGGGCCTTCCGGCTCGGGCAAGTCGACGCTCATGAATCTATTGGGCTGCCTAGACACGCCTACGTCGGGCGAGTACTGGCTCAACTCTCAGAAAGTGAGCGAATTGGAGGACGACGAGCTCGCGCGCATCCGCAACAAGGAGATCGGGTTCGTCTTTCAGACGTTCAATCTGCTTCCCAGAGCTACTGCTCTGCACAACGTCGAACTGCCGCTCATCTATGCGGGCGTACCTGCAAAGGTTCGACGCGAACGAGCTCGAGAGTCATTGGAGCGTGTTGGACTCGGAGATCGCGTGGAACACCGCCCCGCCGAGTTGTCTGGTGGAGAACGACAGAGGGTCGCCTGTGCACGAGCATTGGTCAATGAACCCAGTATTCTGCTCGCTGACGAGCCGACAGGAAATCTAGACAGTGTAACCAGCGGTGAAATCATGGAAGTCCTGGAGGGTTTGCATGCTGCTGGGCAGACGATCGTGCTCATCACGCACGAACCCGACATCGCAGCGCACGCCGCCCGGAAAGTACGTCTGCTGGATGGCAAGATTGAACAGGACATCATCACAGAGAAAACAGCATGATTCGCAATGTGATCATAATCGCAGTGGTGGCAGTGAGTGTGATAGCCGCCACGAGGTTCTTCCGATCGAACGGCGAGGAAGATACCCAACAGATGTACCAGTTACTAACGGTTGAATCGCGAGACATAATCGTCGCGGCGAGCGCCGCGGGGACGGTTGAGCCAATCAGGACGATAGAGGTCAAGTCCAAGGCATCTGGAGAGATCTTCGAACTGCACGTAGAGACAGGCGACGAGGTACGGGCGGGCCAGTTGCTGGTCCGAGTAGACCCGCGCATTCCGCAGGCTACTCTGCGCCAGGCGCAGGCCGATCTGGAACTTGCCGAAGCGCAGCTAGAAAATGCTCAGGCGCAGCTGAGGCGTGCCGAAGCCCTTTTCGAGACGCAATCCATAACCGAAGAAGAGTACGACAACACGAGACTCGCGGTGGCCAGTGCGAACGCCCAACTCGTTCGCGCACAACGTTCGCTGTCCGATGCTGAGATCTCCGCTGAAGACACCGACGTTCGGGCGCCCGGCAGCGGAGTCATCATCCAGAAGAACGTGGAAGTCGGTACAGTGATCTCCTCGGCCACCCGCGAGGTCGGGGGAGGGACCATTCTCTTGCAGATGGCAAACCTGGACACGGTTCAGGTTCGGTCGCTCGTGGACGAAACCGACATCGGGAAGATCAGCGACGGCCTCTCAGTGACGATTCTCGTCGACGCTTACCCGAATCGTCCCTTTGAAGGCAGCGTGCTTCGCATTGAGCCGCAGGCGACTGTCGCACAGAACGTCACGATGTTCCCCGTGCTCATTCGTATCCCAAACCAAAATGGTCTACTACGTCCCGGCATGAATGCGGAGGTGGAGATGCACGTCGGGTCGAAGTACGGTGTGGCCGCTGTTCCTAACGCCGCACTTCGAACGGATGGTGCAGACGTGACATCTGCTGCTCAAGTGTTGGGTCTCGATCCCGAGCAGGTCACCCAGCAGATCGCGGCGTCGCGTTCGGGTGTTGGTCGCAATGGGGATGAAGCGAATTCAGCGGACGCCAGTTCGGAATCGCGGACGGTTACGATGATGGGAAGAACGGTTCCGGTACCCGAAGACATGGACCTTGAACGAGTCCAGGCACTTGCGCTACGGCTGGAGGATGCGTCCGATATGCGTTCAATGATGCAGTCATTGAGCGACGAAGACCGTGGCATTTTGCGGCAGCTGATGGGTAGGAGTGGTCAGGGTGGAGGTCGGCAAGGCCAAGCCAGCGGCACTAGCTCCACGGATGCAGCCTTGATGGGTGGCACCTACACCGTGTTTGCACTGAGGGACGGTGTCGCGGTGCCCGTGTCGGTGCAGACCGGCCTCACCGACCTCGACTATTCGGAAGTGGTTTCAGGTCTTTCTGTCGGAGACTCCGTGCTGGTGCTTCCCAGTTCCAGCCTACTAGCGAGTCAGCAGCGAATGCAGGAGTTCTTGGATCGTCGGGCCGGCGGGCTTCCGGGCGTTTCGCGCAGGTAGTTAGGAGTATCAAAGATGCTGTTCGGAGAGATCTTCAACGTTGCGCTCGGAGCGATACGGGCCAACAAGCTGCGATCGTTCCTCACCATGCTCGGTATCGTCATAGGTGTGGGCGCAGTGATTACGATGGTGGCGCTGGGCAGTGGAGCACAGCAGGATGTCCAGGCACGAATTCAGGCGCTTGGGACTAATCTCTTGTCCATCCAAGCTGGACAGTCGTTCCACCGTGGAGTTGCTAGCGCGGACCGTGTCAGCCTGACGATCGACGATGCGACTGCTTTGGCAGCCGACGCACGTGGACTATCGGCGGTCGTTCCCGAATACAGGCGCAGCCAGCAAGTCGAATTCGTCAACAGCAACATCAATGTGAACGTGAACGGCACGGTTCCCGAATACATCGATGTGAACAACTACGACGTCGCGGCGGGCAGGATGTTTTCGGCAGGTGATGGCATCGCACGAAAGCGTGTAGCCGTGCTTGGCAGCCAGGTGCCGGCCAATCTCGATGCAAATGGACCAGCGATGATGGGTCAGCAGATCGTCATTCGCGGCATTCCGTTCGAGGTCGTTGGGCTGCTCGAGGAGAAAGGATCATCGAGCGGGTGGAACAACCCTGACGAGCAGATTCTCATTCCGATCCAGACCGCACAATACCGCATCTTCGGTAGCGACAGAGTGAGTTCGATCAATGTGCAAGTATCTCACCCCGATTCGATTGCGATTGCCATGATCGAGATCGAGCGCGTGTTGAGAAGAGAACACGGTATCGCTCCCGGACGTGACAACGACTTCAACATCATGGATCGGTCAGAGTTCCTCGAAACGTTCGAAGAGACTACACAGACGTTCACCTTCTTACTGGGTGGGATTGCGGCGGTGAGCCTTTTGGTGGGAGGCATCGGAATCATGAACATCATGCTGGTTTCGGTGACTGAACGAACCCGGGAGATCGGAGTAAGGAAGGCGCTAGGTGCCACCAGGAAGAATATCATGCTGCAGTTCCTGGTGGAGGCTTTGGTGCTCTGCCTGTTGGGAGGTCTGATTGGCGTCGCCGCAGGCGCTGGCGGTGCTGTGGCGCTGTCCAGGCTGGCCAATTGGAACACCTTCGTCTCACCGCAGTCGGTCGTCGTCGCGGTCGCATTCAGTGCAATCGTGGGGATCTTTTTTGGTCTATGGCCGGCGAGGCGTGCCTCGATGCTGGACCCAATCGAAGCGCTGCGGTACGAATAGAGGAAGTACTTCTATGAAGAGAATCGCACGTGCTGCTGTGAGCGTATTGTCATGCCTGGCCTTCGCTTTGCCGCTGTGGGCACAAGTGACAGCAAACGTCGTCGGTAGGTGGGAGATGACTAACGAGACTCCGCGCGGAACCATGACATCAACATTCACGTTCGAGCAGGACGGGAACACACTGAGCGGCACCAGTGAGGGGCAAAGAGGCGGCGAGGTTCAAATAAGCACCGGTTCTGTCGATGGCGACGTGATTACCTTCACGATCGTCAGAGGCATGGGCGGCCGGACAATGGAGATGACCTATACCGGAACCGTCGATGGCGACACGATCACTGGGACCATGTACACTCCGAGAGGTGAGCGGGACTTTTCGATGAAGCGGGTGGAGGGCTGAACGGCGAAACCGACATTTCGATTCGTATACGACGAGCCCCGCACCATGCGGGGCTTTGTTGTTATCGTGATTGGTGACAGATTTCGAGGGCAAGCAACTCGGCCTCTATCGCAACACACGACTAACGAGAACTGAATTACTGTGTCCAACGGAGACATTTTGCACGCCGTTCGCGTACCCTGCTCGACGTCGAACCTTGGTGCCGGGGTAGATTGCTTGGGCCTTGCCCTCGATATCTGGTTGAGGGCACAAATCGTTGAAGGCGACGGTCCTCCCGTGTATCTCGGTACGTTGGCCGGATTCGATCGCGAGGAAGACCACGCAGCCAAAGCGTTCGGGAGATCGATGCCCGCTGGACACCACCTCGCGGTTGATTCGGAGATTCCAGTAGGCCGCGGTCTAGGGTCTTCCGGCGCCGCCATCGTTGCGGGCGTCGCGCTTGCGCAGCTTGTTAGCGGTGGAAACGTGGATTGGGACGAGATTGTCGAACTGGCCATTAGGAGGGAAGGGCATCCAGACAATGCGGGAGCCGCTGTGTTCGGTGGCCTCGTTCTATACGCGGGCTACCCCAAGAAGCTCACCTTCCACCAAACACTCGGGGTCGCGCTCGCCATCCCGAACTTGATGCTCAGCACACACGAAACTCGAGGCATACTCCCAACTCACCTTCCCCGCTCTGACGCATTCGCACAGGCCTCGAGCGCCGCAGCATTACTACTCGGTCTCACCACAGGTGACGGGGACCTCATAAGACATGGCATGGTGGACAGCATCGCGGTGCCTGTGCGGAAGTCATTTATTCAAGGATATGACGATGCAGTGCAAGCAGGCATTGAGGCAGGGGCCTACGGGGTGACATTATCGGGCGCGGGTTCAGCGTTAGTAGCCGTATGCCCTATAGAGAGTACTGCACAGGTCGCCGAGGCAGTCGCACACACGTTGACTTCACACGGAAATCCGGCCCAGGCGCTTTGCCCTGACGTGGTAGAGGACGGAATGGAAGTTGTCGCCGGACAAGGGTGGGCTTAAGGGACCTACCCTCGTTCCGCAAGACGCTTTTCTACCTGCCGCGCGTGCAATGTGCAGTGTACGAAATGAAACCGCACCCATTCGGGCAGGTTGAGATCGCCCAAAACCGGGTGTCTCAAGAACGACGATATCTGACGCTCCTCTGGCCAATCCTCAACCAGCGCTCGCGTCTGCTCGATCCCCATTCTGAACCGAGCCACTACCAGTTCTGGATCGGGGTCGTCACTCGGATGCGAGATGTCGGGAGCCCTCAAACCCTCTGGGAGTTCCCCACTCCCGAGGAGTGCGTGCCGCAGCACGGCCTGTGCCGGTGTTGCTTCTCGCTCCTTAGATTCAGTCTCCGGGAGTGCGGCAAACCCCGTGGCGACCAGGTCAAAAGCGATGGCTAGGTGTTCGACAATCTGAGCTATGCTCCATTTGCCCTCTCGGGCAGTTGTCCAATCAGAGGTGCTGATGTCTTGCAGTGGATCCAATACCACTGATTCGAGGCTCGATAGCTGCCGAGTGACTTTCATCGGCCGGCCAACGCCCAGCACTCGATTTCGACTTGCGATCCCAGAGCCAAGCCTTTTGCGGCTAACGCTGAGCGTGCTGGAGGATCGACGGGAAAGTAGGTAGCATATACCTCATTCACGGCGGCATAGTCCGCGATGTCCAGGAGAAACACGGTGCATTTAACAACCCTGTCCATCGAGCTTCCCGCATATTCCAACACGGATTTGATGTTCTCGAGCGTTTGTCGAGCCTCCGCGGCAACACCGCCCGGCGAAAGATCTCGCGTTCCTTGGAGAGTACCGATTTGCCCTGACAGATAGAGCAGGTCGCCCACCCGAACCGCAGAGGAGAATGGAAGGCCCTCGAGGGACCCAGGCATCTGGATTACTTCCTTTTCTGGTTGCTCTTGAACGACGTCAGTGCCAGCACACGCCATTAACGACAGGGTGGTTAGCAAAACGGCAACACGCATGGGGACTCCTCCTCGTTGGCAAACCGATCGAGCAATTGGCTCTTGGCGCTCGCGAAAGCTCACAAGGCACCACTCTTACCGCAAGACTGATCGCCGCAGTATAGCGAAAAGGTTGAGAGCGCGCGGCGTGCTGTCTATAAGTAAGAGCGCGTCAAATACAGCAGAACGGCACAGGTTGTAGGCAAAAAGAGGCGATCAAGCCGGGCGGAACGTTGCCTGGAACGATCTGTTTCAGGAGAGGATTACAGAGTGCTCGAATATCACCACGTGGGAATTCCGACCGACACCAGCCACGACGGGGAGTACTACCTCGAGAACCTCAAGATGTACGTGACCCCTTTCGACTCCAATCCCTACGGCGTAGAGTGGCTGCGTTTCGACCCGGACAGTTCATTGCCTGAGCTCGTGAAGACAATCCCGCACGTGGCATTCAAAGTGGAGAACCTCGAATCAGCTTTGCAGGACAAGGAAGTGCTGATCGCTCCCAACAGCCCATCCGAAGGAGTGCGGGTTGCCTTCATTGTCGACAATGGAGCCCCGATCGAGTTCATCGAGTACTCCTGAGCTTTCTTCCCAGGCGTTAGGATCTCATTTCCCTGAGTTCGTCAGTCGCTCGGCTCAGAATATCGACTACTGCCTCCATCTTCTTTGAGTCTCCGCGCATCTTCCAGGTGGTGCGGTAAGCCTGGCTAACGAGTTTTCCAACCAGTCGAGTGACGTCCGGCATAGGGTCGTCCAAGAATCCATCGAGTGTCTCTTCGATCCTGTCAAAGATCTCATCCACAGTAGTCTTATTCTCGCTCAAGAATTCCACGCCTGCTTCGGTGATCGAATAGACCTTCTTACCGTTCACCTCCTCACTGCTCACCAGCCCCTCATCCTCGAGCCATTGGAGAGTCGGGTAGACTGTCCCTGGCGAAGGCTTATAGCACCCGTGCGTGTGCTCCTCGAGTGCTTTCATCACTTCGTAGCCGTGCATGGGATTGTCTTTGAGCAGCTTCAAGATCACGTACTTCATATCACCGGCCCCAAACCAACGGCCACGTCGGCGTCGGCGATGACGCCCTCTTCCCATCCACCAATCCCAGGGTGCGCCATCGAAATCCCAATCTCGATGTGCCATTCGAACCTCCTGGATGTCCCCAATTGATGCTCGCTACGACATGTCACGATATTACGTCACGATATATCTTAACATATCGTAACGTGCGAGTCAATTGGTGTGAGATAGACCCTCAGAGACGAGTTATCCGCCCAGGCTCAACGGCCACCATGGGCCGGCGTAGTAGGCGATTAGGAGTGCTGCACCTGCCAGCGATACATCTTTCATGAAATGAGCCATCTCATTCTGCTTGGCCATCTGGTCGGTCTCTTTCCAGAATGGATGCATCAGGAAGGCGGTGGGCAGGAGAAACAAAACCAGCAGCCCCGCACCGATGAACCGGGTCCAGCCGATCAAGACCAGTGCTCCGCCGATCAAGATCATCACGCCCGAAAGCGACGCGGCGAGCTTGGGCGCGGGCAACCCTTTACTCTGGGCGTATGCGGCCGTTGCCTCGAGCTGTAACAGGTGCCCGATGCCGCTGGCTATGAAGATCATCGAGAAGAGGATCCTGCCTACCAAATGCATCCACGGGTAGAGGAAGTAGAGCTGCTCCGGCATGGCCTAGCCTCCTGGTTCGTAGGGTAGCCCATGATGTGGGACACTCGCGAGTTACGCAAGTATGTCCAAGCAACGACTCCTAAAGAACTGTCTGGGCCAGGAAGGTAGGGCAGAAGGGCGGACGGAGTTTGCTGGAGCTAGTCGGAATAAAAACTGGCGGTACGGCGGTACGGCGGTAGCCCTACCAGCCCCTACCGCCTTACCGCCCTACCGCCCTCTTAGAATCTCCCGTTTCGCCTCCAGAACATGTTCGAATCCCGCTCCGGAACCGTAACTTCGATGGTCATCGGCTCCCTCTGCCGCATGATCGAAAACCGCATGGTTTCCCCGTCTTCGTACGACCTCAGGATTCGCATCAACTGGGATTGGCTGGTGGGCCGCCGACCATCGACGCTGACGATAACGTCGCCGCTCCTCAAATCCAGTTCTTGGTCATCATCCGGCGCACGGACGATTAGGAGACCCTCATCGACGCCGAAATACCAACCGAGTTCCGCATCTAGTTCGACCAACTCGACATCGAGCATACCAAGCAGCGAAAGCTGTCCGGAAAACACAGTGGCGAAATTGAACCCACGTCGATTTTCGTCGAGTACCGTAATCTCGGGTACGGCGAACTCCACAGCTCGGCTGAAGTTGTCGAGCGTTACCGAAAAGTTGTCGAGGTAGCGCACTTCGATATCAGCCGTGTGCGTGGTTGCACCACGCCTGTATTCCACACTCAGCGTATCTCCCTCCTCCAAGTCATCCTTGATGCGAATGAGCCTGTTCGCAGGAGACGTTCCACCGCGTCCCGTACGAGCAAGGGATTCGCCGTTCGCAGTAGTTATGATGTCTCCGTCCCTGAGCCCAGCCTCATACGCGGGCCCGTCGTCCGTAACACTGTTCAGCACGACACCAATCGAATCTGTTGCTGGTCTGCGCTCGGTGTTGAGATAGACACCCATCTGAGGTGCTCCGCTCCGTTTCGTACTCACGTAGAAATCGCCAGGGGTCGCAAAACCGGCTGACAGGCGGTCACCACCCAGCCGCGATCGCGCCCGCTGCAACTCCCGGATGGCGTCATCGAGCCGCTCTTGAGCCTCCTCACTCTCTTCAGCCTGGGCGAGCAACTCCAACGCAAGTTGCAGTTCTTGTTGGGCGGCCTGAGCCCGTGCTTCGGCGGCTTGCATTCGTTGGCGCTGGCGTTCCTCCCTGGTTTGCGCTCCGGCAACACTCAATCCAGCAGCCGTGAAAAAACAAACCGCTATCAATGTCCGTCTCTTATTCCAATTCATGGTTCCTACCCCTTCGGTCACCTGCCGGCTGCGGCTGTGACTCAAAATCCTACGTTTACCGTTCGTTTTGTGTGTGTGTTTACCAAAGCATCCATGAGCAAAACCCGTTGTTCCAACAACGCCCGCAGCTGTGCTTCAGAAATTGCAATCCGGCGAGCCGAGGAAAGACGCGAATCCAAGAGAATGATGCGGTCTTCCAGGTCTGCGATCGTCACAGCAGTGAGCCCGTTCACCACACGAGTCTTCTTCTCTATCGATTTGAGCATGCTATCGAGCTGTGCCGATTGCTCGACGAGTGTTTGAAGCTGGACTTCCTGCGCGGGTTCCGTGTCGGCACCGGGCCAGGGTACCAAGCCGTTTGCGCCCAGGGCTAGTGCAATCGCAGCGGCAGCGGCCCAACCCATCCGAGTCCACCAGAGCCGTTGGCGGCCTGCGACTATCCGTTCGCGAACCAACGGCCAACGGTCTCTTGGCGCATTGAGGCTGGAAAGGGCCTTCAGCGACGCGACTCGTTGATGCAAGCGATCTAGTTCGTTTCGACACTCTTCGCATTCGTCAACATGGATCTTCGCGCCAACCGATCCTTCGCCGTTTCTTACTTCCAATAGTTCTTCAATCGAGCAATGTCTCAACATTGCGCCTCCTCGCCGAGCACGTCCCTCAGCCGCATGTGTGCGCGCGACAACTGGGATTTGGAAAAACTCACCGTTCTGTCCATCAGCTCGGCTATCTCCTCGTGCTTGTAGCCTTCAACATCGTGTAGCCAAACGACTGCTCGTGCCGTGTCAGACAACCTCGTCAACGCAGTCTCCAAATCGACCCGCAAACCAGCGTCGTCCCTGCTCTTTCCTCCCCATGCAACATCTTCGCGTAACTCTTCGGTTGTTCTGTACTTCTCGTAACGGATCTTCATCAATGCCTTGCTCGCCGCTACTCGTTTGATCCAGGCGGTCATACTTCCCGGACCCTCACCCCTGAACCCGCTTATGCTGCGGCAGACTTCGAAGAAGGTCTCCTGCAACACATCTTCAGCGTCCTCTGCGGTTCGGCAGATCCGCCTCGCCAGCGTGTACACCAACCCCTCGTATGCGCGGTAGACTCTTTCCAGCGCGGTGAGATCTCCGGCTTTGGCCCGCTGAATGGCGACGTCGTCTATAACAACCAGGCTCATCTCATGCATGCTCACTAGAATAGATGCTCTGCCGCAGACGATGGTCGCATTGATTCGGCCATCGGAGCGCAGCGGCATCAACAAGCCGTTGGCCTCCTCGGCAGAATCTGTAGGCGACGTTCAGTTCGGGTAGAGCGCCAAGCGTACGATACAGGGCGATTGCCATGGCTTTGCAGGAAACGACACCTTCATTGACCAGGTGAAACGCACGCGGCCTGTGTCTCGACTCGGGCACGCCGTGATCCACCAGCTCATGGACCCGACGGTATGGCTATCTCCTATTTCTTGTCGATCCCGTCGAGTGCTTGGTCCAAATCCGCGATCACGTCGTTCGGATGCTCACCGCCGACGCACAGGCGAACCAGGTTTGGTGGGATGTTGGCTAGTTCGCGGCCCCCTTCGCCCTGTTGCTGGTGGGTCGAGATCGCCGGAATGGTCGCCACGCTCTTGACGCGCCCTAGGTCGGTGGCCCGCCAGATGCGCTGCAGGCCGTCGAAGAACTTGCGGGTCGGCTCCGGGCCGCCCTTCACGCAGAAACTCATCAGGTGCCCGTAGCGGTTGACCGGCTTTCCGTATTGTTCGTCGTATTCCGCATCCACGAGCCACATGTACCTACTGGCTAGCTCGTGCAACGGGTTGTTCTCGAGACCCAAGTATTGCACGCTCTCCACCGCCGGATGCTGTTCCAGGTACTCCGCGACTTTCATGGTGTTACGGCTAAACAGATCGATCTTGGATCGTAGCGTCCGCATGTCGTTGAGGCTCATGATCGCCTGCATTGGGTGGAGGTTGGGGCCGTAGTCACGGTTCGGTAGATACTTGATGTAGATCGCGAAGTTGTTCTTCAGATCGTCGTTGTCGATGTTGGTGACGACCCCCTTGCGAGCTATGACCGCGCCGCAGATTCCGAAGCCGCTGGAGGTCAACGTCTTGGTCGCCGACTGCACGACAATGTCGGCGCCGTGGCAGATTGGCCGCATTAGAGCCGGCGTGGCAACGGTGGAATCGACAATCAGCGGAAGGTTGTGGGAATGTGCCAGGTCCGCTACCGCTGCGATGTCGAAGAATCCCATCCCGGGATTGGCTGGCAGTTCGCCGT
This sequence comes from Gemmatimonadota bacterium, assembly GCA_039589395.1. Taxonomy (GTDB): domain Bacteria; phylum Gemmatimonadota; class Gemmatimonadetes; order Gemmatimonadales; family GWC2-71-9; genus JBDGYW01. The sequence goes on from JBDHHK010000021.1 coordinate 21,877, forward strand.
AGAGGAAACGGGTGTTCTTGTCGATCTTGGACGCCCACTCGTCGAGGTCCGTGGCGTCCGTTACCCAGCGGCACTCGATATCGCGCTCCTCCATGAGCCGCACGTTGAACTGCTGAAACGTGCCCCCGTAGCACTGTGCGGTGGCGACGAAATTCCGTGGCTCAACGACATTGTGGAACTTGTGGACCAGAAACGGCTGTACGGCTGTCATGATCGCCGCCATGCCGGACGAGGTGGAGCAGCACTCGGTTTGCCCGTCGAATCCGTACCCCTCCAGGAGGGCCAGGACCCACTCGTAGTAGTAAGTGGATGGATTTGCGATGCGCGAGTAGCACCAGGTGGGGATCAGATAGCCGAGCGCGGCGGCCATCTCATCCGAATCGCGGTACGCCTGCGAGGAACTCATGAAGATCGGCTCGATGATGGCGCCTTGGTAGTCCTCAATGGCATCCTGGACGGTGTAAAGGCCGTGCACCGCGATGGTATCGAACCTCCATTTCTTCACGACCTCCATGATGTACTTGTCCCGCTCCGCGAGGTAGGTTTGGTTCCTGTCGATGTATTCTTGCATCCCCGGTGTGATGTGGACCTCGTTCCCGCCACTCATTTTGTTCCTCCTGCAGATACCTCGGCTAAGGCCAATCGGATTGCACCGACAGATTACAGATTAAAACATACCATCTTGGGTTCTGTCATTTCCAGGAGCGCGAACTTTATCCCTTCGCGCCCCAGACCGCTTTTCTTCACGCCTCCAAACGGCATCAGGTCAACCCGATAATCGGTGGAGTCGTTTACGACGATTCCGCCAACATCCATGTGGCGGATGGCGTAGAACGCGTTGTTAACGTCCTGCGTGAAGATCGCCCCGTGAAGGCCAAAATCGACCGAGTTGGACTTCTGCACGGCTTCGCCCAGGCTGTCAACGGGGTAGAGCGAAACTACCGGGCCGAACACCTCATCGCAGTTCAGCTTGGCTCCCTCCGGCATGTCCTCCATCGTCGTCGGCTGTACCAGAGTGCCCTCCCGGGTGCCGCCGGTGAGCACTTTCGCACCCTGTGAGACTGCCTCCTCGACCCAGTCGATCACACGTTTGGCTTCACCTTCGGTTATCATCGGCCCCATGTCGGTATCTTCGTCCAGCTGGTAACCGGTCTTGTACCGTTCTGTTCTCGCTACGAACTTGTCTCGGAACTCGTCATATATGCCGCGGTCGATGTAGATCCGCTGGACGCCGATGCAGTTCTGGCCCACCGCCCAGAAAGCGCCGGACACGCACGATTCCACCGCCTCATCCAGCTTGCAGTCCGCCAACACGATGACCGGCGAGTTGGAACCGAGCTCCATCCCGATCTTCTTGAGGCCACAAACCTTCATGATTTGCTCGCCAGCTTCGACACCGCCGGTGAACGAGATCATTCGTATCCTCGGATCGCTCGTGATGGCATCACCAATCTCGTGCCCGTAACCTGTGACAATCGAAAGGACCTCTCCGGGAAGTCCCGCTTCGAGGAGGCACTCTCCGAGCTTGAGCGCCGACAAAGGTGTGACTGTGGCGGGTTTGCACACGACGGAATTGCCTCCGGCGATTGCCGGACCCAGTTTGTGCGCGACGAGATTGAGCGGATCATTGAAAGGCGTGATCGCGCCGATGATACCGATGGGGAAGCGGTAGTAATAGCCGACCCGATTCTCCGAACCTTCCGAGCTGTCGAATGGGATTGTTTCGCCGTCGATCCTGCGCGCTTCTTCAGCCGAAATCGTTATCGTGTTGATTGCGCGGCCCACTTCCTTGCGCGCTTCGCGTATCGTTTTCGAGCCCTCTGATGCGATTGTTGTGGCCAGCTCGTCGTACCTGTCATGCATGATTTGCGCTGTGCGGTACAAAATGGAGATTCGTTTGTGCGCCGGGAGATTGCGGTTGATCTCGTAACCTTCCTGAGCGACTGCAATTGCCTCGTTTATGTCTTCGGCAGTACCGCGCGGTACCGTATCGACGACCGACCCGTCGTACGGCTGGAGTACCTCGATCTTTTCGCTCTTGTCTACGAACTGCCCGCCAATGATCATCTGCATGATCTATTACTCCTCTGTGTGACGGTGGATTTCGAGGATGTCGATCAGGATCGAGAAGCCGGTCTCGATCCTGCCTGCTCCCGCACCGTTGATGGTGACGTCTCCCATCAGATCGGTTGTGAACGTGACCGCGTTCACTGCTCCCGACACGCCGGCCAGCGGGTGAGTGAGATCGACCATCGCCGGAGCGACCGATGTAACGACTTTCTCGCCTTCGCGTCGGATTTCTCCTATGAGTTTCCAACGCTTGCCCTGTTCTCTTGCCTTGTCTATGTCGTCCAGCGTAATACCGGTGATGCCCTGACACGGGATATCGTCCGGCTGGAGGTCTTCGCCCATCAACACGTTGGCGAGTATTGTCACCTTGGCCAGCGCGTCAAAACCCTCAACGTCTGCCGTGGGATCGGCTTCGGCGTAACCGAGCTTTTGGGCTTCGTCCAGCACTTCATCGTATGAACGTCCGGCTTCCATGTTGGTGAGAATGAAATTGGTGGTGCCGTTGAGAATGCCGCGTATAGCCGTGATATCGTTGCCCGCCAGCGTGGTGTGCGCCAGGTTGATGACCGGAGTGCCCGACATGACGGTGCCTTCTATCAAGAACTTCACGTCGTTCTGTTGTGCCAGCCTGGAAAGCTCACCGTATTTCAGAGCGGCGGGGCCCTTATTCGAAGTAACGACGTGCTTCCCGGTTTCGAACGCTGCGCGGCAGTGGTCGACCGCCGGCTGTCCCGTCTTGATGTCCGTGTACGTCATCTCGCACACGATATCGGCGTTTGATTCGCGTATCGTCTGGAGCGCATCCCAGCCCTTGCTGACGTCGTCGCCTTCGTATGCTTCGAGCGTCGTTCCGGACTCGGCCAGCGAAAGCAGTTGTTCGACGTTGAGACCCGCGGGCGAATACACGGACCCCTTGAGCATGTCGCATACCGCTACCACCTCCCACTCGAATCCGAGATCGGCTTTGAGCTGCTCGTTCTTTGACAGCAAGATCTCGCACAATCCCTGCCCAACCGTGCCAAAGCCGATGAGCGCCAACTTGTGTGGCATTGTTCTCTCCTTGCGTTTGCTCCCGTTTGCGGTCTCGATAGACCGCACAGCACTGGCGTATCGCCGCTCCCCACCATCCCCGGGTAGGGCGCGTACGACACCTGACTAAAGCTGAAGACCGATTGACTCTTTCATGACCTCGTTGGCGGGCAGCACGATGCCGAGAAAAAATCAGGCACGACGGGAGAAAGCGGGAAGCGCCCGACTGCATCGGGCGCACCTCCTGCGTCTTCTGAGTCCGCCCGATTGCTCACACTACGAGGCTCACCAACCTGTCCTGCACATACACCGCCTTGCGAATGCTCTTACCCTCGGTATGGCGCTTCACTCCAGGTTCTGCGAGCGCCAGCTCCACCGCCATCGATTCCGCGATCCCAGGAGTGACGTGCAATCTGCCACGCACCTTACCGTTCACCTGTACCACTAACTCTATCTCATCCACACTTGCCAGCGCTGCGTCGTATGAAGGCCAGGATGCGTCAAAAACGCTCATACCCTCGTGACCCAGCCGCTCCCAACACTCCTCAGAGATGTGAGGAGCGAACGGCGCCAGCATGATCACGAGAGGCTCCAACAGATCCGAATTGAGGCGCTGTGCTTCAGTTTCGCCCCGGCCGTCCAGCGCGCGAAGTACATTGACGTACTCCATGAGAGCGGATATCGCCGTGTTGTAATGTAGTCCTTCAATGTCATCCGTAACCCGGCGAATCGTCTGGTGCAGTGACCGCAGCGCCTTTCGGTCCGGACCATCAGCATCTTCGTCGGTGTCTCTGATCAACCCCCAGACCTTGTCGAGGAACCGTCGGATCCCTGAAATGCCCTCGTCGCGAAAGTCTCCCCCCTCTAGGTAGGGCCCGAGGAACATGAGATACATGCGGAACGTGTCGGCACCCCACCTTCCGATGTACTCGTCCGGCACAACCACGTTTCCTCGCGACTTCGACATCTTGGCGCCGTCTTTGACAATTGTCCCATGCGCCCGGAATCTAGTGAACGGCTCCTCAAACCCCACCAACCCAGCGTCATGCAGCACCATTGTGATATATCGGGCGTACATCAGGTGCAGCACGGCGTGCTCGTTGCCGCCAATGTACGACTGCACCGGCAGCCACTTTGTTGTCAGATCCGAATCAAACGCGCGATCGTTGTGATCAGTCGACGGATAGCGCAGGAAATACCAAGCGGAGTCGAGAAACGTGTCTGACACGTCAGTCTCGCGTCTTGCGAGCTTGCCACACTTAGGACACATCACCCGGTACCATTCTTCGTGCCGCGCCAAAGGGGAAACCCCGCTCTCATCGGGCTTGAAGTCCTCGATCTCAGGCAGCAGCACAGGGAGATCTTCCTCCGGCACCGGTACTGTCTCGCACTGTTCGCAGTAGATGATTGGGATCGGCGGCCCCCAGTATCGCTGCCGCGAGATGCACCAGTCGTGCAGCCGATATTGAACCCGTTTCCTGCCGAGTCCCTGTTCCTCCAGCCATCCCGTGATTGCCGTGACTGCTTCGGTGCAAGACAGGCCATCGAACTGGCCGGAGTTTATTGCCGAACCGTTCCAGGTAATGATTGGGAGCTGATCTTCGCGATCAGACGGCTCTACGACTTGCCTTATCTCGAGTTCGAACTTCGTGGCGAATTCGAAATCGCGCTCGTCGTGTGCAGGGACCGCCATGATCGCACCGGTACCGTATTCCATGAGAACATAGTCGGCGATCCAGATGGGGACCGTCTCACCGGTGGCAGGATTGCGGGCATATGTTCCCGTAAACACACCGGTCTTCTCTCGATCACCCACTCTTCGCGTGACCACGTCTTTTTGCAGGGCTTGGCGTCGGTAGTTGCCAACCGCTTTCTTGCACTCGTTGGCGGTGACCTCTTCGACAAGCGGATGTTCCGGCGCCAGCACCAGGTAGGTCGCGCCAAAAACGGTGTCTGGTCGCGTGGTGTAAACCGGGATCGGCGTGTCGGCGGGAGTCTTGAATATCAGCTCTGCCCCCTCTGAACGGCCAATCCAGTTTGCCTGCATGTTTCTCGTGGAGTCGGACCAGTCCAGCATGCTCAGGTTCTGCAGCAGCCGTTCTGCATGGTCGGTGATCTTGAAGAACCATTGAGATAACGACTTCTGATGGACCCTCACACCAGGGTGCCGTTCGCAGTAGCCGTCTTCGACTTGTTCATTAGCAAGGACGGTCTTGCACTCGGGACACCAATTCACTGGAGCATGCTTCTTTTCGACACAACCAGCCGCATACAGCTTCAGGAAGATCCACTGCGTCCACTTGTAGTATGCCGGATCCGTGGTCGAGACTTCATGGTCCCAGTCCACCATCAAGCCCACACGTTTGAGCTGTTCCCGGAACCGTTCGATGTTTGCCGGAATCAGCTTCGCGGGGTGAGTGTTCACCTTGAGCGCGAAGTTCTCAGAGTGGATACCAAACGCATCGAAGCCAAGGGGTTCGAATACGTTCCAACCCTGTAGACGGCGAAACCGCCCGTGGATGTCAGAACCAACGAACGCAAAGACATTCCCTACGTGCAGCCCCTCGGCTGAGGGGTAGGGAAACATCATCAGATTGAAGTAGGGCCGGCTCGCAGACGCCATATCGACACCGTTGGTGCGCCGGTCTTCCCACCGCTCCCGCCACCTGCTTTCGACGACACCCGGATCGTAAACACTATCTCTCGTGCTTATGTCAGTCATGGTAGGGTTAATCTAGCACTGCTTGCTCCCCCAGGAAGGCTCGCCTACCTTTGCCCAACTACCATGGCGAGTAGAACACGGGAACTTCGACGTCGCATCATCGTTGCGGGCACGCCTGTAGCGATTGCGGCGATTGCATTCAGCGCCTATGTGGCAAGCCGCAGTGTTGCGCGGGAATTCGAACGCGCGGCCGCTGTGCAGCTGCAGGCAGTTGCTGAGCGCGTTGCCGAACAGGTGACTCAATACCTCGACGAACGCTTGGCGGACGTGCGAATGTTTGCGAACACACCAAGCATTGTCGCCGCAACTCGAGCCGCTGGCGATCTGGCTGCCAGGAGGGGCCTCGATCGAGTACCGACCACCGAACTCGAGCGACGTTATGAAGAAATGCGCGCACTGAGCGAAGACCAAACAGTGGGGCGGTTCCTGCGAATGGTGCGAGATTCGTCCGACTTCGTTGAGATCTTCTTCACCGAATTGCACGGCTTGGTTGTGCTCGCAAGCAATCCTACGTCTGATTTGGTGCAGTCAGACGAGGATTGGTGGGAAGAGGCCTTCGAAGTAGGCACCTTTCTTGGAGAACCTGTTTACGATGAATCGGCGGGCACCGTTGGACTCGAGTTGGCCGTCAGAATCGTCGACCCGGCATCCGGTGAACCGCTAGGCGTGTTGAAGGCCGTAGTGGAGCTTTCGCGGTTGACACGTCTGTTGTTGCTCGGAAGCGAATCCACTGATGCATTACTCGAGGCCGTGGACTCAACCGGGCGCGTGATCATTTCACGAGACCCGAGCAGGTTGCTTACGGAAAGCGATGTTGCGGAACTGGTCTCGAGCTCTACCGCATCATCTTCCAGGTCACCTACTGTAACTGGCGGCATTAGCGAAGGAGAGTTGGTTGCCACGGCACCAACCAACTCTGGCCGTTGGTGGATCGTGCACAGGCAGCGTCAGGATGTGGCGTTCACGGCAGCGAGGTCGATTCGGGATGCGGTGTACTTGGCGGCCGGTGTCGCATTGGTCGCTGCAATTGTGATCCTGGTGTGGTTTACCGAATGGCTGCACCGCCGCGTAACCCGTCCGGTTCGCGTGGCCGGTTCGATTGCGGCGCGTGTCGCCGACGGTGATTTGTCGATCGCCGTTGCCCCAACCGCGAAGGGTGCGGAGGAGGTCACCGGCCTTCTCGAGGCAGTGCGCACCATGGTTGACGCACTGAGAAAGCTGGTGGGTGAGATCAGATCGTCTTCTCACGAGTCTGCTGCCATGGCCGAGCTAATATCGACGAGCACAGAGCAGATGACCACGTCGATTCAGCAGATGGCCGATACCTGTCGAGATCTCACCAGCCAAGCGAACGAACAGGCTGAGCTTGCGAGACAGGCAGCTAACGATGCAAGCCGCATCCTCGGCATTTCTTCCAATCTGGCCGACGGTGCGAATGTAGCCGCGGAGCGAAGCTCTTCTCTCAGCGAAACCGCAGGTGAACACGAAAAACACCTGATCGCTGGGAGCGAGCAACTCGCGGTTCTCGCGAGCGACCTCGAACTGGGTGCTGCCGAAGCCAAGATACTTGCGGAACTCTCGAAGGAAATCCAGCAGTTCGTGACTCAGGCTCAGGCAATTGCCTCACAGACGAATATGTTGGCGCTCAACGCCGCTATCGAGGCTTCTAGGGCGGGAGGTGGCGAGGGGCGTGGGTTCGAGGTTGTAGCTGACGAAGTGAGGAAACTTGCCACGCAAGCGTCCCGGTCGGCCACGACCACCGCTGATGTAGTAGGTAGCGTCTTGTTGACTGTTCAGGAAACGCGAGATCGCCTCACCCGTCTTGCGGAGGCCAGTACGGACGTTCGGCAGATCGCGGAATCGGCCGCAGATGCCCTAAAGGAGGTTGCCGGAGCTACCGCCGAGTCCAGTGCCTGGAGCGATGAGATCTCAAGTGCAGCGGGGGACGTGAAGAAACTCGTCGAGGACATTACCCGCCGCCTCCAGACGATAGCGGCTGGGACAGAGTCTGTGGTTGCGGCGTCACGTGAAATCGCGACAGCTGCACAGGCGCAAACAGAAACAACCGACGAAATAGCTAGATCTGCGACACTGCTTGCCGATGCGGCCATGCACCTCACATCGGCTGTTGGATCATTCCGACTTGGCACCGGTGACGAGCCCACCCAACGCTCGCAGTAAGTCCTCTACCTCGGCGACGGCGTGGTCTCCCATATGCCCGATGCGAAGCGTTTCCCTCTTTAGCTTTCCGTAACCCGACCCAACGCGATAGCCCCCCAATTCTAGGTCCTTTGCCAGTCGCCGCGCGTTGGTTCCGGAGGGCACTGTGAGGCACGACACGGTCCACGAGCGGCGACCACACTCCGGCAATAATCCGAATCCCATACCCGTTCCCTCGAGTTCTACCCAACGCTCGACCGCACTGCGCATGGCATTGTGTCGGTCCCAGCGAGCTGCAATCCCTCCTGAATCCTGCGCTCGCAGGAGTTGCTGCTCCAGCCCAAAAAGCAGCGGTATCGCTGGAGTGAATGTCGGCTGAAAGGCTTCAGCGGCATCCTGAAACGCTACTAGATCTAGACAAGCACCGCGCTCTGGGGCTGATCTCGCTCGTTCGCACATACGTTCAGACGCCACGGCCAAGGCGAGGCCGGGCGGGAGTGCCAGAGCACCGTGCGAGCCGGTGAGTACGTAATCCAGCCCCCATTGGTCGGTCTCGACAGGTGAACCGCCGACAGACGTTGCACCGTCCACGAGCAGTAGAACATCATCTATGTCACGAACCACGGCGGCTAGCTCTTCGAGTGGGGCCAACGCGCCAGTCGATGTCTCTGAGTGCACGAGTGTTACCGCGTCAACAGCCGATCGCCGCAGTGCGTCGTCGAGCATGTCCGGTTCAATCGTACGTCCCAGTGGAACATTCAACCTTACGACATCCTTGCCAACGGCCTCCGCGATTCCAGCAAATCGTTCGCCGTACGCACCCCCAATCAGGCAGAGCGCTCGCCGCCTCACCCCGGACCTAACCGCCATTTCCATGAACGCGGTCGCGGTACATGTTCCAACGAGCACGTGCCTATTCGTACGGAACAGCTGTCTGAGCCTTTGATCCAGCCGCTTCAGTAACTCCACCATCTCATGCCCGCGATGGGGAATCATCGGCTGTGCCATAACGTCTAGAATCGACGGATGTACCTCACTCAGATCGGGAAGAAAGAACCGTCCAAAGGCAGGAGCACTCATATCACGCGCATTCATCGGGTCTCTTCCCTCGATTCGTAGTCGAGTCGCCGGATTCTGAGCCAGCGTACCCCGAGCGCATCCCGGAGCGCCACCAATCCTCTGTTCCACATACCATATTTGCTTTCCCCTGTGAGCCGGGGCCGGTGGGATACGGGCGCTTCGATCACCCTGCCACCAGATTGTCGAATCAGCGTGGGAAAGAAGCGGTGCATACCGTCAAAGCGCACAAGTTCCTGAACTGCGGCACTTCTGAACACCTTGAGCGAACACCCCGTATCACGGACTCGATCGCCCGTGAGCCAGTTGCGCACTGAATTCGCCACTCGGCTCTGGAGAAGCCTCCATGTCGAATCGGCTCGATCTTGCCGATATCCCACTACGCCAGCGCAGTCCGGCTCTTGGCGGAGAATGTCGAGCAAGGCCGGTACATCGGCCGGATCGTTCTGGCCATCCGCGTCCATCAACACAATCGGGTCTCCACGCGCTTTCTCCATGCCCGCGGCGAACGCGGCGGACTGCCCCGAGCGACGAACGAGGGATACCACACGAAGATTATCGTGCTCTATTTGAAGGCGCCGGAGCTCCTGCAACGATCCGTCGGTCGACCCGTCATCAACCGCGATGACCTCCAACACCACGTCGCCGAGTGCACCATCCACCTCCCTTAGGAGTGGCGCCAGGTTGTCCCTTTCATTGTGCACCGGAAACACGACGGAAATCATGAAAACACTCGGTGGCGGTCAGAGTGCGGGAACGTAGTCTCTGATGAGGGGTGAATCAAGTTGACAATCATGGTTGAACGTTGGTTAATTCGGGTCCGCTTAGCGGTATGGGATAAGCGTTGAAGGAGGTTTATGGTGTCAGAATCACTATCACGCCGAGATTTTCTGGGTGCATCATCCTGCATCGCAGCAGGCAGCGTGTTTGCTGGCGAAACGCCGGGCTTGGGCGCCCCTGCCGTGCATATTCGCCCGCCGTCACGCCCGATCGCCGTTGCATCCGGAAACGGTCTCAGCGCCGTTGAACGGGCGGGCCAACTGATGGCCGAGGGCGTCGACACCCTCGATGCGGCAATAGAAGGCGTGAAGATACAGGAACTAGATCCGGAGGATTCCTCGGTCGGTTACGGTGGATTGCCGAATGAAGAAGGTGTGGTTCAGCTCGACGCATCATGTATGCACGGCCCAACACGCCGGGCTGGTGCAGTGGGTGCGTTAGAGGGAATCAAGACTCCTAGTGTGGTCGCAAAATACGTTCTGCTCTACACTGACCACGTCTTTCTGGTCGGCGAAGGCGCGAAACGCTTCGCTTTGTCTTACGGCTTCGAGGAAGAAAACCTGCTCACCGAGAGTTCTCGTGAGCGTTGGTTGCAGTGGAGGGCAAACCATAGCGAGAATGACGATTGGCTCAACGTGCCAGGTGGTGAGCAGATGATACCGCGCTCCACAGGCACGATCAACTGCAACGTAGTCAACAGAAATGGCGACATATCCTCCGTCACAACCACCAGCGGTCTCTCCTGGAAGATTCCGGGACGCTGCGGTGATTCACCGTTGATAGGTGCTGGTCAATACACCGACAACGATGTTGGTGCGGCCGGATCAACCGGGCGAGGTGAATCGAACATCAAAGTGTGCGGCGCTTTCCTGACCGTTGAGTTCATGCGTCGCGGCCTCAAGCCGGCCGATGCTGCTCTGGAGACTTTGAGAAGAGTGATAGCGACGTCAGAACCACGCCTTCTAGATGAACGTGGTCGACCTAACTTCGGGCTCAGCTTCTATGCAGTGAACAAAGAAGGCGAATTTGGGGCAGCCACGATGACACCAAGTCGCTACGCCGCATTTGACGGCGAGACCGCCTCTCACTATGACACGGCGTATCTGTTCGAGGGCGCTGAGTGAGACTTCTTTGCCTTGCCTTACTGCTGTTGGTATTCTCGATCGCTCCAGCCAGGGGGCAAATACCAGATTTGCCAACGCTCGGAGAGAACTGGACCGACCTTGGGTACCCCAAGCTCTTCTACACTCCTCGTGACGGATTGACCGGCGGAATCTATTACGCGCAGATGCACCCGCCGGGGTATCGCGACTGGTTCGACCCGCAGCCCTACAGGGCTTCGATAGCCCTCGACGGGCAGATATCTACATCAGGCAGTTACAAACTCGGGCTCTACGCTCGTATGCCGAATATCCTTCCCGGCTGGCGCTTCACGATGGAGGCAGAAACGAGGAGGCGTGCTCGCCAGAATTATTTCGGAGTCGGCAATCGAACCGAGCGCGACGGGGGCAACGCTACCGACGCACAACCGCACTACTACCACACCGACCACCGCCGAACCCTTCTCAGAGGCGAGATCCAGAAGCGAGTAGTGCCGCACCTACGGGTTCTGGGCGGGTTTCATGCGGAGCGCTGGCAATTCGACACGTTACCCGGTGTCAGCCTGCTTGGCACACAAGCTAACAGCGGCTTGAGTCTCCCGCTTGGAACTCCCACAGCAGACGTGAGCGCGCGGCTTGGCCTGGTGTTTGATACGAGAAACGATGAAATCGCCCCGATGCGAGGCATATTGCTCGAGGCGATTTTCGGAGTTGCTGACTCGACCGTCGCGGGTGCCTTGAGCTATACTCGCACAACTCTGTCAGCCTCTGGTTTTTGGTCTCCGAGCGAGCAACTCACCCTCGCAGGTCGCGTGCTGGCTCAAGCGATGACCGGCTCACCCGCGTTGGGCAGTTACATGCTGATCGAGGCAAGCGACAAGTCGTTTGAGGGCTACGGCGGGTGGCGCTCCAACCGCGGTCTCGCTGGGTTGCGCTATATGGGTGAAGATTTGCTCTTTGCCAATCTAGAAACGCGCTATCAGGTGGTTGGCGAACGTCACGTCGTGGCGGCAAGTCTGCTCGGTTTCATCGATGTTGGGCGAGTTTTCCAACCCGGTGAAGATGATTTTCGTCTCACTCTCGATGGCATGCACGTCAGTGTGGGCGGAGGTCCAGTACTGTCGTTCGGGCGGGTTGCCGTGCTGGGCACGACCATGGCCGTTGGACAGGACGGATTCGCCATTCATGTAATGACTGATTGGGCGTTTTAGGGACGGCAGAGTGACAGAAGCTGCAGAGGGGCAGAGGCTGCGCCGGTCCTGCCGCTCTGCACCTCTGCACCCATCACAGCAGTTCCAGCAACTCCCTAAGCGTCGACTCACCTTTGTCTCTTGCGTACCAGCGGCGCACCTGTGGATACCGCTTTTCCTTGGGAATAGTATCCTTGTTGTCCATCACCCACTGCTGAAGTTCCTTTGGCCTGGGGCCCCAGTGCCCAATCTCCTTGAAGTCGGCATCGAGCAGAATGGCGATCGGGATTGAACGAGCACCGTTTGTAAGGTACTGGTCCATCACTTCGGGATTTTCGTCGCGCTTCAAAATACGTACGTCGATTCCCTCCACCTCACTTGCCAGTTTTGCCAATACGGGCACTGTATTGGCGGCGTCTCCGCACCAGTCTTCTGCCAATATGATCATCCGAAGCAACCCGCGATTCTGAGCGACCTTCTCCATTGCCCATTCCGGAACTGTCGTCGTGCGATAGACACCTTCCCACAGACCGGTGTTCTTCTCGACCTTTTCGATGAACTGGTCGTAAGTTGCCGCATCCCTCCATATGGTGTTGAAATCCAACATCTTGGATCGATCCTCCAAATCAGCAAAGTCGTGCACGAGCACTTACGGTCACTTTGTAGTTGGTGTCGAAAGGTATCCATCGGGCACGCCGTCCTGAACCGCGGGCATGTACCAACGCGTGAGCGTATCGACAACTCTTCGCTGGCAGTGTACCCTTGTGAGTGGTGACTCACCAAAGTGGCGGCACTCAGGTGCCAGGCAAGCGGAAACGGGATCCCAAAGGAACGAGGGAAAGACTCGTTCGGGCTGCTTTGGAGCTCTTCACGACCGAGGGATACCACTCCAGCACTACCCCTCTGATCGCCGCAAGAGCGGGAATCGCGGAAGGAACGATATACCG
>JBDHHK010000022.1:0-34905 GCA_039589395.1 Gemmatimonadota bacterium
CAACGTCTACGGCGGGCCAGTTGTGAAGAGGCTCGCCCATGCCCATGAAGACCACGTTGTTGACGGCGTCCGTACCGTGCAGAATGGCGAGTTCACGAACCTGAGCGGTGATCTCCCACGGACTCAAGTTGCGAACGAAACCCATCTTGCCGGTTGCACAGAACGAGCACTGAAATGCACAGCCAACCTGGGAGGAGATGCAGACAGTTCGCCTCGTACCGTCTGGCAAAACAACCGATTCAACTGCCGCACCGTCGCTCATTTCCCACAGATATTTGATAGTTCGGTCGGGCGATTCCCGACTATCTAACAAGTTCGGCCGAATGAGTGGATAATCGCGCTCGAGTGCCTGAATTACGTTTTTCGGGAGGTCGGAGCAGTCTCCCCATGTTCGAACCGGTCTCTGCCAGAGCCGAGGGAATATCTGGCTTGCGCGGAAACGAGGTAGTGCCTGTTCAGAGACCCAATCCTGCACAATCTTCTCGGCTTTGCCGGGGACCAGATCGAGCAGATTCATGGAAATAGGGTCGAGTCGAGACCGATACGATACGTGGCACCAAGGTCGTTCAAGCCGCTGCTGCGAGCGAGGCCGAGTTGGTATTTGCCTGCTCGGACCGATACAGCCATAGTCGGTCGCCAGCCGACGTACTGATAACTCGCCTCGCGCACGACGCTTGCGTCAACGCGAAAATGACCGCCGATATCGAGTCCTCCGCCAAAAGTGTGCTCGAGCCGTTCCGATGCACTGTACGTGGCCCCATAACGCAACAGAATCTGAGCCGCTACTCCGCCGATCGCAAAGGACGGTGTCGCCAGGTACTCGGCTCCGGCATAGTAATCGGTCGTCTCCCGCCCGCCGAATTCGATAGCCAAAAAGTGCGTTGCAGCAGCGACAACTAGCCGTGAAGAGGCCCGAAATCGAGCTCCTACGTCGAACGTAAACCCGTGGTCGCGTTCCACATTGAACCGTGAGTCGTGCAGGCGCATCAACCCGCCAAAAACCAGCCCACGAATTTGATATTGGCCGGCTAGGCCCAGAAACTGTTCGTATACGGGAATCGTACCGACGCTGGTCGGCGAGCTCGTTGTGCGCACTAGATCGCGAACGTCAACCCTGCCTCCAGAAATGCCGATCCTCGCCGAACGTCCTATCGAGCGAGACAGGCCCACAAGCACGCTGGATAGACCGACAACATCTGAAGTCTGTACGACCTGCACGGATGCGGAAAGTCTCGACCGGTCGAGTGGGGCCGCGGGATTCCATGCAAGTCCGACCGGCCCGGTTTCGAGAGCTGGCGGCAGTGTTAGCGACGCAGTGCTGACGCGCCAGAGGCTGGCGGACTCAGGTGCTTGGCCCATTGCTTGGCCATTGTAGAGACTGATAGCGATCAGCAAGTACGCGGTCCGCATCTCGAAAGGTTCGCGGGGGCGGATCTGACTGTCAAGCTGTGCCTTGATGGTGTATCGATCGGGGCGTTAAGTTGTGCGAGTCCAAGTGCCTTGGTGTTTGGAGCCGGCTCGGAGGCAACCTCCTCGGTTTGTTCCCGGGCCGCGTGCGCTTATACAACCTCTTTGGGGGGTTTCGCCATTAGCTGGTTTTTTGTGCGGTACTGGAAGGCGGGTGCCAGATGACGGCTACAACAATGCGCAGTCATCTGTGCGGCGATCTGCGAGGAACGGATATCGGCCTCGAGGTCAAGCTCGGTGGTTGGCTGCACCATCGGCGAGATCTCGGAGGCCTCGTATTTTTCGATCTCCGCGATCGTGCTGGGCTGCTGCAGGTTTCTTTTGGGCCTGAATGGACGCCGCCTGAGGTGCTAGAACTGGCTGGCACGGTCGGCGCCGAGTCTGTGGTTCTGATCTCCGGCATCGTACACGCGCGGCCCACAGAAGCGCAGAACGCTGAGATGCCAACCGGGGAGGTAGAGGTGAAGGCCACGTCCTTGGAGGTCGTAGGCTCCAGTATTACGCCCCCAATTCCAGTGTGGCGCACAAAGGGCGAGGAACTTCCCGCAGAGGAGCTGCGCCTGCTGCACCGTCATCTCGACCTGCGGAGGTCGGAGATGGTGGATAATCTGGCTCTGCGTCACCGTCTATTGCAGAGGAGCAGGGCGGTCCTCTCCGAGTACGGTTTCTACGAAATCGAGACACCGATCCTAACCAGGCCCACGCCGGAAGGGGCGCGCGATTACCTCGTGCCATCCCGCGTACACAAGGGCCAGTTCTACGCACTGCCGCAATCCCCACAGATTTACAAACAGCTTCTGATGATCTCCGGTTACGATCGCTATTTCCAGCTGGCGCGCTGTTTTCGTGACGAAGACCTTCGAGCCGATCGTCAGCCGGAGTTCACACAGATAGACTTGGAGGCCTCATTCGTAACGCCTCCAGACATCTACGAAGTGGTCGAAGCGGTATTGGCAGGATTGTGGGATGAAGCTGGACACGCGGTGGAACTGCCGTTTATTCGGATGAGCTATGCAGAAGTGCTCGAAAGCTACGGAACCGACAAGCCGGATCTCAGGTACGGGTGGCCAATCATCGATCTCGGAGATCTCGTTCGCGGACGCGGTTTTTCGGCCTTCGAGGATGCGCTCAACCGAGGTGAGCGGGTGAGGGGTATTCGAATCGACGGTGGCGCTTTGCTTTCGCGCAAGGCCGTCGACAGCCTTACTCGACTAGTCAAGGAAGAGGGCTGTGGGGGATTGGCAACGCTCAAGCACAGCGGAGGATCGCTCACGGGTCCTCTTTCCAAGCTCCAAGGGTTGACGGCTGAGCTCTCCGGATTGGCGGACGGAGACCTCCTTGTGGCCACCGCGGGGCCGGATGCCATTGTGTCCGGTGCTTTGGATCGTGTGCGCCGCAGTGCGATTGAGCTGTTGCAGCCACCACTGCTCGGTGAGCACGCGTTCCTCTGGGTCGAAGATTTCCCTCTGTTCGAAAAGGATTCGGATTCAGGTGAATGGGTGTTCGCGCACCACCCGTTTACGGCTCCTCGACCAACTGACCTCGATGCCTTGTTCGGCGAAGACTACGGGAGCATTCGAGCTCAGCACTACGACGTGGTCTACAACGGGGTGGAGCTGGGCAGCGGCTCTATCCGAATTACTGATCCTGAGGTACAGCTTCAAGTTCTTGGCGCCATGGGCATATCTCGCGAAGATGCAGAAATGCGATTCGGCTTCCTGCTCACTGCACTACGCGGAGGAGCGCCGCCTCACGGCGGATGTGCCCTCGGGTTCGATCGTGTGGTGATGATGTTGGCCGGCGGGGAGAGCATACGCGACGTTATCGCATTTCCCAAAACAACGGCCGCGAGGGCATTGTTTGAGGACTCGCCCTGCGATGTTGAAGAGGTGGAGCTCGAAAACCTCGGGTTGGCGAAACGGGAGTCATGAGCGAAGAAGTCACTCACCGCCTGTCTGCAGAAGGGGCCGACATGTTGTCCCTAGCAGGTGTGAACGATGTGAATCTGCTCGAGCTGGAGCGAACGGCTGGTGTTCGCGCTTCGCTGAGGGGTGACTATCTGACAATTGCCGGTGCCGTTGAGTCGGTCGAGGTAGCGTCGCGACTCGCAAGTGTTTTGATCGATAGAGCGAGGATGGGTGAACCGATCACCCGAGACGATGTACGTCGTCTTGTCGACAACCCGGAGGCAGAGAACGGGATCGACGGAAATGGTGCGGCGAAGATCGTGTTGCCAGGCACTCGGCGGATCGTGCAGGCAAAGAGCCAGGGCCAATTCGAGTATATCCGCGCGATGCGGGAAAACGAAATCGTCGTAGGAATTGGCCCGGCTGGTACAGGTAAGACGTATCTTGCCGTCGCTATGGGGGTTGAGGCGTTGGCGCGCAAACGCGTCGAGAGGTTGGTGCTAGCTCGACCAGCCGTCGAGGCAGGAGAGCGTCTTGGTTTCTTGCCTGGGGACCTCCAGGCGAAGGTGGATCCGTACCTGCGACCTCTCTATGATGCGCTGGAGGTGTTGATGCCGGCAGCCAAGGTTCAGAAGGCGATCGAATCACGCACGATTGAGATTGCCCCCATAGGCTACATGCGAGGGCGCACGCTGGCGGACGCTTTCGTGATTATCGACGAAGCGCAGAATGTGACCGGCGGTCAGATGAAGATGTGCCTAACCCGGCTCGGCCTGAACTCGCGCGCCGTGATCATAGGTGACAAAACTCAGATCGATCTGCCCAGTAGAGAGGAATCAGGGCTCGTTCATGTGGAACGGATCCTTCCCGGCATTGATGGCGTTTCGTTCTGTTATCTGGAAGACCGTGATGTTGTCCGTCATCGGCTGGTGCGGGAGATCATTAGAGCTTATGCGGAGGACCAGGGCGGATGAACATGGAACCGCGAAAGTCCGGCGTGAGTTTTGAGTTGAAGCCCAGCGAACGTCCAGGGCTCATAGCCGGGCACGGAATGCGCTGGCTTCTGCTACTGGCGCTTGCGCTGCTTACGTATTTGCTGTTTCCCGGGTCAGGTGGCACTGACTTCTATGAGGTCGGCGATATCGCCGGGGCTGAGGTAATTGCGCCTTTCGAGTTCCCGGTCAGTATGTCACCCGGTGACTTGGAACGTCAACGCGAGATAGCAGAAGGGGCTGTGCTGCCGGTCTATGAGTACCGGGAGGAGGTTCTCGATTCCGTCCGACAGAATGCGAGCGCACTTTTTGCCGCTCTGGATAGCGCTGTCTCGCCGGAAGATATGGTAGCAAGGGCTCGGGTGTTCGAGATTCGCGGCCGAGATCTGACTCCCGAAGAGGCCGAATATCTCCTCAATGCCGACCGTCTGACAGCTTTGCGATCCGCGGTAGCTGTGATGATAAATCGCCACCTCTCGCGTGGAGTTCCGGGTATCGCTTTCACTGGAGCGGAAGCCTCACCAGTGATACTCGAGGTTCGCGACTCAACTACAGAGAGGCTGCTGCCGCGCGATTCTGTATACGATTACGAGAGGTTCATGCAGGCAGTGCAGGGAGTCTCTCCGGATCCCAACTCACAGGTCGGGAACCAGCTGCTGCGAGCGATCGTGCAAAGCCTCTTCAAGGCAACGTTAGTACCGAACCAAGTGGAAACCGATTCTCTTCGCGCGGAAGCTCGGGCCGACGTGAATCCGGTTCGCTATACGGTTAGGCAAAACGAGCGCATCGTCGATGCAAACGAGGTCGTGACGGAGGACATATACGCTCGCCTCGCGGCATTGCGCTACGAGCAAGTCGCTCGCGGACTCACCGAAACCGACCTGCTCGGAACACTCGGGAAGATCCTAACGAACGCGCTCGTCCTGGCTCTGTATTGGGTGCTGTTGATGCTCTTTTTGCCGGAAACGTATGCTTCCTTCAGGCAAATGGGCGTGATGTCGTTACTTTTTGCGTTGGTGATCGTTGGGGCGGCTGCAGTCGTACGGTTCCTCGAAGGAGCGTCGCCGGCATTAATTCCGATTCCCTTTGCGGCCATGCTCATGACGGTTTTGTTCGGTGGCCGCATAGCCATGGTGAGCGCTATGGTGTTGGCCGTTCTCCTTGGACCGCAGGTAGCATACAGCGGAACCAATGCGTTGTTTATCGCTTTGGTCGGAGGAGTCGCTGCGGCGCTGAGCGTACGTACCGTCCGGCGGCGAAATCAACTTCTAGTCTCAGTAGTCGTGGTTTCCGCTGCGTTCTTGCTGGTCGGCTTGACGGTTGGCCTGCAGGTAGAGTCTGATTTGATGGACGTAGGCTCGACGGCAGGCCTGACGGGTGCACTGGGCGGCATGAACGCATTGATATGTGCTGCGCTCGTGACAATAACGCTGCCACTCTTCGAGTCGCTCGCCGGCATCACAACTGAACTCACGCTGTTGGAGTTATCCGACCCGGCGCGACCACTCCTGCGCCGCTTGGCAACCGAGGTCCCTGGCACCTACGCGCACAGTCTTGCCCTTGCCAACATGTGTGAGGCGGCCTGCAACGCGATTGGAGCCAACGGCCTATTGGCGCGGGTTGGTTGCTACTACCACGACATCGGGAAGTTGAAGAAGCCGCAGTTCTTCGTCGAGAATCAATCTCCGGGAGTCAATCCGCACGACAAGCTCAAGCCGGAAGTGTCTGCGGCGATGATACGAAACCACGTCAAGGAGGGCTTGGCCCTCGCCAAGGAGCACCGGCTCCCTAACGATGTTGCTGCGTTTATCGCAGAGCACCACGGCTCGATGGTGATCAGTTTCTTCCTCGATAGAGCGCTCACCAAGAACGGTGAATCGGACGTGGAGCCGGGTGATTATCGATACCCAGGTCCTACGCCCCGTTCTGTGGAGACCGCCGTCGTTATGTTGGCTGATGGGGTTGAAGCAGCCCTTCGCGTGCTCGAAGATCAGTCATCCGAAAATGTGAGTGAGGCCATCGATCACCTGGTGCGACAACGAATCGATGCTGGCCAATTGGATGATGCGCCGCTCACGATGGCGCAACTGACACGCGTGCGGAGCGAATTCCTCAGAGTATTTGAAGGTGCCAGACACAATCGCATCGATTACCCGGAAGGGGCCGGTGGTTTGTCGGCAGGGTGGGATGCCACCTCCGAATCGTAGTGTAAACGTCGACTGCTCTCCGAAGGTCGAAGGTCTTCCCGAGCCAATCGTACGACGTGCGGTTGATACCGTCCTGGACGGTGAAGGAGCCGAGGCAGCCGAGTTCAGCGTGACCTTCCTGTCTGGTCAGCGTATGAGGGCTCTAAATAGGCGCCTATTCGATAAAGACAATGCCACCGACGTCATCGCATTCGGCTTACCTCATCCCGACGTTTTGGTTGGGGACATTTACATCTGCCCGTCGGTGGTTCGGCGGGTCGCACGTGAATTGAGACTACCTGAGCGGCAGGAGTTGATACGCATGGTCGTGCACGGGACCCTACATTCCATCGGATATGATCACTCTGCAGGGGAAGGTAGGTATCGCTCCAAAATGTGGTCTCTGCAAGAGGACTACGTTACCCGGGTTGTCCGAGGGATCGAATGAGCGGGGTCACTGTTTCGGTGATCAGCGCTCTCGTGGCTCTCGTGGCGGGTACCTGGGCTGGTCTGTTGGTGATGGCGCAAGAAGTGCCCGAACGCAGCCCGCTTCCGGACTCCAATGCTCAGCAGTCTGCTCGGAATTCGTTGGCCAGCCGATTAACGCGAATCAGCCGGCTAGCTCTGCTGTTTTTAGCAGGGGTCGCGGCCTCCGCAGCTGTCGAGTGGTGGTATCAGCCGGTTCCCGCCGCCCTGGGCAGGGCGGCACTAACGCTAGGGTTGCTCTATTTGCTCGCGGAGGGCTTGCCACGGAGCGCGGCAGTGCTGATGCCAAAGTTGGCGGTAGCACTCGCTCCGGCTGCTCGTCTCACGCTCTTGCCATTCACTCCGCTGACAACAATCGGCGCATCTATCGAGTCGTTGGTTGAATCGATCGTACCGGTTCCACAAAGGGCTTCGGAACGATTCGGCAAGGCGCACAGCGACATGCTTCATGGAGTGTTTTCTCTGGGCGAAACCAACGTTGCGGAGATCATGACGCCGAGACTGGATATCGTCGCGGTGGAGACAGACGCTGAGTGGCAAGCTGTCGTTGAGTTGCTCGTCCGCGGCGAGCACGCGCGCGTCCTAGTGTTTTCTGATGATCTCGACAACGTAGTGGGTGTGTTGTATGCGAAGGATCTCACACCGGCCGTGGCCGGTGTAACCGATGCGCCGGAAGACTGGCGAGAATTTGTGAGGCCTGCCCAGTTCGTGCCGGAGACTAAGGTGCTCACCGCGCAATTGAGGGATTTCCAGCTCTCCCGGTCTGGGCTGGCAGTTGTAGTGGACGAGTTCGGAGGTACGTCGGGGTTGATCACGCTGGAAGACGTGCTGGAGGAGATTGTAGGAGAGATCCACGGAGAATACGAAACGGATGTCGAGCCTGCCGTAGAGCAGGAGGGCGAAAATCGATTTTGGGTAGACGGTCGACTTCCACTCGACGACCTGTCCGAGCTACTCGGTGTCACTCTCGAGCGCGAAGATGTGACAACCGTTGGCGGTTTGGTATACTCGGAACTCGGTCGCGTGCCGAGTCCGGGTGAGGAGTTGCGGGTTGGAGAGTTCCGTGTGGTGGTCGAGAGAATCGTACGGCGGAGAATCCGACGCGTTTACTTCGAACGAATGACACCGGTTCCCCAGGCTGACGCTGTCCAGGAGGATTCTTTATGACTGGATGGCTACTGCTCTTTGGTGGTCTCTGTGTGGGCGCGATCGGTATGACGACGGTAATTGCGTGCGCAGCGGCAAACCAAGTTGAATTGTACCGGTGGATCACCGGGCGGGAGAGCGGTTCGAAAGCCGCTCGTGCTCTGCTTTCAGCCCCTTCGCGAATGGTGGGCACCGCACTTGGCATCGCGGCGGCCGGCACGGTCTTGGCGGGGATCGGACTAGCAGCAGTGCTGGACGGAATGACACCGGTGGCGATGGTGGTTTCGATTGTGCTTCTTGTGATGCCGCCGGTTACCGCAGCTCTCCATTCACTTCCCAGCGTGCTTGGTCGGAGATGGCCAGAAGCGACCATCAAGGCGACGATGCCGCTGATCAACAGACTCGCTCCAGTGTTTGCACCAGTGCTGCCGCATGGGTCCTCGGTCCGGCCTAGGGTCGACCTGACTCGCTTGCAGGCTCAGAGGACCGTTGGAGAGGCGGGAGGTTCTGACGACCTTTCGCTGGTATCAGGTGTCCTGGAGTTTGTAGAGCGGCAGGTCCGTGAGGTTTTGACGCCGCGAACTGAAGTTATTGCAGTGGCTGACAACTCCCCCTTCGCCGAAATCTGCGCGACATTCGTCGAGTCGGGATTCTCCAGACTGCCTGTCTTTTCCGAATCTCTCGACAACATCATTGGGATGTACTACGCATTTGACCTGTTGAAATTGTCTCCCGGAGCACAGCTGCCGTTGCGACCGGTTACCTTGGTTCCCATGACAAGACCGTGTGCTGATCTGTTATTCGAGATGCAGCGTGAGCGAAGGCAGGTGGCAGTCGTACTCGACGAGTTCGGTGGAACGGCGGGCATAGTGACGCTAAACGATTTGCTTACCGACCTTGTCGACGAGACGTTCGAAACCGCGCAGGCGAACGCCACAGACACTGGTACGCAACCGACAGTCGTCGAGGTTGTCGGGTCGACTCCGGTAGCTGATATCGCTCAGCAATTCGGCATTACGATTCCCGGACGTGCAGAGACGGTCGGGGGACTCCTCTCCAGCGCAGTGGGTCGGATTCCGACATCCGGGGAACGATTCGAGTTGGCGGGACTCGAGTTCGACGTAGTCGCGGCCACGCCAACCAGGGTCGAACGTGTGACAGTTCGGCGCGCAACCGTGGTGGTGGTCCACCTCGACACAGCAGGCCAACGATGACGCAGCCGGGTACACCGATTATCGATACACGCCGCGCGCCGTTGCGCATGTTGCGGAAGTACTTCCTCGTGGGGCTAGTCGTGATCGCACCGGTCGGCTTCACCGCGTTCGTGCTCGTGTGGCTGTTTCAACGCATCGACTCAATCCTCGGGATCCCTCTTCGAACGGCGCTGGGCTTCCGGATACCGGGTCTCGGCCTGGTGTTGCTTTTCGTACTTCTGGTTTTGGTTGGGTGGATAGTCCATCTGGCGGCTGGTCGGCAGCTATTACGGTGGTGGAACCGAGCGCTCTCGCGCTTTCCGCTAACGGGCCGCATTTACAACGCGGTGAGCCAGATAGTACAGACGGTCGTCGGGAGTCGCAGGAAGTTGTTCCGAAGGGCCGTGCTTGTACCCTACCCGACTGAAGGTCTTTGGGCGGTGGCGTTTGTGACCAACGAAGAAGCGTCAGAAATGTCCAAATGGGTTGGCGAACCCTGCGTAAATGTATTCGTTCCCACTACGCCAAATCCAACATCCGGGTTTATGCTTATCGTGCCCAGAAGTCGGGTCATTGCGATTGATACACCTGTGGACGAAGCGATGAAGCTCATCGTATCTGGTGGTGCGGTCAGTCCGTCTGACGCTATGAGTGTGTCACGGCCTGGCTTGGATCTGGAACGGCTACTCAAGGACTCTCGCGAGTGGAAAAAAGACCAACTCAAGTGAACGAAGCGCTCGAGTATCAGGAAGAGCTGCGGCAGCTGGCCGAAGCCGGTGATGTGAGTCGCTTCCTAGCGCGCGCGAGAAAACTGCATCCGTCGGACTTGTCCGACATCCTGGCTTCGCTCGAAGATGACGTACAGCTCCGGCTGGTCAAATCACTGCCACCTGACGTTGTCTCCGACGCACTCGCCGAGATGGAGGAGGAGGAACACCCCGAGGAGCTCCTCGCCGCGCTGCATCCGGAAGAAGCTGCAGATATTCTCGAAGAACTCGAGGATGATGACGCTGCCGATCTGATCTCAGAACTGCCGGCCGAGCAAGCGGGGCGCATTCTCTCCAGTGTGGCCGATAGGGCCGATATCGAACGCCTGCTCATATACGACGAGGAGACCGCGGGCGGCCGGATGACAGCAGCGGTCGTTGCTGTCAGTGAAGACGCAACCGCGGCGACTGCAATTGAAGAAATCAGGAGTCAGGCCGAGGAGATCGAGGATTTCTATCAGATATTCTGTGTGGACCGGGTTCACCGCCTCGTCGGGATGGTGCCTCTACAGCGCATAGTGATTGCGAAGCCGGATGTTCGTATTGCAGACATCATGGAACCCTTGCTTGCCACCGTTACGCCTGATCTCGACCAGGAGGCCGTCGCGCGGTTGATGGCCCGTTACAACGTGCCTTCGCTTCCTGTGGTCAACAGCGAAGGAAAGCTGATCGGACGGGTCACGTTCGACGACGTGATGGACGTGGTCGAAGCGGAGGCCACCGAAGACATCCTCAAGTTTGGTGGCGCCATTGCCGAGGAGCAATTGGCGGGTGAGTGGCATCAGGCGGTTCGGAACCGACTTCCCTGGCTGACGCTCAACATGATGACCGCCGCTGCAGCGGCCACGGTGGTCTTGTTGTTCGCAGATACTATCGACCAGATGTGGGCGCTAGCGTTTGTAATGCCAATCATTGCGGCCATGGGTGGAAATGCGGGTACCCAGGCGTTGGCCGTCACGGTTCGGAGGATTGCGGTCGGTGGAATCCCGCAGGGCAAGGCTTTGGGCGTCGTTCTGAAGGAACTCGCGGTCGGCCTCTTGAACGGCATGCTACTTGGCATTGCAGTCGCGGTGGTGCCGCTTGCGCTCGGGTACGGGTGGATAGTGGCCCTGGTGCTCATGCTCGCAATGTGGGGCACTCTAATCCTTGCCACTACAGCGGGCGCGGCAATCCCGCTCCTGCTGCAGAAGTTAGGTGTTGATCCGGCGATCGCGAGTTCGGTATTCGTCACGGCACTCACCGACTTCGTTGGGTTCTTCCTACTGCTTGGACTCGCGGCTGCAATGCTGCTCCCGCGTCTGTGACGCGGGTTGCGGTGCCCCACAGTATTTCGCGAACTTACATCTGTGAAGATTGAGGGGCTGCTAGAGGGCATGCGGGCAGGCAAGACACCCGCACTTGCCAAGGCGATCTCGCTCGTTGAGAACGCACGGGCTGGCTATGAGGAACTCCTGTCGGCGCTTCATCCGGACCTTGGAAAAGCACACAGAGTCGGTATCACTGGACCTCCTGGGGCTGGAAAGTCTACGCTCGCTGAATGCCTGATAAATGGATATCGCAAACGGGGCCACACGGTAGCCGTCGTCGCGGTCGATCCAACCAGCCCGTTCAGCGGTGGAGCGCTGCTCGGCGATCGTATCCGGATGGAGTCCGCCACCCTCGATCCGGGAGTCTTCATCAGGTCGATGGCAGCGCGAGGTGCAACCGGCGGACTCGCAACTACGACTCTGGAAGTATGTGACTTGCTGGATGCCTTCGGATTCGATCGCATTATCATCGAGACCGTGGGAGTTGGACAGTCCGAGCTGGCGATCGCAGCCAGTGCTGACACGGCAACACTGGTGTTGGTGCCTGAGTCTGGCGATGGTATTCAGGTCCTCAAGGCCGGGGTCATGGAAATCGCAGACTTGTACGTTGTGAACAAAGCCGATCGGCCAGGTGGTGACCGACTGATTCAGGAAGTGCAGGTGATGCTGGGGTTGCGTAAGGGGAATGCCTATCGAGACATTGCCCCTCACCATTCTCCCAGCCAGACGGGTGAAGCAACCGAGCCTGCGAAATCCGAAGCAGAGTGGGAGCCGAGGACGCTTTTGACGGTAGCCACCAGGAGCGAGGGCATCGACGACCTTTTAGATGCGTTCGATGCGCACTGGGATTTTCTTAGAAATACAGGCAAGCTGGGAAACCGGCGCCGTGACCGGTTGGAGAGACACACACGTGAAGTGGTGGGCCGATTGCTGGATGATATGGTATGGCAGAGGTGTGGCGGTGAGAAAGTGTTGTCAGCAGGGATGGACGAGATAGTTGAAGGATCCAAGAGCCCACACAAGCTGGCTCACGAGATCGTAGATTGTCTGATGCAAGGTGAGAACAAAAATGACCGATGACAACGCATACAATGCGTGGCGTGAGGAGTACGAGCGAGGCTCCAAACGCAAAATAGACTTCGTTAGTCAGAGTTCGGCGGAGGTCGAACCGTTGTACACCCCTGCGGATCTCGATGGATTCGATGCTGACGCTGAATTGGGATATCCCGGCAGCTTCCCGTACACGAGAGGTGTGCACCCCACAATGTATCGTGGACGCCTCTGGACGATGCGACAGTTCTCTGGGTTCGGAACTGCGGAGGATACGAACCAACGGTACAAGTTCCTCCTCGAGCGAGGCCAAACGGGATTGTCCGTCGCATTTGATTTCCCGACGCTAATGGGCTATGACTCAGATAGCCCGCAGGCCGAAGGTGAGGTGGGGAAGTGTGGGGTCGCCATCTCCTCCCTTGCCGATATGGAGATGTTGTTCGACGGCATTCCGCTCGGAGAGATCTCGACATCGATGACCATCAATGGCCCCGCGGCAATGCTGTTCTGCTTCTACGTTGCCGCGGCCGAACGCCAAGGTGTCGACATATCGACTCTGCGAGGTACGGTTCAAAACGACATCCTGAAGGAGTACATGGCCCAACATGCTTGGCTGTACCCCGTCAAGCCCTCGGTCAAGGTCATAGTAGATCTATTCGAGTGGGCCACCGAGCACACACCGCAGTGGAACACGATATCGATCTCCGGCTACCATATTCGAGAGGCCGGTGCTACCGCAGTGCAGGAGTTGGCGTTCACATTGGCCAATGGCCTCGAATACGTCGAGAGCGCTACGGCCACCGGACTCGATGTAGACGCATTTGCGCCTCGTTTGTCATTCTTCTGGGATGTCCACAACGATTTCTTCGAAGAAATCGCCAAGATGCGGGCTGCACGGCGTATCTGGGCGAGACACATGAGAGATCGTTACGGAGCTCGGAACCCCAAGTCGCTCATGATGCGATTTCACTGTCAAACCGCCGGAGTATCGCTCACGGCTCAGCAGCCGATGAACAACGTGGTCAGGGTAGCATATCAGGCGATGGCGGCTGCCCTAGCGGGTACTCAGTCCTTACACACGAATTCTTTGGATGAGACACTGGCGCTACCGACCGAAGACGCTGTGAAGCTCGCACTTCGAACGCAACAAGTTTTGGCCTACGAGACGGGTGTGGCGAACGTCGCAGACCCACTTGCGGGATCATATTACGTTGAGTCTCTCACCAACAAGATGGAGCAGGAGGCAGAAGACCTTTTCTCGCAGATAGAACAGGTCGGCGGAGTAGTGAGCGGGATCGAAACAGGATGGTTTCAACGGCAGATTGCTCAGAGTGCTCTCCGCTTTCAGCACGAGGTGGAGCAACATCGCAGAATAGTGGTGGGCGTAAACGAATTCACCGACACGGATGAGCGCGAACTCGAAATTCTCAAGGTGAGCGAAGCGGCAGACGCAACTCAGAGGGATCGCCTCCGCGAACTGAGATCACGGCGTAATGCCGCTCTGGTCGAGAAGAGTCTGGAAGCGTTACACGATGCGGCGGACCGAGGGGAAAACGTCATTCCCCCGATGCTCGATTGCGCACGGGAATTCTGCACCCTGTTTGAGATTAGACATGCATTGGAGAGGGTTTACGGTGCCTACCGTGAGCCCGTCTTCTTCTGAACCGTTTTGACAAGAAGGTTGGATACGGATGGTTGAAACAAAGGAGCTGGGTGGACCTCCCACACTGAAAGCGTTGATGGACAGGTTTGCCAGTGTAGGCACGACTGAACATTGGGTTGTCTCGTGCTATTTGAAGCTAGAGCCTCGCGATAGAACTCGTGGCAAATACCAGATCAAGCTGAAGAATCGCATCAAACAACGGATGAATGCCCTGGAAGATCTTGGGCTTTCACGTACCGAACGTGATACGGTTGATAGAGACCTGAACCGAATTCGAGAATACCTCGACGATTCGACGCATCTGCCGATGGGGCGTGGTATAGCAATATTTGCGTGCGAGCCCCTCGGACTATTCGAAGCTGTGCCACTGCCGCATGTTTTCAGATCGCGGCTAGTGGTAGATCGCTCGCCGTTGGTGCGTGAGCTCGTGGCGCTGCACGACGAGTTTGGATTGGTGCACTGTGCGATATGTGATCGGACGAGCGCGAGGTTCTTTCGCGTAACCGCGTTCGGCGTGCAGGAGCTCACTGGGCGTACTCCCGGGGCTACAACGCGTGCCAACAGGTTTCACGGTACGAGAGCGGGTGCCGGACACGGGGGCAGCGTCGCCGGCGCCGGCGAACACAATTTCAATCGGCGCATGCAAAAGGAAAAGGACCGCCACTACGCTGATGTTGCGGAGCGGCTGCTCGACTTGAGCCAGGGTGAAGGAGCGCGCGGCGTTGTTGTGGGTGGGAACGGAACGGAAACAAACGCGCTGATACCTCATCTTCATCCGTATGTGCGCAATGACCTTCTGGGAACGACCAAGCTGAATCCCAAATCCGCCACGCCGCCGGAAATCATGGACGCGGTCCTTACGGTGAGGCGTGAATCAGAACGTGACTGGGAAGAGCAGCACATAGCGAAGCTCAAGGGAGGCCTTGGCACAGGTTGGGCTGTGTCGGGCGTCGAAGAGACGCTGCGAGCGCTCTCGATCGGCCAAGTACGTACACTGCTCGTGGATCCGACAGCGGCGTTGGGAGGGTTCAGGTGCAGGGACTCTGGTCGACTGACAATCGTTGAAGGCACCTGTAGCGATGAAGGTGGAGCTTTGGGTTTGCCCGATATCATCGACGAAGCAATCGAAGAGGCTCTGCATCAGGGCTGCCACGTCAATGTCATCGAGAACAAGGAAGCGCGGTCGGCGTTCGACTGTTTGGCTGCCTTGCTCCGTTTCACTGGGGCCTGATATGGTGACTACAGAAATGGAAGATTTGTTGGGACAGGGATCCCAGCGAATCAGAATCTTGGTCGGCAAACCGGGGCTCGACGGTCACGACCGGGGTGCTAAGGTAGTTGCCGCAGGCCTCAGGGATGCCGGCCTGGAGGTAGTATATACGGGCCTTCACCAAACTCCCGAGATGATAGTTGCCGCGGCAGTGCAAGAGGACGTTGACGTCGTAGGCCTCTCGATCCTTTCAGGGGCTCACATGACACTCTTCCCGCGGGTGAAGGCATTGCTTGCGGAGCAGGGAAGAGACGATGTGCTCGTTATAGGCGGCGGCATAATCCCTGAAGACGATATGCGTTTGCTCGAGCAGCAGGGGATCGCGAGGATGTTCGGGCCAGGCACATCAACGCAGGATATCATCGACTATGTAACGGCGTGGTTCGAGAGCCGTAATTCCTGAGACAGTGGGCCGACAAATTATGCCCAAGGTGAGGCCGCCCAAGGTTTCCGAATGAGACGGTGGACACTTGCCGTCTTAAGTGCGTCCACCCTTTTCGCGTGCGCACCTGTCACGTCTTCGTCCGGTGATCCGATCACGCGGGAATCCGTGCCACCGAACGACTCGGTTGGCGCGGCCTCAACCGAGCCTGCCGCTTGGACGCCCCGCAAACCAATGATTCCTCCCCGCGTTGCGATGCTGGCTGGTTTGCTGCCGCTGCGCTCGCTTGGTATCGACTCATTCCGGTTGAACTACCCGGAATACGACGGGCGTGGAGTGGTCATTGCGATTCTCGACAACGGTATAGATCCGGGAGTGCCCGGTTTGGTACGCACATCAACGGGCGATCCCAAGCTACTTGACATCCGTGATTTTTCAGGCGAAGGACGCATACGTCTGGAACAGCTGCACGATGTTCACGATGACACCGCAGTCGTGGCAGGCCAGACCATCTCGGGTATGCGGCGCGTGATCGACCTTGCGCGTGCTCCCGTTTTCGCTGGCGTATTCAGAGAAGAGAAACTTGGCCCTTCCGAGGCAGCGGATGTTAACGGTAACGGGACAACGTCAGATGAGTTTCCCGTCGTTGTCTTACGACTGAGTGACGGTTGGGCCGTTATCACTGACACCGATGGCGATCGATCTCTCGATGGCGAGAGATTCGTACGCGATTATGCTCAAACACGAGAAACCCTCACGTATGTGAGCTCGCCGGACGGGAACGGGTCCAGCCCGCTATCAATTGCAGTGAACCTGGAAAGCGACGCGGAGGAGCCAGTCCTCGATTTCTGCTTCGACAACTCAGGACATGGTACGCACGTCGCAGGTATTGCAGCGGGGCATGACCTGTTCGGCATCGCGGGTTTTGACGGGGTCGCTCCGGGCGCGCAGGTGCTGGGCCTAAAGATCGCCGACAACTCGCGTGGTGGCATCTCGGTTGGTGGCAGCGTCCTGGAGGCCATGAGTTTCGCGGTCGATTTCGCCGACCGGCTCGACATGACACTCGTGATCAACATGAGTCACGGAATCGGAAATGAAGTCGAAGGTGCGGCCTTGATCGATTCACTGATCAATGAGTTCACGTTCGAGCACCCAAACGTCTTGTTCGTCGTCTCTGCGGGTAACGAGGGCCCCGGTCTCTCGAGCATTGGCTTTCCGGGTTCGGCCCAACAGGCGTTGTCGGTATGTGCACTTTCTCCATCGGTGTTCGCGCACAGCCCGGGTCCGGGCACGTTCAAACAGAAAACAGTGGTGTCGTCATGGAGTGCTAGAGGTGGGGAGGTGGCGAAACCGGACCTCTGTGCACCCGGGAAAGCTTTCTCGGTCGTGCCACCGTGGCACTCAGGGAAGGAGGTGTTGGAAGGCACCAGTCAGGCGGCTCCTCAGGTTGCTGGGGCGGCTGCGCTTCTCCTTTCGTCGGTGCATGCACGAAACAGCTCTGCACGCGCGGTCGACATCGCGCGCGCGTTGAAAAACTCGGCAATGCGGCCGACGAATATCACAGAGCTTGATATGGGGGCAGGAGTGCCTGATGTGAGTGCCGCCTTCAATTGGTTGGTAGCCGGACATCAGGCAGGGATCTACACCGTGATTGCCGTTGAGGCAGGAGACGAATCGCAACACCACTCAGCCGCCTATCGGCGATCAGGGCTGGCCTCGGCCGCCGACACCGTGCAGCAGTTTGTGGTGCAGTCGGTAGGTGGGCAGCCCGCCGCACGGCTGTTGATGCGACCAAACGTCGACTGGATCAGCGCTCCTTCGGTTGTGGAACCGCGCGGTGGACCCGTCACCATCGAACTGAAGTACGATCCGTCCAAACTTCGGAAACCGGGGTTGTACGTCGGTACCGTAACGGGGAGCTCCGCCACAGACACGGCCGCAGGCGCGCTGTTCGAATTGCTGAATACGGTTGTTGTGCCCCATGGTCTCGCGCCCATAGCGTACAAACACAAGTTGGAGCCCGGGTCAACGCATCGGCACTTCTTTGAAGTACCCGATGGCGCAGGCGGTCTCGAGGTCGAGCTGGGGCTAACCGATCCATCATCCAAAGCAACACTCTACCTGTTCGAGCCGGACGGCAAACCCTTCCGCGGTCGCGCAGAACGAACAGTTGGCGGCCACCGGAGTTCTGCGGTAACCATCACAGCTGCCGCGGACGAACTCGTACAGGGTGTCTATGAAGCGGTTGTGCTGGCGCCGCCAACGGATGACGTAGAATTCTGGCTTAAGGTGGCGCTACCTGATGTCGTTGTCGAAACCGTTAGCGACGGAGCAGTAGCAACGGTCCGCAACCTGGGTCACGAGCGTGCTCGCGCGATTGTGTCTGCAGATCTGATTGGTGCTGTGTCACTTTTGTCGGTAGATGGATTGGGCTCCATGCCTAGATCTTTGCAGTTGGTGCCACCCCAATGGGCGGATCGTCTGCAAATCAAGGTTTCATTGCCTGTATCGCTGTGGAACCGGATCACGGGCTTTGGTGTCACAGTTTCTGACAGCCGCGGGACCCGCGTGAGTGATGGACCGTTGATATACTCAGGCGCCAAGCAGATAGTCGAACTGACATCGTTGGAGCACTCTGGCAAACTCTACGTGGAGTTGCTACCTGCATTTGCGCACGGAGGTGTACGCTCACCATGGACGGCAGAACTCGAGGTCATTTTCCTGCTACCGGACGCACTGAGCCTTGCACTTCCTGACGGAAATGAAAGGGCCGGAGTGATTCTGGAACCTTCCGCACGACGACGCATTGATTTCGATTTGGCCGGGGCCTTGCTTGACACCCGCCTCGATCTTCTGCCGCTCGTTGAAGTTGCTGCGCGTCTTCCCGTGGGTCCGCCCTCAATCAGAAGGGGAGTAGTGGCGCCAGAGAAAGCGAATGATAGATGACGTCGAATACTGTACTCGCCGAACTGAAGAACGGTGTTTTGCGGTTGACCATGAATCGACCGGAGAAACGTAACGCTCTCAATTCGGATACCGTGGCCGCATTTCACGAGGCGCTGGAGCGCTCAGAGATGGATGCAGATGTACGTGCGGTGGCAATCTTCGGTGCAGGAAAGGACTTCTGTGCCGGTGCAGATTTGGCGGAGCTCTTGGATTCAGTGGATCGTTCACCTGAAAAAAACGCGGCACAGGCACAGCAATTGGGTGATGTATTCATAAAGATTCGTAACCTCCCCAAGGCTGTGGTCGCAGTGGTTACCGGTAGGGCTCTTGCCGGCGGCTGCGGGTTTGCATCGGCATGCGACATAGTACTTGCCCACGAAGACGCATCTTTTGGATACCCAGAGGTGAAGCGGGGTTTTGTGCCCGCGATGGTGATGGCGATGCTGCGCAGATCCGTAGGAGAGAAAGTGGCTTTCGACCTCGTGGGAACTGGAAGGTTGTTGTCGGCATCGGAGGCGGCGCAGATCGGCCTGGTGTCACGGGTACTGCCAGAAAAAGGTTTCGAGGAGTCCGTTGATGCCTTGCTTCATTCCCTAGCGTCGTCCAGCCCGTCGGCGATGGCCTTGATCAAACGACAACTGTACGAGTTGGACGGCCGGAGCTTTGAGGAGGGCATCGCTTTGGGTGCCAAAGTAAACGCCGTGGCCAGAGCGACGCCGGATTTCAAGGAATCCGTCGGCAAGTTCTTGAAAAAGTAAGGTAGGTCGAGAGTGCGAAAACTAGGTGCAATCACCGCTCCATTGATCGCAGGCATTTTGGCATTTGGATGCGGCGAATCAACGGTTCCTGGTAACGCGGGCTTCACAGCCACGATCGGTGGTGATATGACCGAGGAACTGTCTGGTGAAGCAATATTCGGGGTCTCGAGTGAAGGTGGAGTAGATCGCTGGATGATATTCCTCATCGACGGAGTGTTCCTGGCACAGGATTACGACATGATTGGGTTCTCACGGGAAGCGAGCGACACTCCAGTCGGAGTGGGTGCACACACGATAGTGGATGCCACTGCCGACGGGTTGCAGGCAGATGACATCGGCGGAGCGTACTGGCTGGGTCGTGACCCTGCAACGCTAGGCATCTTTCTGTCGGATGTGGGAACCCTCAACATTACAGCGTCGTCGTCAGATATGGTCGAGGGGACGTTTTCTTTTTCTGCGACCCTGGATTTCGGTGATGGCCCCGATATCGAAAACGTCCTAGAGGTTACCGTGAATGGGAGCTTCACGGCGGAGCCCGGGACCATACCGTCGGTAGCAACGACGGGGGGTTAACTTGCGGAAGCGATTCCGTCGAATTCCCCGCGCCGCGGTGGTTGTGTTGTCGCTGTGCCTGCCGGCGTGCAGTCCCGCAGTGGACGACGAGGTCGGTACTCCCGTTGCTGACTACTCGACCGGCACTCATGTCGTTCTACTTGGGACAGGCACGCCCAACGCGGACCCTGAACGATCGGGTCCCGCCGTTGCGGTGGTCGCAAATGGGACTGCTTACCTCGTAGACGCCGGTGCCGGTATCGTGCGGCGCGCTGCTGCTGCTGCGCAGGCCGGTGTTTTGCCGCTCGCGGTGCGCAATCTGCGCCACCTTTTTCTAACGCATCTGCACTCTGATCACACAGTCGGCCTGCCCGACATCATCTTCACTCCATGGGTGCTGGAGAGGGAAACGCCGCTCCAACTGTTCGGCCCCGTAGGATCAAAGCAGATGGTCGAGCACATCTTGGCTGCGTACAGCGATGATATTCAGGTCCGATTGGAGGGCCTCGAGCCGGCCAACGAACGTGGGTATTTGGTTGATGTGTTTGAAATCGCGCCGGGAGTTGTGTTCGAAGATGAGAACGTAAAGGTGACTGCAATCCCCGTACACCATGGAGACTGGCCGCATTCATTCGGCTATAGGTTTGAGTCTGCCGACCGCGTGGTTGTTCTATCCGGCGATGCTACGCCAAGCGACGCTGTCGTGGAGGCCTGCAATGGCTGTGGCGTTTTGGTGCACGAAGTCTATTCGCAGGTCGGATTCGAACGGCGCGATCCCGTCTGGCAACGATATCATGGCGATTCGCACACGTCGACGGTAGAGCTAGCTGACTTAGCGGCCCGCGCACGGCCTGACCTTCTTGTTTTATATCATCAGCTCCACTGGGGAACGACGGACGAGGACTTGGTGGCGGAGGTGACTGCCCGGTTCGACGGCACGGTAGTCTCGGGTCAGGATTTGGGCATCTATTGAAAAGCGGCTAACGCAAGAAGGATCTGAGATGACGGTCAAGGAAGAGAAGTGCTTTCAGGACTATTACGACGACGACATGAACCACTGTTACGGCTGCGGTCAACTCAACGAACACGGCTTGCGTATTCAGAGTCGCTGGGATGGTGAGGAAGCTGTCGCCAGATTCCGCCCCAAGCACTTCCACACTGCGATTCCGGGTTATGTCTACGGTGGCTTGATTGCATCGCTCATAGACTGTCACGGCACCGGCACGGCCGCGGCAGCTGGGTATCGCCAGGAGGGTAGGGGAATGGATACCGAACCCCGGCTGCGCTACGTGACCGCGTCGTTGAACGTAGAGTACCTTAGGCCCACTCCCATCGAAGGCGTGCTCGAACTGAGGGCACGAGTCCAGGAGCTGAAGGGCAGAAAGGTCATCGTGGCTATCTCTTTGTTCGGTGGAGGTAACGAATGCGCGCGTGGCCTGGTAACTGCCGTGAGGATCCCCGACGACTGGGGAAAGTGAACTGCTTCGCTTCCTAGGAAGGATCTTTTCGCAATCGTAGCCAGACGCGCATTACGAGATAGCCGAAAACGATTCCGAGCAGCGCCCCCAGGGCGCCGGCAAGGAGGTCCCACAAATCCCCACTCCGGTACCACAGCCTGCCTTGCACGACCTCGATGGCTGCAGCAAACGCTGTCGTGACTGCGAACACACCTGTGGCTGAGCGCGCGGTCAAAGTACTGAGATTCCAGCAGAGGAGAGATGCAACGCCTCCGAAAAGAGCGACGTGGACGAGCTTGTCGAGCCCTGACACAGCGTCATATGCATCGCCGGAGAGCGGTGCGAGTGTCGCACCAAGTACGGTGGCCAGGTAAACAAAAAACACCAATCGGAGGATCAGTGGCTTGCTAGCCGCAGCGAATGACGGTTTCATTGAGTCTGATGATAGCCCCTACCGAGCCATCGTTGCAGTGCGGGTGGCCTCGGGCGAATGAAAAATGGTAGAGGGATGATCGAGTATACGAGGCTGGTCCCACCGCCGGGACGCTGAAACAATGACGAGACATCGGCTGCAGGTGATAGTACCGTGCTCAACGAAACAGCATAAAGTACGTCTACACACAAAGCGTTTTTGGGCCTCGGCGCGTTGTCCAAATTGCAGATCGTCGGTAGACCCGACTCGCCTCAGACGTATACTCGGTCTATTGATTGGCATCTATCGGTCCTCTGGAGTCACGACGTTCGAACGAGTGATGGTATGCGGAGCCTGGGTGTACCTGGCAGCGTTGGCGATGTTGTCGCTGGGGCTGTGGCGGCTGGGCGATCGATGGGGGCCGATGACCGTCTTGCTGTTCGGACCTCGATGGGTGCTGTTGGTTCCGGTACTTGCCTTGGCGCTCGCTTCGATACGAGTGAAACCGTATCTACTTGTTCCCGTCGCCGTTGCGGGTGCGCTTGTGGTGGGCCCGCTGATGGGGTTTCGGGTCGGATGGCGGAGTTGGTTTGATGGGGATGCGGCTGGCACACCTCTCAGGGTCGTCTCCTACAATGTCGCGGGAGGTGACGACCTAAACACGTCGCTGCCGTGGATGATCGAGGAGACGCGCGCCGATATCATTGGTTTCCAGGAGTGTGGTAGTGCCCTGGCTGCTGCCACCCGTGCGCTTCCCGAAGTTGCTTGGTATACAGATGTCCGAGAAGGGCTCTGTTTGGTGAGTCGATATCCCATAGGCAATACCAGGCAACTCGATCGCGAGAATATCGTTGCGGCCAGGGGTGCAGGAATGGTCATCGAATACACCATCGATCTTGGTGGTCGAGAGCTTCACCTGACCAACCTCCACCTAGATACCCCGCGTGCCGGCCTTGAGCCGGTGCGAGAAGGTAATCTTTCGGAGGGGTTTGGAAAGCTCCAGTCAAAGTCACTGATTCGGGATATCGAAAGCCGCCAGGCGCGGGGATTGGTGGATGCTGACAGCGGTGCAATCGTGGTTCTGGGGGATTTCAATCTGCCAGTGGAAAGCGTCATCTACACAAGCAACTGGGGTGACATGCTCAACGCATTCTCACATGCGGGCTTTGGCTTTGGCTTCACGCGGTTCAATGGTTGGATCAGAGCACGCATCGATCACGTTCTCGCGGGCGAAGGCGTGCATGTAGAGCGCGCTTTTGTCGGACCCGATTTCGGCTCAGATCATCGCCCTATGATTGCCGATTTGATTGTGCCGACGTATCCCTGATTAGGCCTCGATATCGTCGTTCAAGGCAAGCATCTCGATACTTCGTTCCTTTGCTTTGTCGAGATCAACCATCAACACATCCCCACCGTATGACACTACGGGTGCGTCCCGAAGCTTTGCGATCTTGCGTACGTCACGTGCAATTCGAAGCGCAGATTCGTTGATCCTCTCCAACGACCGGTTATGCGCTGATTCAAACCGATCGCTATCAGCGAGCAGGAGGTCGCTGTCAGCCACGATCGCCGCCAATGCGTTGTTTGCACGGTGGTTTATAGTCACTGCCAACTGTCCGATAGCGGCCATGCGCTCGTTGCGTAATGCTAGCCTGTAGTAAGCGTGAAGCTTCTCTGACAGCCAGCCAACACTGATCGTAATCGCGCCATATGCGATATAGATAGGAGTCGTGATCCGCCAGTCGTCTGGTGTGAAATTCACCGCAACGACGAACTGAACGACCAGGAACAAAGACGTACCCATGATCAGTGCTGCGAACGCACCTCGAAGGCCGTAGTGCAGCGACAACAAAAACGCCGGGGACAGAGTCACGAGCCATACTAACTCGTCAGTCAGTGCTGGGTCCTCTGGGAGCGCTACTTGAACCACGACCGGCAGGAGATATGCAGTTGCGGAGTAGATCCAAAATCGGGGCGACAGCTGGAGGCCATGTGAGAGCGGCTCGAGCTCGAACATCTGTCGGACATTCCGCATTACGGGACCTTTGGGTGCGAGTTGATGTCGGCAAATATCGTCCGGCATCTCAGAGTGAATTACGCAACTACTATAGTGTGTGAAGGCCGATCCGTCGACCTCTACTCCCCAGGCAACAATGCCTGCCTTTTTTCGGTACTCAATGCAGTAAATTGGTGAGTGACAAACAGCACGTGTCTGAGATATTCGTACAACGATGCGAGGGCATGTGCACCAGATGGAAACAACTCAGAGAAGCAGAGCTGACTTGGGTGCGAGCAAGCCTGGCTTACCAGAGGCTAGAGCCGTCCTCCAGTCTTTCTGGCAGTACCACGACTTCCGCTATCATCAGCGCAAAACCATTCTGTCCGCGTTGAGGGGACGCGATTGCCTGGCGGTACTGCCAACAGGAGGTGGAAAGTCGCTCTGCTTCCAGGTGCCTGCACTCGTGTTGCCGGGATTGACCCTAGTTGTGTCGCCGCTCATTTCCCTCATGCAGGATCAGGTGGGAGCACTGCAGAGGCGAGGAGTAGCCGCGGCGTACCTCAGTAGCGCTCAGAAACCGGAGGCTCAGCGTGCCGTGCACGAAGAAATCCGAGGTGGTCGTCTCAAACTGCTCTATGTTGCTCCGGAGCGTGTGAGGCGTTTGGTGGCGGATTTTCCTCGGCTGAACGTGTCCTTCTTGGCTGTTGATGAAGCGCACTGCATCAGCGAGTGGGGACATGACTTCCGTCCCCACTTCCGCACCCTCGGTGCGTTCAGGCGAGACGTGAGTTGTCCCCCTACCATGGCAGTGACAGCAACCGCGACACCGGCGACCCGTTTGGACATAGTCCGGGTGCTCGACTTGAAGCGACCGGTGAGAGTGGCTCAATCGTTTGACCGCCCCAACTTGTTCTTCTCGGCCCGGCAATTCTTGAGGGACGGTGACCGAGTGCGAGAAGCTGCGAAACTGGTGCGAAAGGCGTCAGGAACGGCAATAATCTACGTGCCTACGCGCGACCGCACTGACGGCGTGGCTTCCTTGCTCAGGCGGTGGGGCTTCGAGGCGGCACCTTACCACGCGGGCTTGCCGTCATCAGCGAGACGAGCGCTACTGACGCGGTTCTTGGACGGCCGCATCAAAGTGATGGTTGCCACGAACGCTTTCGGGATGGGTATCGACAAGCCCGACGTGAGGCTCGTGATACACCTGGGTGTTCCTGCACGTCCCGAAGCGTACTTCCAGGAAGCGGGCCGGGCTGGCCGAGACGGTGAGCTATCTCGATGCGAGATGCTCTGGACGAAAGGTGATCTCGTGCTTGCGGCGCGGATGGCTGGAGTCAAAGGAAAGCGCCCCGAAAGCGAAACTGCGACCGGATTGTGGAAGGCGAAGAAACTCGGGCTGAATTTGATGCGTGGCTACGTTTACACCCGGCGTTGCAGACGCCGCATGTTGCTCGCGTACCTTGGCGAGCGGCTTAGCCGGTGTTCAGGCTGCGATGTGTGTGTGAACTGAGCTCGAGAATCCGAACACACCGTGTCCGAAAATGGGAACACGGTGGCGCGTATCCGGTCACTATTTTCGACTCGTGGGGCTGTGTGATTAGTCTATATGTTTGTCTGACAACTACTTGCGCCTGTACGACATGGATGGTGTGAGAATTGCAGTGAAGCGATTTTGGACAAGAAAAAAACTGCGATGTGTTGAGCGCCTTGCTGCCCAGCAAGTTAACTCGTCGGGAGGGGACGAGCGGGACCACGCTAGCCCGGCTCAGCACACCGCAGTCTTTTCTTGTATAAAAGGTTAGTGCGTATCGGCAATCGCCGCAATAGCATCGCTCAACGCTGTACGAGATGTAGGGAGTGAAAAGAAAACCCGCTCCGCACCACCTTCCGCCGGTATCGAAGATATCCTACCTTGTTCTAAGGGATGATTCTTCTTCAGAGGGAGTTGCACTGATGCGCTGGCCAATCATGGTGGCCGCTGCCTGCGTTGTGTCACAAGCTGCTCCGGTGACGGCACAAAGAGAGCCGGTTCGGCGCATAGTCGTAACCGGTACAATCGAGTTAGGGCTTGCCCCCTATGTACGACGCGGCGTCAGGGAGGCCAACGAGGCAGGCGCGCCGGCAATAGTACTCGACATTGATACGTTTGGCGGGCGAGTAGATGCGGCGCAAAAGATCGTTGTCGCTGTCTCTGCCAGCCAGATCCCAGTTTACGCGCTCGTGAGTCACAATGCCTGGAGTGCCGGTGCGATGATTGCACTTTCCGCCGACTCGATCTTTATGACTCCAGGTTCCTCGATAGGTGCGGCAACTCCGGTGGTGGGAGCCGGAGAAAAAGCTTCCGAAAAAATGGTCTCCGCAATGAGAGGCGAGTTCCGGGCTCTTGCCGAAAGGCGTGGACTCGATCCGCGCATCGCCGAAGCGATGGTAGACGAACAGATTGAAATTGAGGGTGTTGTTGAGGAGGGTAAGCTGCTCACGCTGACCGGCCAAGAGGCGATTGAACTAGGTGTGGCTCAGGGAGAGGCTGCCGACCTGGAAGACCTGCTCACACAGGTGGGCTTGGACTCTGAAAATGTTGCTACGGTGTCCGTCAATTGGGCTGAAGGTCTGGTACGGTTTCTTTCGAATCCGATGGTCGCACCAATTTTGCTTTCGCTCGGCACCATCGGCCTCATCATCGAGATCAAGACACCCTCGTTCGGAATCGCTGGCCTGGCGGGTGTGATTGCACTTGCAGCATTCTTTGGTAGCCATCTCATAGTTGGCCTGGCAGGTTGGGAGGAGATCATTCTTCTTGGCGTCGGTATGGTCGCCATGGGCATCGAGATCTTCGTGGTGCCCGGCTTCGGCCTGGCGGGCATTGTCGCGATCACATGTATCGGAGTAGCCACTTTCATGGCGCTGTTAGGGGCGATCCCAACTTGGGGCGATATGGCTCGGGCCTCTGGAATACTCGTGGTTTCGGCGAGTATCGTGGCCGTGGTTCTAACTGTGCTACTGAAATACCTACCGACCAGCTCAGGCGGTCGCGGGATTTTTCTCCAGGCTGCCACCGACCGATCGGCCGGCTATATCGCGGAGCCGATCCGCGATGATCTGGTAGGTGTCGTGGGCATAGCCGTCACCGATTTGCGACCCGCTGGGACGGCGCAACTCGGCAATGAACGGTTGGACGTGGTATCTGACGTAGGATTCGTTGCCAAAGGCAGCAGCGTGCGAGTCATTCAATCCGAAGGATACCGGCACGTTGTCGAGCCGGTTGACGATGAGCCTGTAGCTTAGAAGCACAGCAAGAAAGGGATTTA
This sequence comes from Gemmatimonadota bacterium, assembly GCA_039589395.1. Lineage (GTDB taxonomy): Bacteria > Gemmatimonadota > Gemmatimonadetes > Gemmatimonadales > GWC2-71-9 > JBDGYW01. Next base: position 27,252 of record JBDHHK010000022.1, read on the forward strand.
CCCATGGAAGATCTGACCCTTGGGCTGGGTGTCATCGTGTTTGTCGTAGCCCTCTTTGTCGTTTTCGCAATCGCCTCCTTCATACCGGTTCGCCTGTTCATAGAAGCTCGTTTTTCTGGTGTACGGCTAGGGTTGGGCAGCCTAATTGGTATGCGTCTGAGGAAGGTCAGTCCGCCGAACGTGGTGCGCCCGCTGATCGCAGCGACAAAAGCGGGGATTCAGCTGCTCACCAATGAATTGGAAGCTCATTACCTGGCTGGTGGCAGCGTTGATCGCGTGGTGCGCGCGCTCATCTCCGCGGACAAGGCTGGTATCGAGCTTCCGTTCCAAAAAGCCGCTGCAATCGACCTTGCCGGACGGGATGTGCATGAGGCAGTCCAGGTCTCTGTGAATCCCAAGGTGATCCAGACACCTAAGGTTGCCGCCATGGCAAAGGATGGCATTCAGCTGATTGCTATCGCGCGCGTCACTGTGCGGGCCAACATCAATCGGTTGGTCGGCGGTGCGGGTGAAGAGACGATTTTGGCCAGGGTCGGTGAGGGAATTGTCTCCACCATCGGTTCCTCAGAGAGTCACAAGGCTGTGCTGGAGAACCCGGACGCAATCTCGAAGACCGTGCTGTCGAAAGGATTGGACGCGGGGACCGCCTACGAGATTCTCTCGATCGACATTGCCGATGTGGATGTCGGAAAGAATATCGGTGCTGAGCTCCAGACCGATCAGGCTGAAGCCGACAAGCGGATCGCTCAGGCACAGGCAGAGAAACGGCGCGCGATGGCAGTGGCAGAAGAGCAGGAGATGAGCGCTCGCACACAGGCGATGCGAGCAAAGGTAGTCGAGGCAGAGGCCGAGGTTCCGTTGGCGATGGCAGATGCGTTCAAGAACGGTCGTCTTGGTGTTATGGACTATCAGCGCTACAGAAACATCGAAAGCGACACCGCGATGCGCCGCAGCATTGCTTCGGACGAGGAATCGAGGGAGCGATAGGCCGTGGAAGAAATTGGCCAGCTGTTAATCGCAGTCATCTTCATTCTCTTCTACGCGCTTTCCGCTACTAGGAAGAAGAAAAAACCGGTGCCGCCTGCGGTGCGCAGGCGGCCTCAGCAGCCTGTGTTTAAAGTCGCTCGACCAGCGGTAACGGTTGAGAGCAATGACAGTGAGCCGGAGCCGCCAAAACCTCCAGCCGATTGGCAGATTCTGGACAGTAAGCAGACGTCGGCAGAAACGCCCGTTGAGCGAAAACGTAGCCTTGCGGAGGAACTACTCGGCATGCTGCAAGAGCAAGCCATGCCAGTACCTCCGCCCGCGGAGCAACTCTACGAGCTTGACGACGAAGCCCGGTCTCTCGAATCGGTAGAAGCTGGTGAATCACATACCGACGAAAGGGCTCACCGTGCACTTGTGGAGGAATTGCCTGCTGAGAGTCCATATGCTGTCGAAGACAGTCAGGTACAGCAACCATATGCAGTCGAAAAGTCTGCGGACGAGCATCCTTACGTGGTTGAGGAAACGCCGGCACCTCAGCCGTACGCCATCACGGATACGCCCAAACGAAAGCGAGACCTCACGCGCAGCGAATTGCGGCACGCGTTTGTGATGCGTGAGGTGCTGGGGCCACCCAAAGCGCTCGAGGAGTAACAGGTATTCTCGACACCTGCGACGAACTTCGAGCGTCACACCGAATCGGATAGCCACTCACCACGCACCATTTACCACTCGCTATATTTCCCTCTGACAAATACAGGTGACTCACAAATCTGACTGACAGACAGGCCCGATTTTATGACTGACATGAACGATCTGCCCTATTTCAACGATGAACATCACCAGGTCCGCGAACTCGTTCGAGATTTTGCCGAAGCGGAGATTCGGCCTGTTGCAGGCGAGCTAGACCGCGAACACAGATTCCATTGGGAAAACGTTAAGAAGATGGGTGAGCTCGGCTTCCTGGGCATACCATGGGATCCAGAGCTTGGCGGAACCGGCATGGACGACATTTCGTACATGATCGCGGTTGAAGAACTGGCGAGAGTGGACGCTAGTCACTCCATAACCTGTTCGGCACATATCACCCTCGGCACGTCACCGATCGTGGAGTTCGGTACTGAGGAACAGAAAAATAAGTACGTGCCGCTGCTTGCCTCAGGACAGGTATTGGGCGGACTCGGCATCACCGAACCCAGCGCGGGCTCAGATGTGGTAGGCTTGCAGACCTTCGCCGAAGACAAAGGCGATCACTACCTGGTCAATGGCACGAAGAACTTCATCACCAATGGTGGAGTCGGTGAGGTCATGGTGATCACCGCACGCACAGATAAAAACCCCGAAAAGCGCAGTCGCGGCATTACGGCGTTTGTAGTCACGAAGGACACGACCGATCTAGCTATTGCCGAAGAAATCGGTATCGGTCACTCCCCTGATCTCGAGAAGACTCCTGGATTTCGGTCGGGCAAAGAAGAATCCAAGATGGGATGGCGCTCTTCCAACACTACGGAGCTGATATTCGAAGACTCAATCGTTCCCAAGGAGAACATGCTCGGTGAACTAGGTGGAGGGGTAACTGTCGCTTTCAAGACACTCGACGCCGGGCGCATAGGAGTAGCTGCGCTCGCACTGGGGCTTGCGCAGGGAGCGTATGAAGAATCTGCCAAATACACGTCGGAGAGGAAGCAGTTTGGCAAGCCAATTTCAGCGTTCCAGGCAACCCGGTTCGCCTTGGCTGATATGGCAACAGAGATACAAGCGGCGCGACACCTGGTGTACCACTCAGCCTGGCTGAAGCAGAACGGGAAGGACTACGCTGTTTTCTCGGCGATGGCTAAGCTCTATGCCTCCGAAGTCTGCATGCGTGTGACAACCAAAGCAGTACAGCTCCATGGCGGCTACGGGTATACGACCGATTACCCTGTTGAGCGGATGATGCGGGATGCCAAGATCAACGAGATCGGTGAAGGAACAAGTGAGATTCAGCGGCTAGTGATCTCGCGAGACGTACTGTCTCGGTTCGCTTAGCTTTGCGTTTGTGCACGGGTTGTCCGGCACTCCTGCTCGGGCAGCATCTCGGCGTCCTTCCGTGCGTGCAGTGTGTGCGATAATGCGACACCTGTGATTGGCGATCTATGGAGCTCCTGCAGAAAACGAGTTGGCGGGCGTGAATACGGCCGAGTGGCTCAGTCTGACAGCAGCATCCCCGAGGTATTCCCAGCCGGCTTTTTGGGCAGTCTCTATGGTGGCCTGGAGGTCGTCTTTGGTTACATGCATCTTGGGCTCAGCGATCAACATCTTGCAGCCCGAGTGCGCGACGGAACGAAGTTGAGTGCAAAGCGCGTACTGATCGGGTACTTCATGTACCATCCAAAACGCTAATATGAACTCGACTTCGGCAGAAAAGCCGAGGTCCTCGGAACCACAGCAGTGCGGTTCGATTCGATCCGCCACACCTTTGCGCGCGGCACGTTTGGTGAGGACCCGTAGCATCTCTGGCTGCACGTCCACTGAAAACACTCGTCCTGCCGGACCGACCAAGCGCGCCATCCCGATCGAGAAGAACCCCATGCCACAACCGACGTCGAGTACGTTCATTCCATCTTTGACGTATTCTTGCAGCATTCGAGAAGGATTGTGGAATAGCCGTCTTACCGGGTTGTCAAAGAGGTATGCATAGCGCCAGGGACAGATATCGTGAGGCACAGAGTTTCTTCCAGTCTAGGGATCTCTGTCCCTATAGAGCTGCACCCTCTCCGCCAGGTTCCGGGGACGAGTTCTGATGAGTTTGCCATCCAACGTCACGTAGATCTTCGCTTCGTTCACTCCCGGAAGTTGGGTCGGACCGTAGGTGTACACCCAAGCGCGTGGATTGCCCTCCAATTCCTCTATGCCTTTGTAATGCAACTGGATGTCTCTTTCGCCCATGAAGATAGGACTTGGTCCAACCACCTTGCCTGCAGCGGCTCTGCTCCCTGCGTACGACGCCCCATACAAGAGACCGAAAATCAGGCCTAAAACTAGGACAATCTTTATGAGGCGAAACATGTCGACTCCATCTCTAGCGAGAAATGCCCGTAATCTCGCATAAGATACCGCTTAACCTGTTTTGTTCCAACGGTTTCAGAACCCTCCAGTCTCGTCCGCCGACGGGCCGATCGTCATTGGTAGCGGTACGTCGATCAAGCGGAGGAAGACAGTCAGCTGTCCCCGGTGGTGCACCACATGGTTCATGACAAGATCCCGTACCACCGCCATCTTCGGCGCGGAGAACACCTCCTGGCCCTTGAATTTCATGGTCCAGGTTTTCAGATACTCGGCATCCGGCGTGTTTGCGAGAACCTCCTTGAACTCAGCGACACTCTTGTCAAAAGTTTCGATTATTTCTGCAACGGAGTCGCACACAGTTGGTGTGAATCCGTCGCCCATATCCAGCTCGTCCTGCTCGAGAGACAGTTTACCCCAGCTCGGAAGCTCCGCTATGTGAGTTGCCAGGCGACCGAGTGGCATCGACTTCTCGTGTGGTTTCCAATCCAGTTTGTCGGTTGGCAACCGCTCCAGAAGAGCACGAGTTCGCGAGGACTCTACCCCGAGTTCTTGTAGTAATCCCTCACTGATGGACATGCGCTGACCTCCTTGATTGCTGTGAGCGGCATTTAGGGATTGGCGGAGTCAACAGACCCCATGGTTCAGTGAACTAGAAAGATCGCCTTCGATCCCGGTTCTGGGTAAGCCCAGAGACGATGTCAACCGGGGGAGGGGTCCGCACCGCCCAAACGTCGAGGCAAAAACCGCGGAACTCTGTCGCAGTACTCCGCGTACGCACCGCCAAACCTCTCGTTGAGTTCGCGTTCTTCCAACAACACCACGAGATAGAGAGTGGGTACCGTGAGTATTGCGGCAACGTAAAGTGCCAGATAGTTGGAGAAGAACGAATATGCGAGGATGAACAGCCAAAGCTCCACGTAGCGCGGATGCCTGATCGTCCCGTAAATGCCCTCAGTCAGTAGCTTCCCGGCATCTTGATTTTGCGACAGCTCTGGTATCCCGGTCAGAATTGCCTTCGTGAGGTATTTTCTACGTTTGGTTTGGATGATCACAGCACAGACTACCAAGAAGGCGGCCAGGACGATAAACGGAATATTGGTGCCGAATTCCACTGCGAGCAGCCGTTGACGAAGCAGAAACAACAGCAGCATGAGCCCGGCAGTCGGCAGACTCAACACCGCATAGGTCCACACAGGTCCCAGCCTTCTCCAGTATCTCGCGAACGGGTGGATGAAGAACCAGAAGATTAGGCCTGGAGGCAGCGCCATAAGTACCAGCAGTGCGGCGTAATACCTGACTGTGTTCATGAGTGCCTCCCGCGTTCCTGCAAAAACCGTCGACAGTCAGTCATCGCATAGACGTTGGCTGTATAACTAAGGAGTTAGAAAGCTAACTACTAAATCTGGATTTGCAACGTTAGCTTCAATTCCCGTCCAATCGGTCAGTATTTGGGTACTTCGGCGTCCACCTCGTCACGCCACCTAGAAATACCCGCTGAGAGGCTCAATAAGCGGCTGAAGCCCGCTTCTCGGAGGCGTTTCACTGCGGCAGCACTGCGCTCACCGTTTCGGCAATACGCGGCAAATCACCACGGAACGTCAATTGTCGAGCGCACGGTAATCGCGTCGATCAATGTTGGTAACTTGCTACTCCTCTCTCAATGCATCCACGGGGCTTACGCCCAATGCACGGCGCGCCGGCAAATAGCATGCTACGACCGCGGCGATCGCAAGCACTGAAGCGACAGTCAAATAGGTGACGGGATCCGTCGGCTCGATCTCGAATAACAGGTTGGATAAAAACCGCGACAGGCCGAAGGCACCCACCAATCCTATCCCGATTCCGATGAGGGCGGGTCGTACGCCTCCGGTGACGATCTGTCTGAGGACTTTCGCTGGCCCCGCGCCGAGAGCGACACGTACCCCGATCTCCGACGTCCGCCTGGCGACCGAGTAAGCCATGACGCCGTAAACACCAGCTAGTGCCAGCACGAGCGCCACGAACGAGAATGCCGATAACAGCAGAGTATTTAAGCGCCTACCAGCTACCGAGTTTGTTAGAGAGTCGTCTAGGTTGCCTATTTCGTAGATCGGTAGGCTGGAATCAAGATCCGCTAGAATGCCACGGACCATAGGAATCAGACTCATTGGGTCGCCCGCGGTGTGCACGACGAAGTAGACTGGTGACCAGGTGGCGCCGATATAGGACATATACACGACACGTGTTGGATTCCGGTCCGGTCCTCGTTCGCGCATGCTCTCAACCACACCTACTACCGTTCCGATCGCTTGTTCTTCCTCCCACATCATCACCTGCCGGCCAATTGGATCTTCTGTGGGCCAGAGTTCGTCCGCCAGGGCCCGACTAATGACGATGTTCCATGGTGGTGCCTGAAGGGGGTACATGCGGTCTTGGTCCGTCAGGTCTCTACCTCGGACCATCGAGAGTCCCAGTGTCTGGAAATACCCTGGTGTGACGTAGCGCCAGTCGGCCAAGAAGGTTGATTTTTCGGTGCTTGGCCTGCCGATATCCCTCACGGCCATATTGATCGTGGACGCTCCTAGTGCCTTCCAATTGACTGCTGCCGCGGCCCGAACCTGCGGAAAAGTCCGTAATCGTCCGAGGAACTCGTTCAGGAACAGACGCGTGTTTTCGCTCTCTTCCTCCCGACTCACGGCTGCCGGCAGGTTTATGGCGAAGGTGAGTCGGTTCTCGGAGTCGAAACCGGCGTCCACTTTCTGAAGTTCCCCAAAGCTACGCACCAATAGACCGGCACCCACCAACAGCACTAGTGCCAAGGCCACCTCCGCTCCAACCAACACTTCGCGAATTCTATTCTGCCCGCGGTTGCCGGAAACACTTCGGTCTCCCTCTCGAAGTTCGTTGACGAGATTGGCGAACGGGGCCTTGAAAGCAGGTAACAGTCCGGAGAGCACAGCTGTTGCCACCGCAGTCAGCAGAGTAAAACCGAGCACCCAGACGTTGACACCGACCTCCTCCACTCTCGGTACCGCTGATGCCCCGAGGGCCTTCAGCAGGTGAACGGCTACCATCGCCAATACCAAGCCTAACGTGGCACCAACGCAAGCGATGAGCACCGACTCAGCGAGCATCCTGCGGAAAATGCGACCACGGCCCGCACCCAATGCAGCGCACACGGCAGTTTCCCGTTGTTTCCCCGTCGAACGGGCAAGCAGGAGGTTTGCCAGGTTCACACATGCGATGAGCAGGAGAAAACCGACGGCACCCATCAGGACCCACAGAGCGAGGCGCATATCCGAATCGGCTCTCCACCTTGTCGAGGGTGCGAAGTTCACACCCATGCCTCCGTTAAACTCCGGGTACGATTCCGCAAGTTGTCGCGCTATCCCCTCCATATCGGCGTACGCGGCCCCCTCGGATACACCGTCCTTCAGGCGCCCGATCATTACCAGCACGTTGTTGTTGCGTTGCTCGCTGGGGTCGTGGACTAGAGGTACAAATACGTGGGCCTGGTCCAGCCAAATGCCGTCGTGCGGCAGAACGCCAATTACGGTGAATGCGTTTCCGTCCAGGAGTATCGTACTTCCCACCGCGTCTGGGTCGGACCCGTACCGAGTACGCCAGAAGTTGTTGTTGAGTA
>JBDHHK010000023.1:0-34174 GCA_039589395.1 Gemmatimonadota bacterium
GGTGCCACCGCTCTTGGTGGTGTGGTGAACCTGATCTCCCGCAAACCGACGCCCGATCGAGAGCTGCTCCTGAACGGCTCCACTCTTGGCGGAGCTGATGCCGTGTTGTGGCTCGCCGACTCTTTGAGCCCGCGGTGGGCGTATTCGCTGCTGGCAGGTACACACCTCCAGGGCCAGGCAGACGTCGACACCGATGGCTGGGCGGACCTTCCCGGTTATCGCCGAGTGATGGCGCGTCCTCGTGTGTACTGGAACAACGGACGCGGTAGTTCGGTACTCGCGACAGTGGGCGGAATGCTCGAGGATCGTGAAGGTGGCACCGTCACCGACGGCCTCACTCCCGCGGGGACGCCATATGCCGAGGAGCTGAGCACCAAGCGGCTTGACGCGGGAATCCTAGCCAGATTTCTGAATCGCCGTGGGCACTTCTTCTCGATACGCGGCTCGGCGTCGTTTCAAGACCACGTGCACACTTTCGGACCGACGCTGGAAGACGATCGCCACGGAACTGCGTTTTTCGAGGCAAGCTACGCCGGTACGAGCGGGCAGCATGCTTGGGTAGTTGGTGCAGCGTTCCAGCACGACGCGTATCATGGAGAGGACGTTTCGACGTTCGACTACACACACTCGGTGCCGGGCATTTTTGCGCAGGACGAGGTGACTTTGTCTGATGCACTCCTAGTTTCCGCTAGTGCGCGACTCGACTCTCACAACGAGCACGGAGTATTCGTGAACCCGCGTGTTTCGGCCCTACTCCGCCTACCTCTTTGGACCATACGTGCGTCGGGCGGAACTGGCTACTTCGCTCCCACACCCCACACTGAAGACGTGCAATCGGTGGGACTCACTCGTCTTGCGCCGTTACCCACGGACCTGAAAGCCGAACGTGCGAGAGGCGTTTCACTCGACGTCGGTAGAGAGTTGGGAGCCGTTGAGCTCAACGCAACGGTGTTTGCGTCAACTATCGATGATGCTGTCCTCACGGTTCCGACAGTAGGTGGAATGCTCGAGCTCCTTAACGCAGACGAACCCACGCGGGCTTGGGGAACGGAACTGCTCGCTCGTTACGCGCGAGAGCCAATTCACGCAACGGCCACGTACGTGTACACAAGGGCGACGGAGCTCTGGCAGGGCAGCCGCCGCCTCGTGCCATACACACCACGCCATACGGCCGGTGCAGTTGTGGCTTGGGAAGAGCACGAACAAGGCCGGATCGGAGCCGAGCTCTACTTCACAGGCCTCCAGACAACGGACGACGATCCGTATCGAACACAGTCGCGTAGCCACGTGATTCTAGGCGTGCTAGCCGAGCGCAGGATTGGCAACGCCCGGTTCTTCATAAACGGCGAAAACCTCCTCGACGCCAGGCACACCCGGTGGACACCGTTGGTGCGGCCGTCTCAATCTCCACAGGGCCGATGGACAACCAACGTGTGGGCTCCGCTCGAAGGCAGAGCGTTCAACGGAGGCGTACGTCTGTCTTTCTGACCGTCACCCCTAGCGATCGCTCGAACTTCATGTAAATTCGCATTTCAGTACCCAAACATCCCCCTGGAGGTGGCAATGGTAACCATCGTCTCACTTTGGCTCCCCATACTGCTCTCAGCAGTGATCGTCTTCATAGTGAGTTCGATCATCCACATGGTGCTGGGATATCACAACAATGACTTTGTCAAGCTCCCAAAGGAAGACGAGGTCATGGACGCTCTCCGCCCGTACTCAATCCCGCCAGGCGAGTATGTGATGCCGTATGCGGGTGGCTCGAAAGAGATGGGCTCACCTGAGTTCATAGAGAAACTGACCAAGGGCCCGTCCGCATTTATGACGGTACTCGAGAGCGGTCCCTACAAGATGGGCATGCAGCTTACGCAGTGGTTCGTCTACTGCATAGTTGTGGGGATCCTCGCGGCGTACATATCGAGCCGCGCCCTAACCGCCGGCGCGGATTACCTGGCGGTGTTCCGTTTCGTTGGATGCACTGCATTCATCGCGCATACGGCGGCACTGTGGCCGAACTCGATCTGGTACAAACGGTCCTGGAGCACCACACTCAAATCGACGTTCGACGGTCTGGTGTATGCGCTGTTTACGGCTGGGACTTTTGGATGGTTGTGGCCTTCCTGAGTGGCTGATCCTGTAGTGCAGGCTTAGTGGTCAGACACCCATCCGGAGAGTTTTCTTCCGGATGGGTGCCCACGTTCAGTGCACTGACGGCTCGTTTCTTACCTCCCCGATGGCACCTCGTACCCGTCGGTCAGCGTGTGTAAGAACGCTACGATATCGTCGATCTCTTGCGTCGTGAGTTTCAAATCGCCGAGCTCGTCGCGATTTACGTTGTTTGACCATTCAGGCGCCGGCCACGGCGCAACGTCGCGCGTGTTGTAGAACGCAACTACCTGGTAAAGGGTCTTAAAAACCCCGTTGTGCATGTAGGGCTGTGTAACGGCGACATTCCTGAGTGTCGGGACCCGAAACAGACCGTTGAGCGCAGGATCGTTGACAACGGCGCCCAGGCCCGGGTCCGTGTAGTCAGCACCGTCCGGATTCAGTTCTTCTGGCAGGTAGAGGAATGGGCTTTCCGGGTTCCTCGGTACACCCAAGTTGTCGTAAGTGTGATCTGTGAACAGCAGCGACGAGCTTTCAGCGCCCCCCTTGCTGGGGTGACAAGCTGCACAATTGCCCTTGTCTTCTCTCTCGAACAACTCCAGACCACGAAGTTCCCGATCGGTCAGTTGAACCTCGCCAGCGAGATAGAGATCGTACTTCGAGTCAAACGGACTGAATTCACTCGTGCTCTCGTATGCTGCAACGGCGTCTGCGAAGTAATCGTAAGCGGTCGTAGCGTCGTCCAGCGCATCCGCCCCGTACACCTCGCGAAACAAATCGCTGTACTCTGCTCGGCTGATCGCCTCCACCACTGCTTCGGCATTCGGATTGGCCATCTCCAGGGGATTGAGCGGAGGACCCTTCGCCTGCTCCGCGAGGTCAGCAGCTCTTCCGTCCCAAAACAGCCCGCCGACCCACATCTCTTCGTCCTCATCGTATCTGAGTGGAGGTATGAAAGAAGCGTAGGCGGCCGTCAGGTCGTTGCGGTTCCCGAAACGACCGGCAATCGCGCCGCGCGACACTGGTAACACCTGGCCGGGATCGCCGAAGCCGGCGTCTGGGGAGTGGCAAGAAGCGCAGGACTGACCGGGAGGTGTAGACAAATCCTGGTCGAAGAAGAGCAGTTTGCCGAGCCGCTCCTTCGCGGTTAGCTCAGCGTCGCCATCCGATACCCGTCCACCCTGTGGAGTGGCACAAGCTGAGAGAATCGTTGCCACGCAAACGCAGCCTACTGCCATCACTACGGTCTGTTTGCGCATGTTCACGTCTCCGTTTCGAGATTCAACGGGTTGTCGGGACGAACTGATCTTCGCGGACTACTTTCCGCGGCCCACCGTTCATCGAATGCGACCAGTCGACCGGCCCCGCAATGGCGGCGAGTTTGTCGAGGGTGCCAATCGCCTTGGCACGATCGTAGATCAGCTGCCAGCCGCATTCGAGGTCTGGGCGCACCTCACACTTTCCTTCCCTCGATCCACCACATGGTCCGTTGAGCAGTTGTTTGGCGCACCGAGTCAACGGACAGATGCCGGCGAACTCATCAGCCCTGCAGAATCCGCACCCCACACACTTCTCGCTCCAGATACCCTGTGATTCCAAGGCACCCATGAACTGAGTGTTCAAACCTGCATACACTGGGGTTTTGGGAAACCGCTCGGCCATGTGTTGAACACCAACGCCACAGCCAAACGAACAGATTGCATCGTAGTCGTCTACACGGTGCGCGATCAGATCTATGAAGGCGTCCTCGCACTGGCGCTCTATGGTGCATTCGTCCACGACGACATTTTCGCGCTCGACCAGCTTGAGGGCCATACGAGCCGCCGAAGCAAGTATGCCGACCTCGCGCTCACCACCAGAAAGGCACACCGTGACGCATGTCCCACAGCCCACGAACAATACCCGTTCGTGGTCTTTGATCTTGTCCCGTATCTCTCGCACGTCCTTACGATCAGCAACGATCATTGGATGACTCCTCGAGTGGCTTTCTCGGCCGAAATCTCCATCGCCTGATTGCCGGCGTTAGTCGTTTCCACGTTCGCGCGCAGCGGGCTAGGGCCCAACTTCTTCAGCCGGTTTGTCATCTCCCTCACAATTTCAGCAAAGCGCCCGCCCTCCGCAGATGACAAGAAGTACATTTCGAGCCGCTCTGGCTCTAGGCCGATTTCCCTCATTATCCGTTGGGCCCGCTCGACTCTGCGTTTGGCCCGGAGGTTGCCCTCCACAAAATGGCAGCCACCCTCCAGACAACCGGCCACGATCACTCCATCGATGCCGCCCTCGAACGCGGTCAGAATGTCGTTCTGCTCTATCTTGCCGGTGCATGGGAACCGCAGCACTCGAACGTTTGCGGGGTATTGGAGACGCATCGAACCAGCAAGGTCCGCTGCGGCATACGCGCAGTAGTGGCAGCAGAGCGCGAGTATCAAAGGTTCTCTGTTGTCGGCCATTTCGTCTGCGCGATCCCAACCTCTTCGAGGTAGTTCTTTTCTCCCGCCCCTCCCTCTCCTCCCGCTTCTCGTCCAAGCAATCCCTCCACTGCCGCAACCACCTGCTGTTCCGAATAATTCCTCAGCGTAATCGCCCTCGCCGGACAATCAGCCGCGCAACTACCACACCCCATACACACGGCCCCCTGCACCACCGCCTTGCTGTCTTCACCCACCACCGGTGCCATGTAAGGACAGATGTGCACGCACGTCATGCAGGCGATGCACTTGTCGGGATCGACCCACGCGATCTGGCCGCTCACCTGCATCTCCTTGCGCGACAGTATCGACGCTGCACGGCCGGCAACAGCACATGCCTGTGAAATGGCCTCACTCAGGAACTTGGGCGCGTGAGCCGTACCGCAGAGGAAAAGGCCCTCGCTGGCAAAGTCGACGGGGCGCAGCTTCATATGCGCCTCAAGGAAGAACCCATCGGCGTTGAGCGGCACACGTAAGAGCTCCGACAGTTCGTGACGGTCAGCCTGGGGCGTCATCCGCGACGCCAGCACCACCAAATCCGGCTCGACAACCAACTCGCGGCCGAGGGTGGGTTCGTGAACGACAACCTCGAGCCCACCGTCGAGATTCAACCGTGGTGGGTTCTCCGACTCGTAGCGCACGAACAGAACGCCTTTTTCTCTCGCTTCACGATACGCGGTTTCGCGGAACCCATAGGTACGCATGTCGCGATACACCACCATCACGCGCACACCAGGGTAACGTTCCTTCAACTCCAATGCGTTCCTGACTGCAGTGGTGCAACACACTCTGGAGCAATAAGGATGCTCCTCATCGCGCTGCTCGACGCATTGGATCATGACGACTGTAGGATGTTTGGGCAGTTCGAGCTTGTTACGGCCAAGCTGCTCCGACAACTCCAGCTGGGTCAAGACGCGTTTTTCCTCCGCGTATCCATAACTGCTCGGTTTGTGTTCGGTCGCGCCCGTAGCCACCACTACCACGCCGTGTGTTATCCTGGTCGGTTCGCCATTCGATACTACTTCGGAGCTGAAGTTCCCTATGTGGCCCTCGACGTTCGTCGCTCGCCCGTTCAGGTAAACCGAGATGAGTCTGTTGCTCATGACCTTCTTTACGGTATCCCGTAGGAAGGCCTGGACATCCAGGCCGTCGAGCGTTTTGAAGAAAAGCCGAGTCGTGCCTCCCAGGCGGCCCGACCGTTCCACCAGGTGAACGGGGAAGCCTTGCTCGGCGAGCGCCAGTGCGGCAGTCATTCCCGCGATGCCACCACCCACTACCAGCGCCGCATCGTTCACCGCAATCGACTCGTCGTATAGCGGGCCGGAGTGACCCGCCCGTCTCACTGCCATGCGGACCAGGTCGACGGCCTTCTCAGTTGCGCGTTCCGGATCGGACGAATGGACCCACGAACACTGGTCGCGGATATTTGCCATCTCGACGAGGTAGGGGTTGAGTCCTGCGTCCCTGAGCGTGTCGCGGAAGATCGGTTCGTGAGTACGAGGCGTGCACGACGCAACAACTACCCGGTTCAGATGATTGTGGGTGATCGTTTCCTTGATCGAGCCCAAAGTATCGTCCGCACAGGCGTAGAGATTGTGATCGGCAAACACGACGTTGGGCAGCTCGCGAGTTCGCTCTACCACCTCTCGTACATCCACCACCGAGGCGATGTTGCTGCCACAGTGGCAGACGAATACGCCTATCCTGGGCGGCTCGTCAGTGATGTCATGCTCCGGTGGATAGGCTTTGGCGCCAACTAACGAACCACGCGCCGGCGCGAGAAGTGCCATAGCCTTTGCTGCCGCCGCACTCGCCTGCATCACCGTGTCGGGAATGTCCTTGGGTTCTTGGAACGCGCCTCCAACGAAGATCCCTGGCCGCGATGTCTCCAAAGGCTCGAGTTCGTTCGTTTCCGCAAACCCGAACCTATTGAGAGCGATCTCGAACCGCTCCGCCTGCTCTTTGAGCGACGCGCTTGGTTCGAGCCCCAACGACAGCACCACCATGTCATACTCGTCCTCGACTTGGCGCATGCTTTCGTCCATGTGCACTAGACGAAGGTTTTTCGAACCGGGCATTTCGTATGTTCGCGATATGAGCGAGCGAACATAGCGTACTCCGAGCTGCTTCTCGGCGCGCTCGCAATAGCGGTCGAAGTCCTTCCCGAACGCCCTCATATCGAGGAAGAAGATCGTGACATCGAGATCCGGGTGGTGCTCCTTGGCTAGAATCGCCTCCTTGGTTGCCGCCATGCAACAGACTGACGAACAGTACTCATTGCCACATGTCGCGTCCCGAGACCCAACGCACTGAATGAACGCCAGTCGTGTCGGAACTGAGCCATCAGAAGGACGTAGCACAACGCCACCGGTGGGGCCCGATGCGGACAGTATTCGTTCGAACTGTACATTGGTGAGCACATTGGGTGCGTACCCGAATCCGAACTCACCGCGGCGTGTTGCGTCGAACGCCTCGAAACCGGGAGTCAACACCACTGCCCCGACGTCGAGGTCGATCGTCTGCGTTTGTTGTTCGTAGTCGATGGCGCCCGCCTCACAGACCTCCGCACAAAGCCCACAGTCTCCGGTTCTCATCTTTACGCAGCTTTCGCGGTCGATCACCGGGACGCGTGGGGATGCCTGGGGATGCGCCAGATCGATACTCGGCCTCGTAACAAGCGAGGCATCGTAGTTGGTGATGTGCGGCCGCAGACGACGATTCGTGATCGTCGCGAGGTCGATGGCCCCAGTGGGGCAGACGATCGCGCACGCACCGCAGCCTTGGCAAAGGTCGGTAGGCTCGTCGAAGGGTGTTGCGACTCTCCGCGCCGCACCCCGGCCAAAGATACCGATCGCACTCCGACCCATCGTCTCGTCACAGACATTCACGCATAGTCCGCACATTATGCACTTGCCCGTGTTCGCGGTTTCGAACGGCGTGGCACTCACGCCGAAACCACGTGCGAACTCCACGAGTTCCGGCGAGTCGGGAGCCTGTGCGAGGAGTAGCTCGAGTATCGTCCTGCGTGACTCCCTGACTCTGTCGGTATCCGTATGAACTACAAGGTCGTCTTCTACTGGGTAACTGCAGGAGGCTACCAACTCCGCGCCGCGTGGAGTTTCGACCTCGACAATACAAACCCGGCATGCACCGTACGGAGATACCCCAGCGTAAGAACACAACGTAGGTATCGATACACCCATCTGCTTTGCCGCTTCCAGCACAGAGGTGCCGGTAGCAATCTCTGCCGACCGACCGTTCATCGTGATCGTCAATTCGCCCGCCGGGCCAGTCGTATCCAGGGCCATATCAGAAAGCCACCACCGCAGCCGTCGGGCAGACCTGCCGACAGGCCCCGCAACGAGTGCATATCTCGGCGTCAATACTGTGGGGCGATTTACGTTCTCCCGTGATGGCCCCAACCGCGCATACCTGGGTGCAGAGCGTACAACCCGAACAGAGCTCCTCGAGCACGACGAGCGTTATCAGCGCCGGGCAGACACCGGCAGGACATTTGCCTTCCTGTACGTGCGCTTCGTATTCGTTCCGGAAATGGCCGAGAGTCGCGAGAACCGGGTTGGGTGCGCTGCCTCCGAGGCCGCAAAGCGACGTTAGTTTGACAGTGCTCGAGAGCCTCTCGAGAAGCGCCAGGTCAGCCGCAGTACCGAAACCTTCGCAGATTCTGTTCAGGATCGACAACATCTGCGCCGTACCCTCTCGGCATGGAGTGCACTTACCGCACGATTCGCCTGCCGAAAACGCCAGTGATGAACGCGCAAGATCGACCATGCAGGTCGTCTCGTCCAACGCGGTCACGCCACCCGCACAGAACATCGTCCCTGAGGTTTCGAGACTTTCGTAGTCGAGCGGCACGTCGAGGTTCGCTGCGGGGATACAGCCTCCCGACGGTCCGCCGACCTGGACTGCCTTTATAGCGCTCTTGGCAGCTGGACCACCACCGATCTCGAACACCAGGTTATTCAGAGAAGTCCCGAGCGGGACCTCGACGAGGCCGGTGTTCTGGAGGGCTCCGGCCAAAGCAAACACCGCTGTGCCTGAGTTGGCCTCCGTACCCATCGTCGAGTACCACTCTGCGCCGCGATTCAAGATGGGGCCAAGCGAAGCGCATGTCTTTGCATTGTTCACAACAGTGGGCTTGCCCCAGAGGCCAGACACCGCCGGATACGGTGGGCGCGATCGCGGCTCACCCGGCGCACCCTCAATTGACGCGATCAGGGCAGTCTCTTCACCGCTCACCAACGCGCCGGCTCCTTTGCGGAGCCTGATGTCGAACGAGAAGCCGCTGCCCAGTATGTCGTTGCCGAGGAGACCTCTTTTTCGGGCGGCATCGATTGCAGACTGCACGGTTTCAACGGCCTGCGGGTATTCGCTTCGGGTGTAGACTATGCCCTCGCCCGCTCCGATCGCATAGCCGGCAATGATCAGTCCCTCGAGCAAAGCGTGCGGATCACTCTCGAGGAGCGTGCGGTCTGCGAATGCACCTGGGGTTCCTTCATCGGCATTGCAGATCACATACTTGGCAACAGCGTCAGTGTCGCGAGCTAGCTGCCATTTTTTTGCCGTTGGGAACCCGCCTCCGCCTCTCCCTCTCAAGCCTGCTTCGAGAACTTCAGCGATGACTTCGTTTGAAGTTCTGTCCAGGAGTGCAGCTGCGGCGCCAAAATAGGCACCCCTCGCGATCGCCTCGCCGATGTCAAATGGGTTGATCGATCCGCAATTGCGGAGTATCACCCGTTGCTGATCGCGCGCGAAAGCGAGATCGTCCCACTCTGGCAATTCGGCTACACCGTTCTTGGACGGCGCATAAAAGTGGGTATACCCGGTAGCGACATGCTCCTCGCGTCCATAGTGGCAGCGAGCGTACTGTGGCACCAGTGGCTTGCCCCCTGCCAAAGCCTCCAGTAGCACGCTCGTCTTCTTGGGCGTCATGTTCGCGTAGGAGACCCGGGGGCCTTCTGGCAATCGCAGGTCGACTATCGTTTCGTGACGACACGTACCGACACAGCCAGTGCGCGACACTACTGCGTCCAGTCCCAATTTCGCGACTGCCTCCGCAGCAGCAGCCTCCACGTCGCGCGCGCCCGCAGCCACCCCACAGCTCGCCGAGCCAATCAGGATCTTCAGTTTATCCGGATAAAGCGCGGCGAGCCCCGCTTCGGCGACTCTTTCGAGATCACCTCTGGTGCGTATCGTATCGCTCATTCGAAACGCTCCAGTATGCTGGTGACCTTGTTGAGCTTCGTTTCTCCGAACGTGATGCCGTCGATGCGCATGGCCGGGGCGAGCGCACAACAGCCAAGGCAACTAGCAGCCCTGAGCGTGAAGCGCTCGTCCTGGCCCGTAGCTCCCACACTGATGCCGATCACGTCTTCCAGGCGCTTCAGTAGCGTTCCCGCGCCACGGACGAAACACGAGCTACCGAGGCACACCTCGATGATGTGTCTACCGACGGGTTCGAGGTTGAAGCTCTCGTAGTAACTGGCAACACGAAGGATTCCCGAGATCGGTGTCTCGAGCCTCTCTGCCAATCGCTCCAGCACCGGGCGTGGTAGGTAGCCTCGTTCGGAGTTGACGTCTTGCAGAATGGGTAACAGCGGAGCTGGATCATCTTTGTGCCGATCGAGGGCGGTCGCCAGCAGCGCTGCGTCTGCGTCTTCGATTGCAGTCGTTGGGGCGAACGGTTCGACTGTCGCAGGCACGTAGCCGACCGGGCATGCCTCCCAGCAATCTCCGCATCCCGTGCACTTATCCGCGATCACGCCCCGCGGTCGTTGATCAACCGTAACGTGAAAGTCTCCCGCCTCACCATTGATGCTACGTACATCGGCTACGGTGTAGATCTCGACATTCGAATCCCGCAAACATTCCACTAGCTTGGGTGAAATGATGCAGGTTGCGCAGTCACCCGTCGGGAACGTCTTATCGAGGCGGGCCATGCTTCCGCCGATCGATGCACTCTCCTCAACCAGGTAGACGCGAAACCCCGCGGCGGACAGGTCGAGCGACGCTTGGATTCCGGCAACGCCGCCACCGCAGACCAGAACAGCACCGGTTGGTTCTTTCGAGCCAGGGGCGGAGTAGGCAGAAGCCGGAGGACTGCCGGCAGTCATGCTTCCGACCCCTGCGTCGACGCACTGGTGGGATTGAGTTTCTCGAGCAGAGGGGCAGCGCTAATGTTGAGTGCGTTGAGCCCTACGTCCTCCCCTGGAATTCCTAGCGCCACTCCCAACAGCTGGGTGAGGTAGAGAATGGGGGTCTCTTCTACATCGTTGTGTCTCTCGATCACGTCGCGCTGCCTGAGGTCGAGATTGACATGACACATTGGACATGCAAGTGCCAGGCAATCGGCGCCCGCCTCGCGAGCCATTGAGAGCAGCCGCGCCGTCAAGCGCTCAACCGCGTCGCGGCGGCTCATCGATAATCCGGCACCACAACATTCGGTCTTGTAAGGCCATTCGACTGGAATTGCCCCAGCGCTTTCCAAAAGTCGGTCCATACTCGTTGGGTGGTCCGCGCTCTCGAAGGCGACGATCTCCGGAGGACGCGACAACAGGCAGCCATAGTAGCTCGCCGCCTTCAAGCCGGTGAGGGGTGTGCTTACCTGATCGCTTATCAGATCAGGCCCAACGTGATTCGCGAGCACGTCAAGCACGTGAAGCACCTCAACTTCACCGGCGTAAGTTTTGCCGGTGATCCTCTCCACCGTCTCCCTCTCCTCTCGGTCCTCCCTCACCTTATGATTGGCGGTGCGAAGTCGCGAGTAGCACGAGGCACATGCTGTCATCACCTGCAAATCCATGTCTGCCGCCTTCTGCAGGTTCAGAACAGGTAGAGCCACGGCCAGGGACGCGTTGCTCACGTGGGCGGGAGTTGAGCCGCAGCAGGTCCAGTCCCGAATCTCGACGAGCTCGATTCCCAAGGCATTACACACCGCTCTGGTAGAACGGTCGTACTCCCACGCAGTGGACTCGAGGCTACAGCCAGGGTAGTACGCGAACCTCACCGCTTCTTTTCCTCTTCTTCGCTACGCTGAAACACCTTACGTACAGCCGCCGAGTCACCGCTCCTCTTCGGCATCGGTGAAAGCTTGCCCTTGGAGACCATTGAAAGCGCCTTGTCGATGTCTGAGAACAGATCGAACGTACGCAGCTTGTAGTTGAGCACCGCTTCCAACTCGAACACACGGCCATAACGTGCTACGCTGTTGAGGAACGCCTTGCCAAACGCTACGCTCTGCTTGTTCGCTATCGGCACTCCGCGCTCCACCGCCATCATCCTGAGTGTGTCCATTATGGCGGCGATGTCGATATCCATGGGGCAACGCGATGAACAAGCCTCGCACGAGGCACACAGCCAGATTGCGTCCGATTCCAACAGCTCCTGCTCAGCTCCGAGGTGCAGCAGTCGCATCACTTGACTCGTGAGCACCTCCATTTCAATCCCGACCGGACAACCTGTGGAACACTTGTGACACTGGAAGCAGGCGGAAACCGACGTGCCGCTCCGTCTCTCGACTTCGCGCAGGAAGGTGTCGTCGTTCCAGAAAATCCTCTTCGCCACCTTCAGTCTCCAAGTGCCTCGAGTTCGGCGTCGACCTCTTGATCATGGCCTGGTGCGACTTTTCGATAGACATCTTCGGGCGAACGTTTTTCGCCTTCTACAGTCAGCAGATCGTCTTCGACGCTGATACCAAACAACCGTTCGTTTTCGTCCAGATAGGGGCGGATGAGCTTCCAGTCATCTTCCGTGAGTCGGAGGTAAGCTCCGTTGTTGAGCTGATCGTCCACCAGCGTCTTGTGCGGATCGCGTACGTAGATTGCTCCCCCAGATGCAAGCGAAAGCAGGTTTCCTCCCGGGTAGGGAAGGTCGAGCGGAACCACTTTCTCGTTGTCGTTGAACCCGAGTCCGTTCACTACCGCAAAGCCGCCGCCGTTCAGCGGGTCCCCAGCCATGAACGACTCGGCGAGAAAGTCGAGGGCAGTGCCATTGATGACAACTCTAGGCGACCCAACCGAGTTGATCATCGGGCGCCCGGCCACATTGCCGAGCACGTAGAATTCCCCGCCCTTCGATCCGTACAGGAAGGTCTGTCCCACATCTCCGTAGACCACGAGCTTTCCACTCTTCGCGATCTGACAGGCCTGATCTTGGGCGTTTCCATGCACGTACGTGTGCAGGCCGTCCATTCCGGAAGCGAGGTAGTCACCGGGGTTGTCATAACAGTCGACCCTGAGATCTGTGGTGTTGGGGCCAAAACCCACCCCGTGGAATCGTGTTCCTCGCGAGTTGATGTGGATCAGGTGTTTCCAACCCAGTTCGTAAGCTCTCACACCGAGTGCCGCATCGCAGTCCGGCCCCTGTGGTTCGAATCCCGTTGCGTCGATAAGCAACGTTTTCTCGCCGTCAGCCGGAGCACGCAATGCGTCGCGAATGTAGTGCGTGATACGCACGTACTCGTTGCCGGTAGCTCCGTTGCAGAGGGGCTGACTCGCAAAGATCCTCTCCAAACCATCGCGGAAAATGCAGATCACCGAACTTCGCTTCTTGTTTCCCGTCGAGTAGCGGCGATCGATGCAGGAGGTGAGCGTTTCAATTCCGATTCGCGGACTCTCGTTTGCAGTTCGCTCAACGATCGTTTTCACAAATCCACGCAGACGATCGTAGTGCATCACGGGCAGGTTCGACTGCAGATAGTCGGAGAGTACTCCCGCTCCTCCCGCCCCTCCCTCTCCCAACGCCCGCTCCAAAACTGCTGCGTCTTCCGGATTCGCCGTACCCGTCACCCTGACACTGAGATCACAGTGTTCCTGCCCCTCTGCCGTCTTGACCGGATTCCCGAACTTGTCGGTGGTGCGGAGTGTGTAATCGCCATTCCCATTGCCGTCGGGCGAGACAGTCATCAGGAACGCACCGCCATCGTTGTAGCTGCCACCGCGGGCGTTCCAGTACTTGTCCGCTATGGGAGTGAAGCGTCTGTCCTCCGACGCAAGACTATGGAGTGTGGCGTCGATTGCCTGTTTCTCCGAACAGACGAGCCCAATCGATACTTCGCCCTCTTGCAGAGCAAATACCTGCGGTCGAAGCATCGCGGTGTCTGTGATACCTACAAGCTGCATCTCCCTCGACTCGGCAAGGCTGCGGGCGATGATGAAGAACCATGGACCGTCCGGTGCGGCGTGCAGGTGAACGGCCTGAATTTGACGGTAGACTTCCTGTCGTCGCTCAGACAGACGATCGAAATCGAGCTCCGTGGTGGGAGCGAGCGCCTCGATTATATACTCCATCGGGTACTTGTAGACACGGTTCATGAGGTCGAAAAGCAGAACCGCCACTTCCGTGTCGGTCAGAAACATCGGAAAGACGTTGCGCTGGGCCAGATACTCGGACACCGAGTGATAGTTGGCGAAGTCGCCGTTGTGCACCAGAGCTTCGTTCAGTCCGACAAACGGATGTGCACCGCCGGGATGCCACACCCTTCCTTTAGTCGGATAGCGTTGATGGGCGATCCACACGTGTGCCCTGACGTCGGGCATACGATAATACTGAACCGTCGCCTCAGCATAACCCACGATCTTGAGGAGCAGCAGGTTGCGCGAGTGCGAAAGCACGAACGCCTGCTTCTCTCCGGTCGACGAGTAGAAGTGTTGGTTCAGCTTGACCGAGTTCTGATACAAAAACTCGTCTTCGACCTCGCGGTCGGCGAGGCCGGCTAAGCTTCGCTCTTCTGCAAAGCGATCGAGAACGTCCGGTTTCACCCTTACGAAGTATCGGGCTACATCCGGCGGCTTTGCTTCCAGCAGAGGAACATCGCGATAGTCATCGACAGTGGGAACGAGACCTCCTTGATCGACGTCGAAGACGGTCTCGATGAACCCCTTCTCGACCTTGCCGCGGGCATTCAAATCGAGCAAGGCCACCTGTAGGATATAGTCAGCTTCCAGAACAGTGCGCGACACACCCACATCTTCCGGCACCAGTCCGCACGCCGCGATGCCGCCACCCTTCCCGTTGCCGCGATTGCGCATCTGGATCGATGGTTCGTAGATGTGTCTGCCACCAACTGGAACCGTGCACGCGAACCCGGTCACACCGCAGCCACCTTCAGCCTCGTCTGACTTCGGGAACCAGTCCTCGTCACGCTCGGGCCGCAGTTGTTCCCGCGCGCGCAGGTACGCTGCCGCTCTGCCATCCATCTGCCTCCGCCTCACTCCTGCACCTCTGACGCCTCTGCGTCGTCCTCATAGTCGAGGTGGTAGAGCAGATCAGTTCTGCCCCGCAATGCCGTCACCGAATCGAGCCCCAGCCGGTAGAGAATATCCACCAGCATCTCCCGCCACGCGTTGTAGAGGTTCACGATTCGTTGGGTGCACCACTCAGTCGTGACCAGCTCGAGCAGCTCCGAGTCGGTCGTGGTGATGCCACGCGCACAACCACGGCCGCTCTCACATCCTCCACAGTGCACACATCCCACCGCCACCAGCTCGACGGTTCCGATCACGACGCCGTCCGCTCCCAAAGCAATCGCTTTGGCAACATCAGCAGGCGTGCGGAGCCCTCCACTTGCGATCACAGTGACTTTGTCGCGAATCCCCTCATCTACCAGGAACTGATGCACCTGGTTGATCGCGTACTCGATGGGCATCGCGATGTTCTTCTTGGCAACGTTTGGCGCGGCTCCTGTGCCTCCGTAACTGCCATCCAGATGCACGATATGCGCGCCCGCGTAGTAAGCTCCGACGGCAACCATGTCCACATCGGTTGGAGTGGACACTTTTGCCGAAAGCAGTGCCGTCGGGTTCACATGCGCGATCCAATCCAGATGTTTGCGGTGATCCTCCACCGAATAGACGCTATGGAATGGGAACGGCGAAAACAGCGACGTCCCTTGAACTGCCTCACGAAGTGCGGCCACCGCGGCCGTGTTCTTGTCACCCAGCAGATGCCCGCCCAGTCCAGGCTTAGCACCCTGTGCGTACTTGAACTCGACGATCGGGGCTCTCTTGATCGTGTCCTCACGAACGCCGAAGAGGCCGGTTGCCACCTGCGTGATCATGTTGTCGGCGTAGGGTATGAACCGCTCTGGATAACCTCCTTCTCCGGTACAGCTGAAAGTGTTCCATGCCTTTGCGGCTCGGACCTTCGCCAACAAGACGCGGATGTTGGTGGACCCGAATGACATTCCTCCACCGTACCACGGTACGTCGATTTTGGTCTTTCGCCTGCCGTCACCGCGCCGATTGAGCACGAGTTCGGTATTGATGTCATCTTTGCACAAGTCGGCGGGCGGGGCTTCCGGGTAGTGAAACCGCAGTCTGTCGAACCCTCCGCCTGATGCGCCGATTTCGCTCTCGAGGTGGGGTCTAGGCGCCTGACCGGTTTCCGCCATCTCCCAGCCACTCACGATCAAGTCGGCCGTCCAGCGATAGTTCCCCAGCGTCTCGAATACAGGATTGGGCAAAACGGTCAGCGCTTCCGAAGGACAGGCGTCGATGCAATAGTGATCCGTGTTCTCACAGTCAGGACCGATGCACCTGTAATCGAACGGGCCGATCATCCGGTAGTAGCTGTCCTGTCGAACATGCACTCCGTGCTGGCACACCTCTACGCAAAGGCCGCACTTCGCACAGTGGGATGCGCGAGTAACGGAGAACTTGCCGATTTCATTGCGGTACCGAGGCGGCGCTGGGTGCACCTCGCGAGACACTTCAGTGAACGCGGGATTCGCAGCGAAATCCTCGGCCGACTGAGACCCTCGAGCCTGGTCGGCTTGCGACACGGTCGTCATACCGCGGCGGCCCCGTGGCCGGACTTCCGCTTGCCGAACAGCTTGCCGAACGTATTCTCCTCTAAGTCTTCGAAAAACATGCAACGCCCGGTTTCACCGCGCAGCCGACGTGCTTCACGAATTCCCATGGCCCCCATCAACTCGAGGAGCTGGTTGTGCCACGCACCCAGAAGGTTCACGATTCTCCTAACTGCGTACTCGGAATCAGTCTCTTCGAGCGCGATTTGGCAGGGCTCGCCACGTGCGCATTCTCGGCATTGCCTGCATTCGATAGCCACTGCTAGCGGCAGGTCGATTGCGACCAGATCAACCCCACAGATGAGCGCCTTGGCTACATGCTCCGCCATCACCACGCCGCCAGACGACATCAAGGTCAATTCGTCGCGTACGCCGTCCTTCGTGAGCGCTTCGTGAACTTCTCGGATCACGTCGCGCATGTGGCGGGGCTTGGGAGATTCCGACTCGCGCCCCTGCTCGTCGAATACGATGTTTAGAACCTCCGCTCCTTCGCCCGCGAGCCGCCGAGTACGCTCTACTACCTCAGGCGTGGCGGGAATCCTCACACACACGATCCTGTCCGGAGCGTTTTGCTTCAGCCGACCCATCGTAACAGACACACCCTTACTGTATGGCACGCTCACCATGAGTGAGTTTTCATACGTCGACTGCTCGGTCGATTCCGGATCGTCCAATAGCGGCACCACGTTGCTTTTATTTAGGTCCTTAAGCAATTCGAGGTCCCTGTCTCGAACCATGGCAAACGCGCCTACCTCGAGCGCAGCAGCGACCACCCAGCGTGTGACCCGACCGCGATTCAGGAAATCCGGTAGCACGTCGAAGACGACCGGGATGGGCGTCTCCACCAACGGCGGCGGAGTTACAGTGAGATCACCGTTCTCAAACTCGAGGTGTGGAAGCTTGCGGCCGATATCCACGCTCGTGCTGATGTACTCACGTCCGTGAATCCCGTCTCTGGTTGGCCGCACAATCTCGGACATATCGGTCCACATGGAGTCGAACCCGTTTCCAGTGAACGGCCCGCCGTAGCCCGCACCAGATACGGGAATCCTACCGGTCTCAGACTGGTACCATGTGCTCAAGATCATGTCAGCGGTGAAGTAGTCGTCCCCCAGGCGCTTGAATTCAGGGTTTACGACTCGAGTGAGGATGTTCTTGGTGCAGTTCTGGATACAGGTGAGACAGCCCTTGCACTGGTAGATGTAGTCGAGGTAGCCGTTTTCGTTACGTAGCCGGTCTGCCTCGTCGTCATAGAAGCCGTATACACAGGAGCGCTTCACGCAGTTGCGGCAGCTCGAGCAGTCTTCTCTCCAATCCACGATGCCAAGTTTTCCCACTGGGCGCACTCTGGGCGGCGCCGGTTCTGTGTGTATGTGGTATTTGGCCGGCACCCTCAGCTCACCCCTAAACCCGACTGGTGGATAACGTCCAAAGCGGCTGCGTCATTGCCATCCCCGCGTACTTCGAAGCCACGGAGACCCTGGTATTGCGATAGTTGTTTGATCGTCTCAACCGCAATTGCAGCACCCTCCACCTCTTGAGCTTCAGAACTGTCTTTTGCCGCAAGTCTCTCGAGCAATTCCTCCGGAATCTTGGGGTCGGGACGGGAGTCAGCGTAGCTCTTGGCTGCATCTGCTGCGCCCAGCAATCGGATCCCGGCGAGTATGGCGACCTTCTCGTGAAGTGCTCGACTCGTCGCCTCGTTCCAAAAGGTTTCAAATCGCTGGATATCATACACCGGCTCGGTGATCAAGAACTGGGCTCCGGCCTCGACCTTTTTGGCAAGGCGCATCATCTGCATCTCGTGCGGTTCGGCATGCTGGCTGACAGCGGCACCGAGGCACAAAGGTACGGAGTCTTCGAAATGCTTTTCGCCAACGAAACTGCCGTCCTTTGAAAGATTGGCGTACGCCTGCAGTAGTTGGATCGAGTCGAGGTCGAATACGTTCTTAGCCGCACCCGCCGCGCCAAGGGTTTGGTGGGTACCCGTGGTGCAGAGGATGTTACGAATACCCAGTGCCTGCGCGCCGAGGCACTCAGAGACCAGCGCGATTCGGTTTCTGTCGCGGGTGACGACGTGCAGAATCGGTTCGACACCTTCCTGCGCCGCTAGCGATGCCGCGGCCAGCGCTGACATCGACACGCCATGTTGGTTGTCACTAACGCCGAGTGCATGGACCTTGCCGACGTACGAGCGTGCGAGTTCCCTCATACGATCCGGATTCCCGCTCTTGGGAGGCGACACCTCCGCAACCAGCACCCGCTCGCCGGATTCGATTCGTCCTTTTAGCTCAGACGTTACGTTTGTCATCGTCACCCATTCCAGTGAGTCGTCGGGTCGACTGCAGTGCACTCGTCCCCAACACGCCAAGTCGCTTCACAGCACCGCGTACATGGCGTTCGAGATCATCAAACGAGCCTTCAGGCGAGGATATCAGGAACTCGACTCGCTCCGGTTCGAGTCCGATCTCCTCCAATAGCTTTTGTGTGGTTCGAGTGCGCACCTCGGCCCGGTAGTTGCCCTGCGATAGTCGGCACTCGCCGTGCGGGCACGCAACGGTGCAAACACCGTGCTTCACGCCTTCGAGAGTATGTAACAGATACTGGCTGTCGGTTTTGCCACTGCAGGGGACTTCACGGACCAACACGTGGACACCATCCTGAGTCCATTGGCGCGGAAGGTGTCTCGCCTCGGGAATACAGTTTTCACAGATGTTGACGGCTACATCGGGGACAACGGGTTCTGCCATTAGCTCCTGAGAAACGTTTGCTTGGTTGGAGGAAACAAGTTTTTCAACATAACAAGGATGGCGCGAACGAGGGAGGTGAACGAGGAATCAGGAATCGAATACCAGATTTCGGACGCGCGGGTGCTCCGCACCCCGGTACACTCCCTCGTCGCGATGGCATCTCGCGCTTTCCGGTTATGCGGTGCATCTTAGCGAACCATGAATAATGCACACGAGCACATTGTGAACGACGTCGATTTCGGAAGGCACAGCGAAGACTACGCGACCCATCGACCAGGGCCTCCTCCGTCTTTCTATCGGCGGCTGGACACCATCGTTCCAATCGAGGGATTGAATGCGCTCGATCTCGCGACCGGGCCAGGCACGATTGCGTTGGAACTTGCTGCACGCGGTTGTTGCGTGGTGGGCATCGATACGTCTGCTCAGCAGGTAAGAACGGCCTCGCGCGTTGCAGCTGAGCAGCAACTGAACGAGAAGGTGCAGTTCACCATTGCAAGCGCAGAGAACACAGGTCTGGAAGCGGGCTCCTTCGACCTGGTGACCGCAGGCCAGTGTTGGCATTGGTTCGACAGCCATGCTGCGATGGCAGAAACTCTGCGCGTTCTTCGCCCGGGCGGTGTACTTGCCATCGTGTATCATACATACCTGGCGGAGCACTCCCCTGTGGCACGCGATACCGAAGAACTGGTCTTGGAGTTCAATCCATCATGGACCATGGCTGGATGGACGGGGATCTTTTCCGAGCGAATCGACGAGTTGATCCGCGGTGGCTTCAGTCTGATCGAGCAATTCTGCTACCACCACGATGAAGAGTTCTCGCACGCTCGCTGGCGCGGGAGGATGCGCACGTGCAGCGGCGTGGGCTCGGGTAACCTCTCTCCATCCGTGGTTAAGCAGTTCGACAAGGAACTAGGTCACATGCTGCGCAAAAAGTACCCTGATCCAATGGTGGTAGAGTATCGGGTGTGGTGTGTAATAGCGAGTAAACCATAAAGAGGTTAGAAGCCATGAGACCGATCGCTCCACTGTTGTTTGTCTCGACATTCTTGATCTTTGCATGCGGGAACGAGGAAACAACACATCGCTCCGACACAAGCGACCCGCAAGAGACCTTCTGGGCTTCTCTTCAAGAAATCTGTGGCCAAGCGTTCGCCGGCACGATAGTGCAAAGCGTTCCCCCGGACACTTCGTTCGCCGGCAAAGCACTGATCATGCATGTGCGAACGTGCGAGCCGGGTCAGATCCGGATACCATTCTTTGTCGGAGAAGATCGGTCGCGCACTTGGGTGATATCGAAGACATCGCAGGGACTTCGGCTCAAGCATGATCATCGACACGAAGATGGATCTGAGGACGCAATAACCATGTACGGTGGCGACACCGCCGAGCCAGGCACCGCAAACCGGCAGGAGTTCCCCGCTGACGCACACACGGCGTCGATCGTTCCAGCGGCGGCGACAAATGTCTGGACGGTGGAAATTTTCCCGGGTTCGATGTTGGCGTACGACCTGAGGCGGGAGGGCAGCGATCGCCGCTTCCGTGTCGAGTTCGATTTGACGACGCCGATTCCCACTCCCCCACCTCCCTGGGGGTTTTAGCGACCCGGCAGCACCCGCCTCCCGCGCCGCAAAGCAGGGGCTCAGCATACAGGCGGCGGATGTACTGAAGGAGGAATAGGCTACCGCTGTTCCGTCGAGCCTTCTGACCAAGCTAAAGCAGCGGAGTGGAGCGGGATTGGTGAATCGGCCAGGACTTCCAGGTTGATCTGCTCCGCCATGGCATTCACTCGGATCAGATCTTCGCGATCGTCCCTCAGAACGTCCAGCAGGTTCGTGACCACTGTGCTGTCCAGGTCTTCGCGCGCAACGAGCCAGTTCATGACAGCGACCGTCGCAACATCGGATTCCATGCGTGGGTAGGTGCCCTGCGGGATCGTGCCCGCCGCGTAGTAGGGATACGTCTCGCTCATTATCGCGATATGAGTGGAGTCCACGGGTAGGAGTTGCGCCACTCCCGTAGTCGTGACCTCCAGGACCGAAGATGCCGGGTAGCCAACGCAGATTATCGCCCCGTCTATAGCACCATCACGGAGAGCGTTTACCGACTCGCGAAACGACAGGTAGCGAATGTTGGCATCCTCATATGTGATGTCGTACGCAAGGAGCAGCTGCCTGGCGAGCTGCTCCGTGCCACTCCCTGGCGCTCCCACGGAAACACGCTTGCCTCGAAAGTCTCCTACGGACGTGTCGTTAGAATTGTCTGGCACAACCACGTGTACGACGTTGGCGTAGAGTGGCGCGACAATCCGGAGACTGGACAGTGGATCGTCAAACCCGGCACCTCCGTGGAACGCCTCGTACACCGTGGTCGCCATCGAAAACCCGATGTCCATGGCGCCATTTGCGATGCGGTTCATGTTCTCGACCGACCCGCCCGTGACCTCGGCAGTGTACTGGCGGTTGGGATCGGCGATTGAGAGGCGGCTGGCGATAGCACCACCCAGCGGATAGTAGATGCCACCCGTGCCCGCCGTACCTATGCTCAGAAACTGCCTGCCCCCGCCCGATCCTCCGCCACATCCCGCAAACAGAAAAACGAGTGCCAACGCGGCACTCGTCGTCTTAACGCGCTGCCAGGTCGCAAGAAATCTCATCACGTCTCCGCCGGTTCTGCCGGGTGCCCTTGCCAAAAGAGGTGCAATATTCCCAGGACAACGATTCCGACCACATCGGTCCGTATACCAGATGCAAGTAAACACAGAGCCGCGGTCGTAAGTAGTCCCCGTTCCCAAACCCTGAGCGGCGCACGCACGAAACCGATGACCGCACCCGCCAGGGCCGCAACTCCAATCGCGGCAGTGGCAAAAGCGAGAATTACCGGGAGGAATCCGCCATCCATCAACAGTGGTGGTCCGTAGACGAACATGAATGGAACCACAAATCCTGTGATCGCAAGTGAGAGTGCGGTTACTGCCGTACGCACGGGTGTGCCACCGGCTATTCCTGCTGCTGCATACGCCGCCAATGCGACCGGCGGAGTGACGTTCGAGAGGGCTCCAAAATAGAAGATGAAAAGGTGAGCCGGCAACAACGGTACTCCCATCTCCGTTAGGGCGGGCGCACCTAGCGCAGCGAGAACCACGTAAGCGGCTGTGGTCGGCAGGCCCATGCCCAGAATGACCGCCCCTATTGCGGTGAGCACCAGCGCGACCGGCAGGTGCCCGCCCGAAAGTGTGACGATGAACTCGGACATCCTGAGACCTATCCCGGTCAGTGATGCCACGCCCACTACGATTCCCGCCGCCGCACATGCAGCGGCAACCTGCACGGTCCCCGACCCGGCGGCCAGCAGGGCCTTTTTGGCCCCAGTCCAATCGAGGCGTGTCGTGGCGCGCGCCATTGCCAGGATAACCCCGGACAAAACACCCCAGTACGCGGCCCGCATCGGCGAACGCCCCAAAGCGAGAAACGCGACGATAACCCCGAGAGGAATCAGCAGGTGAATACGCTGCAAGATCACGGGCGCACCCCGCGCGCTCGCGGGGAGATCCCTCTGCAACGCCCGGAAGTGAATGGCGGTGAGCAGTGCGATGTAATAGAGAACCGCCGGTATGACCGCCGCGAGTGCCACTCGCACGTACGGTATGTTCGTCCAAGTGGCAAGTATAAATGCGCCCGCGCCCATGATGGGAGGCATCAGCTGGCCACCACTGCTGGCTGCTGCCTCTATGGCGCCGGCGAAACGAGGACTGAACCCTGTCCGCTTCATGACCGGTATCGTAAACGATCCGGTGGTCACTACGTTTGCGACCGCACTGCCTGAGAGCGATCCCATTAACGCGCTCGCCAGGGCTGCCGTCTTGGCGGGGCCACCACGAGTGGCACCCGCGATACGCGACGAAAGGCCGATGAACAGCTCACCACCGCCGGCCGCGTCGAGTATGGCTCCGAAAAGCACGAACAGGTAGACGAAGTCAGCGGATACGCCGAGCGGCACACCCCAGATGCCCTCGGTACTCAGGTAGAGGTGCTCGATGAGCCGCACGGGCGAATAACCTCTGTGTGCGAGCACACCCGGCAGGTACGGCCCGGCGAGAGCGTAGGTCAACGCAAGCACGGCCACCACAACGAGAGCCCATCCGGTTGTGCGCCGAGTCAATTCGAGCACCACTAGAATCGCCAGCGCACCGGCCAACAGATCGAGCGTCGTGGGCGTACCCGCTCGGCGCACAAGTTCTTCGTGCTCGAACACCATGTACAAGCAACAGGTCACCGCCGCGGCGATCAGCAGGCCGCGGGCTGCCAGGTCCACCCATCGCCACACGTTCCGGATCTCAACTACTCCCGCGACTGCCTCCTCCGCCTCCTCTGCCGCAGTCCCTTTCACGCGCTGTCGCATTCCCAACCCAAGTATCCCCAACACCGCCATGAGCGCGAAGTGGACGGGCCGTTGCACGAATGCCGTGAAGGGAGAAAAGCCCGCTCCGTACATATGGAAGAGAGCTGCTCCGAGAGCGAGGATGAGAAGGATTTGCCTAATCCGTCTACTCCCTCTCATTCTGAGCGCTGGGCAACCGATCAGCCTCCACCGCTAGCCGACGGTAGATCTCTCGTGCTTCCTCGAACTGCAAGAACACGTGACTCTTCTCCTGCTCGGAGCGCCATCCCGGCCACACCTCAGCCATGGACTCGAGCTTGTCTATCCAACGTACAGAGTACTCTGCGGCCTCGCGATTCCGAACCGGACGCCCACCCACTTTCACCCACACCGGGTTCGTGAACGCTTGCGCATAGTTGTTGTCGAGTGGATGCCGCTCGTCCGGTTTCCCTTCAGCCAGAAGGTGAAACCAGCCACTAGTTGTGACACGCAGCGTCTTGTTGAAGTCGACGGTGGTCCGATCGTCGCCGATCGAAATCTCTTCAACGACTTCGCCATTCCAAACCAGCGTCACTGTTTCGAGCGGTGTGATAGACCGGACACGCGCCTGCACATCGACGGTCCCACCCGCAGCCGGAAGCTCAACTTCCTCACCCGATATGCGACCGTTCACCCTGAGTTCGACCAGCGGTCCGGAGCTGACGAAAGAATGGCCGTGCCTCAGACCCTCCAGCCATACATCCAAACCGTGCCCCCGCGAGCCCGTATACACGTAGGTGCGAACCGCTCCAAGCACCTTGGAGTGATGCAGGTTGCTTATGGCATCTTCACCCCCAGCTGCCATCACCTTCAGACCGTTGTTCAGAGTGGCATACCA
The DNA here is from genome assembly GCA_039589395.1 of Gemmatimonadota bacterium. Taxonomy (GTDB): domain Bacteria; phylum Gemmatimonadota; class Gemmatimonadetes; order Gemmatimonadales; family GWC2-71-9; genus JBDGYW01. The sequence continues at coordinate 24,403 of JBDHHK010000023.1, forward strand.
CGGGAAAAAACCGGCCCGGCCCGCAGACGACCATTCCACCACATCGGTGGTGCCGAGAGCAGCGTCCACCATATAGCCCTTCGCCCCACCGAGAGATCCCTCCAGCGGATCGCTTTCTCCAGCGAAGGCGTGGACATATCCAACTGTGGCTCCCTGGTCCTTGGCCTTCCGAAACATGTCGGTGTTGCTCGGATACAAGCTCTCGATTCCGGTTCCCTCATAGCCGGTAACAAATGGAGAGATCAAATGATCTTTCAGGCCAAAGAAGAACACGTGTCCGTAGAACGGCGGCCGGTACTCCTGACCCACCACCAGAATCTGTTCCGGGTTCGAAAGAGGGTGAGCGCCACCGCCCGGAACAAAGAACTGGTAGTCGAGGATCCGGTTATCCTTGTTGGCAATCTGCTCCATCACCATGTCCTGATCCTCTGCCTCCGACATCATCATCAGATTTTCAAGCGTGTTGTGGAGATTCCCACCGTAATTCATGTGAACGTGGGTGGAGGCGTTGTACCAACCTCTGGCCGCCATATCGGTCATGCGCCTCAATGGCAGTTCTACCGTCGCGACCTCGTTTGCCCTAACCACCACCTCAGTGCTCTCCGGCCAGAATTCGAACCCCTTCACGGCCACCAGGCTCAAGGTGCCTACAGGCACCTCCATCGTGAACTCACCGGCAGTGTGAAAGAGGTGCTCGCCACCCATTTGGCCTATGCGGGCGTATGCATCTGCCGGTGCGTAGAACTTGCCGTCCGAAGCCTGCATCTGAATGCGGCACCCGGTGAGTTCCCGGGTCTCGGCGTTAGTACACCGTGCGGACAAGACGCCCATGGGCCGCTTCCAGCGCCTGTCGGTGATGTGTACGACGCGGTTTTGACCTCCGTATGTCTCGAGCAATGCCAGCTGCGGAAGACCAGCTCGGTTATCGATGTACGCAATCCACTCGCCATCCGGGGACCAGCGGGGATGGAACGCGTCGTGACTGAAGAAGGTCAGCTTATAGGGTTCGCCGCCGTCAGTCGGTTGGACATAAAGGTTGTTGAACTGATCGGCGGCTCCACGGGTGGATGAGAAGATGAAACGCTTCCCGTCGATGGAGACATGCGGGTGGGCTCGATACAGAGTCTGCTCGAGGAGCACCGTCGTAGCATTCTCGATTCCATCTGACACGGCCGGGACCTTCAGCACATTCCCAGACCCCAGCGGTACGTCTCGGTTCGACACAAGCAGAAGTTCGCTTCCGTCGGGCATCCATGCGGGAGTGAGGTGCATGTCCCACTCGCCGAAGTAAAGACGATTCGATCCGTAGCTATGATCCCTGGTGACGGCGACCTCTTCTCCCGCCCACTCACCGTCACGAATCGGCCGAATGAAGACGTTGAAATAGCCGTTCGGTCGATTGGACACATAAGCCAGCCGCAAACCGTCGGGTGAGAACACGGGATCGGTGTAAAGGAATCCATCGTCTGTGAGCGCTCGGGATTCACCCGTTTCGACGTTCAAGATCTCGAGCTGGATCGTTCCGCCGTCGTCATCGACAGTGTAGACGATCCACTTCCCATCCGGTGACCAATTAGGGGAAGAGTGGTACTTCGGGCCATAGGTAACTTCATAAGCCGCGCCGGTTTCCGGTGCCACTCTCCAGATCGATCCGCTCATGGCCACCGCTATCCACTCACCATCAGGTGACCAGCTCGGAGCCCAGGGCGTGGTACTAGGTGCGGGAGGCAGATAGAAGTTGAACATGTAGTTGCCGCCGTGCCTGGACGAGGGGTATGACTGTCCCCGGATAGGCGAGCTGAGGAGTAGGCAGATCGATACTATTTTCCAAATTCGGAGGCCCATGGCTCTCGCCTTTCACGATCGATTGGTTTCAAAATCTGTTTCTCGCAAGTTCCTTTGGAGTTCTGTCGTCAGACCCAAATGGAACCAGCCGTACGCGATACTCGTATCGTCGCGGCGGCAGTCGGTATTGCGGGTGCGGTCGCGCACCCCACGACGTGTCACCACCGAGCCCCATTTGCGCGTAGTCGAGATCGAGTGTGACGTAATCACGTGCTTCTAGATCGAACGTGTGACGATAGGTATACGAGTCACCCTCGTCGAAGTCTTCGTCCGCGTAGAACATTGCGCTGACGTTCATTAGTGAATCAGAAACCGCCAACAGGCCGACACCGTCGTCGTTGGTCAGGGCTATCCAACGCACGTCGCTCCGATTCCCGTTCTCTTGGGGACGTATGTAAGGATACGACATCTCCTCTACGAGGCTGCTGTACAATCCGACCGGTGCGCCAGTCTTTCGGTCCCAGTAGTTCTCGTAGGGGCCACGGCCGAACCACTCAACATGTTCGAACGACCGGGGAAGTGTGAGCGTCATACCGAACTTGGGCAGATCGGGAAGCTCTTCGGTGCCGGGCATAAACGTGTTTGTGATCACCACCTCGCCGGTGCCAAGCACTTGATAATGCGAAGTGTGCCTCGAATCTCCTGCCGCTGGACTTGAAGACACGTAGATTTCAACGTCGCGGTCGGAGTTCTGCCAATGCTCCACCTTGGTAACAGTCTGGTCGCGCCCAGCAAAACGCCAAACACCCATACGCAGCGGCATCTCGTTCCCGTAGTCGTTGTCCGTCGGGGGACGCCAGAAGTTGGGTGTGGGACCCGTGCGCATGAGGTCGACATCCTGGTACTTGTATGAGGCGATCGTACCGGTCGTTAGATCGAACAAGAACTCGAAATCGGTTGCCTCGCCCCTCAAAACGAGCAGACTGTCGGTTGAAGTGTGTGTGATCTTGGCGGCTCTGCGGACGTCGACCGAGGCCCGACTTCTGTAGACAGGCAGCCTAAACTGCTCCAACGCCACTTCCACTCCCGCTGCTCCCGCCTCTCCCGCTCCTCCCTCTGCATCCAAAAACCGCACATTCAGGAAGTACTCCACCCCGGGCTCCGGTGCGATGGGCGGCAGAGGTAGCCGAATCGGTACCATCGAATGGGGCGGACCGTCGAGATCGGACTTTACACCGCGCGCAACTGTGTCGGTACCGGCAACGACGTTCCATTGCATCGTAAACCAACTCAGATATAGAAAGTCGAACCGATTGACAATCTCGAGTTCACCCTCGAGTAGGTCGACGGCCCGTACGGCGATTGGTTGGTAAACCTTCTTCACTTCCCAGGCGTGCGGGTTCAGCGACCGATCGGGCGCAACTATGCCGTTGATGACAAAGTTCCCGCCGTGAGGGTCTGTCCCGAAGTCACCACCGTAACCCCATGCCGTCTGGCCATTTCTCTCTAGCGGTAAACCCTGATCTACCCAGTCCCAGATAAACCCACCCTGTAGATGCTCTTCATCGTAAATGAGGTTCCAGTAATCGATCAGGTTGCCGATACTGTTCCCCATCGCGTGCGCGTACTCGCACAGGATCAAGGGACGGTCTCGAGGTTCTGCCGCGTAGTCGGCAAGGACGTGTACTCGGGCATACATGGGGAAGAACACATCGGTGTGGTCTCTTAGGTCCGCCATCTCGTAGGCCACTGGACGGGTTGGGTCGCGCTCCTTCACCCAATCATGCATGGCAACGAAGTTATCGCCGTCTCCAGCCTCATTGCCGAGTGACCAGAAAATCACTGACGCATGGTTTTTGTCCCGTTCAACCAGCCGGTGCAGCCTGTCGAGGTGAGCGGCTTTCCACTCGGGTTTCGCCGCCAAGGTAGTGTCGGGATGGTACCCACTCCCATGCGACTCAACGAAAGCCTCATCGACCACGTACAGCCCATATTCATCCGCCAATCGATACCAACGTGGGTCGTTGGGATAATGGCTGGTCCGCACCGCGTTGATGTTCAAGCTCTTCATCAACTCGAGGTCTAGCATCATCAAGCTGTCCGACAGATAGCGACCAGTCACAGGGCTATGTTCGTGTCTGTTCACTCCTTTCAGAGTCACGGGCACGCCGTTCACTTGCAGCAAACCGTCACGGATCTCAACGGTGCGAAAGCCGACTCGATGGGACAACACCTGGCTTGTTGTACCGTCCCTATTCTCCAAGCTAAGCAGCAGCGTGTAGAGATTTGGCGTCTCGGCCGTCCAGTGGAGAGGTGTTTCAACATCCCGGTCAAACTCGACGGCGCTCTCCGAGCCCGCATCGATGGCGACATTCTTCCTCTCTACTAGAACCCTCGTTCCATCCTCGTCGAGCAGTTCCATACCCACGACGGCGGTGAGGCTCTGTCCGCTCTTATTGCTCACCTGAGCAACAACTTTCAACTCACCCCCCTCGTAGAGTGAGTCGAGCGTGGCCTGCACGAAGAAGTCGCGAATGTGTGTTGTGGGTGCCGCAAACAGAAAGACGTCGCGCTCAATCCCGCTCAGCCGCCAGAAGTCGACATCCTCCAGGTAGCTTCCGTCGCTCCAGCGAAACACCTGCACGGCGACAAGGTTTTCACCAGGCTGAACGAACGGCGTGATGTTGAACTCGGTGGGTGTCTTGCTGCCCTGCCCGTAGCCGACCTCTTGCCCATTCACCCAAACGGTCGTTGCCGATCCTACGCTCGCAAAGTGCAGGAAGACCTGCATGTCCTGCCAATTGTCTGGAAGCGTGAAAACTCTGCGATACGAACCAGCCGGATTGTACTCGGCGTCCACATAGGGCGCCGGTCCCTGCAACAGCCCCATCTCGATGTAGTGTGGAACTCCATAGCCCTCGAGCTGCCAGTTTGATGGTATGGGAAGATTTTCCCAATCCGTATCGTCATACCCGATTTCGAAAAAGCCCGTGGGTCGATCGGCGGGCTTTCTCACCCAATTGAACTTCCAGGTGCCATTCAACGACAGGTAGAACTGTGATAGCGACTCATCACCCGCAATCGCGCTGCCCCGATCTGCAGAAGGCACGTAGGTAGCATGCGGTGGCTCGCGGTTGATATCAAAGACGGCAGGATCTTGCCAGCGCTCCTGAGCCAGCAGACCGGCTGGCGGAAAACAGAGGAGGCCAACGGACAGCTGCAGCAAGCAATCGCTAAACCGCGGCGTTTTCACTCAGGCCTCCATGGTGGTTCGAGCAGCAAAAGCAAGTGAGCCGCCGACCAACTGAAGTGCGGAGCGTTGAGCGGCTCACCTGTTAGCGGATGATAATTCTCATGAATAGGAGCATCCTCCAGCAGGCCTTGCGGCCCCTCGAAGAGACGGGCTCTCATCTCGTTCGCCTCTCTCACATATCCGTATCGCTCGAGCCCCTTCACCGCGAAGTAAGCCTGGTCGAGCCATACCGATCCGCGCCAGTACCCATCACGCGGGTCGAACTTTTCGTGATCTGCGGCTAACGTGGGAAACGGAACGTGTGTGGCGAACTTGTTAGGATCCATCAAAACGCGGACGACTTGCCTGGCCTGTGCCTCCGTCGCAACGCCAGCCCAAAGTGGGATCCAGCCCTCAGGCCCCTGCACCAGCAGCGGTTGTTTGGTCTCGATATCGACGTCGTAGAAATAGCCGGTCTCTTCGTCGAACATGGTGGACTGAATCAGATCCCGCAGATCTTCGGCGGCAGCCCTCAATAGAGCCGCATCCCGCACACGCGCCAGTTCGTCGGCCATCGACGCTAAGTAGAGTTTCTCGGCATAGAGATACGAGTTCAGATCGACCGACTCTTGGCTTAGCGACCATGCGCGCTCATTGTTCTGCAGCATGGCGGCTTCATCAAAACGAACCGCGTTGTCCATGCCGCTTTCCCAACCCGCGGCTACTCGCGTGCCGTCGGTCGACCCATACTCGCAGAGCCCGTTGACGTCGTGGTCGCGATTCGCATACCACCATTCGTGATATCGCCACAGCTGTGGGTACATCTCCTCCAAGAATTGACCATCAGAAGTGCGCTCGTAGATGGACCATACGGCCCAGGCCGATAGAGGAGGTTTGGTATCACGCCAGTTGTTCTCTGCGCTGTCGGCATAGATCACGTCTGGCACCATGCCATAACGGTCTTGGTAGTCGAACATCACGCGGAGTTGGTCCTTTGCGAGTTCGGGCACGAAGTTGGCCAAAGCCCGCGCATGCTTCCAGGAATCCCACGACCACACGCCGTGAAAGCCCCTGTAGGCATAAGATGGGAAAAGCCCGTTGTGGAAGAGGTGTCCATATGGGCCTCTCCAGTTGGTGATCAACGTCTCGACCGCCTTCACGGCAACCATTCTGGTGACGGAGGTCAACCGTTCGAGGTCGGAGTTTTCGAACGCAGACGTCAAGTAGCCCGTCCAACGCTCTCGGTTCCGTGAAAAGTGAGCTTCTGGGTCCACGAATATCTCGTACCCTCCCGCCATCCGAACGCCACGCTCTATTGTATCGGCAAATACCGAGACCGTGGCGAAGCGAGTAACAGTACTCCCGGCAGGGATTGCCACCTCACCCGCAATGGCTCGGTAGTTGTTTTCCCCAACTTCGACTTCAACACCAGTCTCACCCAGCGACAAATCGACTTTCACCGGGTTTGTCGGGAACGTCACGGACACGCCCCTCGGGTGGGCGACGATCGACGCATCCTCGATTAAGACATCACCGGACCAGCCAATTCTCAGGCGTCGAGTTTCTTCACCTAGGTTGATGACTCCGGCGCGTATCAGAGCCGTGCGATCGGTGGCGAAGATGAGAGACAGAGTCGCAGATAGATTTCCGACGCGTACTCGTTGGTGGAGAGATCCCGGATGGGAGGTGATCGTGGCGGCCTGGCCATTGGGCCAATTGACGGCCCTGCCGTTGGAAACGTCGTGCACGTAAAGGCGGGCAAAGCTCCGCCCCAGCCATACGCCGCCGTGTGTCAGCAGGAACGGTCCCGTGAAGCCGCCCCATACATCTCTTGTGTCGGCTGCCGGCAACCCGAAATTGAACCAGGCACCGAGGTCTGAAAAGCTGAAAACGGACAGGTCGCGGGACTCCGATGGAACACCACCGACGTTGAGCACATTTGGGTACAATGAGATATCAACAGCGAACTCGGGAACTTCACCAGGCTCACAGCTCGCAAGAGACAGCACCGCTGCAAAACCGAGAATCGCTATTCGCTTCCTCATACGACCGGCTCCGTTCGACAACCCAAGCACCTACGCCGCTACCTCATTCCGTCTCTTGAATAGGAAGTACACTCCCACACCGATCAGCGTGAAAATCAGCCCCACATAGGCGTGGAGTGGACGTTCGACCAGGGTGTTGATCACGAAGAATACCGATGTACCGACGAAGATCATCGGCGTGACAGGATAACCGAGCGTACTGTAGGGACGCTCGATTTCCTTCCGCGTGTGCCGGAAGATGAAGACGCACGCTCCCGCCATACCGAAGAAGATCCAGTCCATGAAGACGACGTAGGTGACCACATCGGCGAACGTGCCCCAGAACAGAAGCAATAGCGCCGCCCAGATTGATTGAATCAGGATTGCGTTGACGGGAGTGCGGAACCTGGGATGCACCTCCGCCAGCTTCTTGAAGAAGATCCCATCGTCGGCCATTGCGTAGTAGATGCGGGGCGCGGAAAGTGTGTAGATGCCCGCCGTGCCCAACACGCTGACGGCTATGACGATCGCTATCAGCGTTCCCCCAAACGGAATGACGGTGCTCACAGCGTCAGCGGCAACACTGCCCGATGCTGCAATCTCCGACACCGGCAGTAGGAACATGTAGGCGACGTTTGTGAGGAGGTATACGGCACCGACCACGAGCGCTCCGTAAATCATCGCACGTGGGATCGTGCGCCGGGCGTCCACCGTCTCTCCAGCCAAAAAGCTCGCATGTTGCCAGCCGCCGTACGACCACAGTACGCCTATGAGCGCAAGTCCAAACGCACCGGCGAGACTTCCTGCAGGAACAATATCTGGGGCCGGCACACTCATGGTGGAGGCACTACCGAAAAACAAGCCAATAGCGATGAGCCCCACTATTCCGATCAGCTTGAGTCCGGTAAAAACGTTTGAAAACACTTCTGCGGCCTTCACACGAAGAATGTTGACCAACGTGACGAGCGCGAGAGCCGTCAAGGCAACGATCGTGATCCCTTGTTGGCTCATCGGGAACATGAAGGCCAGGTACGTAGCAAAAGCGATCGTAAGTGCCGCATTCGCGCCAGATGTGATTACCAATAGATACGCCCAACCGTAGAGAAACCCGAAAAGATCTCCGTACCCCTCCTTCAGGTATACGTATACACCGCCGGGTTGCGGAAACATCGATCCGAGTTCCGCGAACGAGAGCGCACCGGCAAGCGCAATGATCCCACCGAGCGCCCAGACTGCGAGAATCAGCAGGGGTGTGGGAAGCTGTGAGGCGATCTGAGCGGGTGTGAGAAAGATGCCCGACCCCACACAGGAACCGATCGCAACCATCGTGAGACCGTACAGTGAAAGCTCTTTCCTCAACTCGGCCATGCGGATTGCCTCCTGCTTTGGATGCTTAGGATATGCGGAAAACGGGACTTGGGAAGGGCTCGTGTGTATCACATGTTGCGACAAGACGGATTTGCCTGCATTCTTTTGGACATCAATCACGATACCTGGAGACCATCATGTTTCGATCGCTCGTTGCCCTCTTAGTCACTGCCACTGTTGCACCAGCAGTAGTAGCCCAGGTAGTAAGCACTCAGGTAGAACCATCCAGTAAGGTCCAGTTCCCTGTGGAGATCACCGTGGTCGGCGGCACCGATACCCACGTCCTGACAGGTGTAGCAGTGAGGACGAAGACGTTTCTCAAAGTGAAGGTCTACGCTTTTGGCATTTATGTGGATGGAGGCGCGGCCCGCACAACACTCAGTGCGTTTGCTGACCAGACCGAACGCGACCTCGAGCGAAACGATGACTTCTACGATCGAATTCTGGACATGGACTTTGGCATGTCACTCAGGCTCGTAATGACACGCGACGTCGACGGAGAGACCATGGCCGACGCTTTTGAGGGCGCCTTGCGACCTCGTGTGCAACTTGCAGCCGCGGAAATGAACATGCCGGGCGGCGAGGCAGCTCTGGAGACATTCCGTGGGTATTTCAGTGTGGAGGAGATGACCAAGGAGGCCGAGCTGCTGTTCTCGTGCACACCCGAAGGCACACTGAGTTCGTTGGTCAAAGGTGAACTGGCCGCAGACATTCAGTCACCCGCGCTCTGTTGGGCGCTGTTCGATGTGTACCTCGGCGAAGACCCCATTTCAGGCGACGGGAAGAAGAGGGTGATCAGAAACTTCCCGGGCATCCTCGCCCCCGGGAACTGAGCGAAGTTGTTGTGATCCTGCCTACCCGGTGCGAACGTGCCTGAGATGGCGACGCGCTTGGAGTTCGTGATATTCAAAGCGTCGAGGAACACAAACCCGGCTGCGGCGAGAAGTAACCGAGCCGGGCTCGCAACGGAGCAGGAAACGTTCACAAAATCACTTTCGATACGTCAACGCGTTAAACAGTAGCGGCCAGGTGGCAATGGTCTGACCTCGGTAGTTGGGCGGGAACCCGAAGAGAACCACGGAGCCGTCGCCGACGTTAGCTTCCACCAACGCAGCTTTGCCGGCGAGGTGCTGGTGACCCAATACCCACCCTGACAGCAGCGGGTTGCCCGCTCCGTACCGCGCGACTATGTCGACCGCCGGATCCGCAACGTCGAATGCGCGGCTGCTCCTCCAATACCAAGCAACGTTTTCCTCGGGGACACCTGCAGTGATGTCGTTCGCGGCCGACAGATCGATACGCAGGATCGATCCGGGTATGTAGAACTCAGATGCGGACAGTCCATCCACGGCATTGCTCACTC
>JBDHHK010000024.1:0-33269 GCA_039589395.1 Gemmatimonadota bacterium
GCGTCCTCGACCTTCCAATCGTCACCAAGCACGTAGACATAATCGATACGTTCCTGATGACTGTCGACAAACTACGGGGACCATATCAGGCCCGGATCCTGGATTGGATCGGGATGCGCGAAACGGAAGACATCGACAAAACCAGCTTCCCGCATTGCTATGCCGGCCGGCCAAGCGACGACCCGCCCCATATAGTTGGGAAGCGTTGCCGCTGCTGGCGTCCAGTCGAGGTGAGAGCCGCTGTTGAAGTCACCACCCACGATCACTGGCATACCCGGTGTGTTCTCAAGTTGAAGAATAATATCGCGGTGCCGGTGACTGCTTGTAGGAAGCCCTTTCGCCGTCTTCCCTGTCGTCTGCGAAGTCTGCGGTGCAACGGACCAGTTTGACAATACCCTGATATCGTTTGAGAATGAGTCGACGATAAATCCTCGGCTAAAATGTGGAAAACGTTTGCAGGTGACTGACTATGAAATTTGATGCTGGAAGTTTCACTCCTTCGATGATTCTGCTTCTCTTGTGTCTGACACCGATACCACTTGATGCCACTCAGGGTGAACCAGAAGACTACAAGGTCATCATTGATGCAGACATGGGACAGCTGAATGACGATGCAATGGTTCTCTTCATGCTCGCCAATTCGGATAACGTCGACATTCTGGGGCTGACAATCGTCGCCGGCAATACTTGGGTGGAGGAAGGCACCGCTTACGGTTTGCGTCAGTTGGAGGTAATCGGCAGAACCGACATTCCCGTCCTGATGGGTGCCAATGGACCGCTTATGGGAAGTCGGCAGTCCTGGCTGAGCGCGGAAGAAACCTTGTATGGCAACGTTGAATACATGGGTGCTTACTCCCGCACCAAACCAGACTCCTACCTGGAGATCGGTCGTGAGCCCTACGGAGGTTATCCTCAGGTTAGGCCCTCTCCCGAACACGCAGTTGATTTCATAGTTCGCCAGGTGCTGGAGAATCCGAACGAAGTAACTCTGTTTGTCATTGGCCCCGCCACGAACATCGCTTTGGCAGTTAGGAAGAATCCGGAAATCGTACCACTCATCAAGAGCGTCTACTACATGGGCGGGGCCCTCGACATTCCCGGTAACACTTCGCCGGCAGCCGAGTTCAATTGGTGGTTTGACCCGGAGTCCGCCAAGATCTGTCTGCGTACTCCATTCAAAGAGCAAATCGTCGTTCCCAATGACATCGCCGAACGGGTCTATTTCACGAAGGCACAGCACGACCGCATTTTGGAAGCTCCCGAAACTCCCTTAACACGCATGTACAGGGATCTGAGGGAAGCCACGTGGATTTCCAACCCGGACCGACGTTCCTTCGTCTGGGACGCCATCACGGCCGCGGCTTTTCTGAGGCCGGAGATAGTGACCCGAATGGAGGAGCGATACATCGATGTCGATACCAACATGGGTCCCAACTACGGAAGGTCCATTGGGTATCATGATTCACGCAGACGCTCTTTCGACCAACCTGAAAGCTTCCCAGCAGGAACGCAGAAAGTGAAATTCGTTTTCGATATAGATCGCGAAGCGTTCTGGGATCTCTACATCGACCTGCTGACAAAACAATGAGGTAATTGGAGAGTGACGGCTAGCAGCCGCGGCAGGACCGTTCGGCCACCATACCGTCCGCCCGTCATGGGTCCCACTGCCGTCCGGTGGTGTTTCCTTGGCGAACGAAGTACGATTTCAGGTAAGTCCATTGCTCTTAGCTCTACAGCGAGGAATACTATGCGCGTCTTCCGACTTCCCCTAGTTAACGCTGTCGCTATTGCCGTCCTGATTCCGGCAGCCGCTATCGCCCAGGAAATCGAACCCAGCCACTACGCACAGCTGACGGGACGCCATATCGGACCGGTCGGCAACAGGGTCAGTACCGTGGTCGGCGTGGCCGGCGATCGAATGACCTACTACGGCGGCGCCGCTTCCGGCGGCGTGTGGAAGACCAGTGACGGCGGTCTCACCTGGGCACCCATCTTTGACGATCAGGATTTCCCATCCATCGGAGCCATAGCCGTTGCCGAGTCCGACCCCAACGTGGTGTGGGTAGGGACGGGCGAGGCGTTCATTCGCTCGAACGTGTCCATCGGCAACGGTGTGTTCCGGTCTACCGACGGCGGCAATACCTGGGAGCACAAGGGGCTCGACGGGTCGGGCCGCATCGGGCGCATCATCGTTCATCCCTCCGATCCGGACGTGGCGTATGCTGCCGTGCTGGGGCACGGGTACAGCCCGCAGCCTGGGCGTGGCGTGTTTCGCACGACCGACGGGGGCGTTACCTGGGAACACGTGCTCGCCGTTGACGAGGAAACCGGTGCATCCGACATAGTCATGGATCCCAACAACCCACGGATTCTTTTCGCGGGCATGTGGCAGATGGAGCTTCGGACCTGGACGCGCGAGAGCGGCGGCCCGGGGAGCGGCCTCTATATGACGCGTGACGGAGGGGACACTTGGAAGCGCCTTGAGGGAAGCGGCTTGCCCAGGCTCTCGGTGGGAAAGGTCGCAGTCTGCATGACGCCCGAGAATTCGAATCGGATCTACGCCCTCATCGAGACAGGCGACGGTGTCCCATGGCACGGTCAAGAAACCGAGAGCGGTGAGTTGTGGCGATCAGACAACGGTGGCGGCAGCTGGCGGCTCGTTTCGCACAACCGAAGTCTCACCGGGCGATCCGCATATTACTCCCGTTGCGCCGTGGCGCCCGACGATCCCGACGAGGCGTATTTCATGGCGGCCGGCCTGGAATACACGAAAGACGGCGGCAGTACTTTCGAGTCCGCCAGCTTCTTCGGGCCGCAGGGAGGTGGCTTTACCGTGCCCGGGTACGATCATCACGACATGTGGATCGACCCAACGAATGCGGACCGAATGATCGTGGGACACGACGGCGGCGTTTCCATCTCTGAGAACCGCGGCCTAACGTGGCTGCGCGTTCAGCTCCCAGTGGCGCAGATGTACCACGTCACGGCGGACAATCAGATTCCTTACTACGTCATGGGCAACCGGCAGGACGGCCCCTCGATGCGCGGGCCGTCGAACTCACGCGCGGGTGGTTTTATGGGAGGCGGCATTCCTCGAGGCGCGTGGCAAGACGTTGGGGGTGGTGAGAGCGGTTTCGCGACGCCCGACCCGGAGGATCCCAACATCGTGTGGTCGAGCGCCTCAGGATTTGGCGCGTTAGGTGGTGTCGTTGTGCGCTGGGACGCACGCACCGAGCAGTTCAGACAGATCGAGGTGTGGCCCGAATACACCGTCGGGGTCCCGGCGGCAGACGTACGGTATCGTTTTCAGTGGACCTTCCCGCTACTCATTTCGCCGCACGACAACAATACGGTATTCGTCACCAGCCAGCACGTGCACCGCACGACCAACGGTGGGCAAAGTTGGGAGGTCATTAGCCCCGACCTCACGAGGAACGACTCCACACAGATGGGCATTTCCGGTGGTCTCACGCCTGACAACCTTGGTGTCGAGTACTGCTGTGTGGTCTACGCGTTCGAGGAGTCACCGGTGCAGCAGGGTGTCTATTGGGCCGGGTCGAGCGACGGGCTCGTGCATGTGAGCCAAGACGGCGGTGACTCATGGGACAACGTCACCGCAAACATCCCCGATCTACCTCCGCTCGGCACAGTGCGCAACATCGACGCATCCAAGTGGGATGCCGGCAAGGCGTACATGACGATCGACTTCCACGAGGTCGGAGACTTCGCGCCGTACGTCTATAAGACGGAGAACTTCGGCGGAAGTTGGACCAAGATCACCGACGGCATAGCCGACGGTCCTGTATCGTATGCGCGCAACATCCGGGAAGACCCAGTCCGACCCGGACTCCTCTACTTGGGGACCGAGAATGCGCTTTACGTCTCGTTCGATGACGGTGAGCAGTGGAAGCCGTTCCGCAACAACATCCCACCCGCTCCGATGTACTGGCTCGTGGTGCAAGAGCACTTCAACGACCTGGTCATCGGGACATACGGCCGTGGGTTTTGGATAGTGGACGACATCACACCGCTACAACAGCTCACCGACGAGGTTGCAGCTTCAGACGTACATCTATTTCAACCAAGGAACGCATACCGGTTCAAACCGATATCGACGCGGATGGCCGCGTTCTACGACCCGAGTGCCGGTACGGATCCTCCTTACGGCGCATCCATCAACTACTGGCTGAGGGAAAAACCCGAGGGAGAGGTGCAACTGTCGATTGTCGATGCCGCGGGCGATACAGTCAGAACACTGTCTGGCACCAATGAGTCCGGAATCAACCGTTTAATGTGGGATCTCAACGGTGAACCGTCGACCGAGATTGTAATGCGGACCAAACCGTTGCACGCAGAGTGGTTCGACCTGGGCGACGATCGGCGCCGTTCGTCGTTCCAGGAGCAATTTTCTGTGATGGCGCCACCGGGGCGGTATACGGTCCACCTACAAGTGAACGGTGAGACGCTTTCGCAGCCGCTCGAGGTGCTCAAGGATCCCAACTCCTCAGGAACAGTGGAAGACATCCGAGTGCAGACCGCGATGCTCGAGGAAGTGCGGGAGGACATGAACGCCGCCGCGGAAACGATCAATCGGATAGAGCTGTTGCGACGGCAGCTCGAGGATCTGAAGGACGTAGTCTCCGATCGGGACGATAGCGAGGAACTCGGCGCAGCCGCCGACAGCCTGATAGACGCGCTCGTTGCAGTGGAAGAAAACCTTTTACAGCTCCGGGTGACCGGGACCGGACAGGACTACGTGCGGTGGCCCTCCAAGTTAGTGGAGCGGTTGGGCTACCTGGGCATGAGCACGGCCATAGGGGACTTTGTGCCTACCGATCCGTCCCGTGCAGTGCACACGGTATTGCAGCAGGAACTTGCTGAGCAGCAGGCTGCGCTCGCCGAGTTGCTGAGGACGCAGGTTGAAGCCTTCAACAGAATGTTGCGGGAGCGGGAAGTCCCACAGTTGATTAGCCAGCAGGCTGGCAGCCTCGAGTCCAGCCTATAGGGCAACGGGTTTCTTGTTTCTCCGCTAGGGAGCCTGTGCACAACTCGGCTGACCGCGGTGGTGTTCGGAGCGGGAAGCCGAGTGGTGCACCGACGCGAGGTGACGTGCCGATTTCGCGATCGATCGCGCAGGCAACATCCACCTCCTCTCGACTGTTTCGAGCATCTCGGCTAACCAATTAAGAACGACTACGAATCGTACGTCCGGGACCTCGACCCGCCCGCTAGTGACAAAACGTTGTCCGTCGGGCGCTACGTCATAGTCGGCGTGATATGGCGGAGACCGCCAGTTCGGGCGTACGTTAGCCGCCGTTGCCATCACGGCAATGACAGTGTAGATCCCGTCTGAGGGATTCCCGGGAGGATTGCGAGTGCGAATTCTGTTCCTCGAGGTCGATACGGAGCACGACTGGGCGGTTGCCTCGCTAGGCCCCGGATTCATTGCCGCGTACCTGCGCCGCCACGGGCACGACGTCCGGTTGCTTCGAGCCACGGTCGACCTCTCGGACGAGCAGTTGATCTCCATGATTCGCTCCGCCGAGCCCGACCTGATCGGAGTCTCACTCACGACGCGCCAGTGGCTCAGGGCGCGGACGCTCCTGAACGCTGTTCGACAGGCCGTCGACGTACCGGTTATTACAGGTGGTCTGCATGCCACGTTCGCTCCTGAGGCCGTGCTCGACCAGCCGGCATTCGACTACGTCTGCCTGGGTGAGGGCGAAGAAGCAACGCTCGATCTAGTACACGCACTCGAGAGCGGAACGAGCACCGACGGAATTCCGAACATCTTGGCGAAGGGTGGACGAAGGCCGGCGTTGCGCCCGCCCTACGAGCCGCTGGAAAATCTGCCATTCGTGGCGCGGGACATGCTCGACGAGCGCGACGGTTGCGTCCATATCACGACGCAACGTGGGTGCCCGTTCCGGTGCTCGCACTGTGGGGCGCGTCAGTTCAACGACCTGTATGCCGGCATCGGTGAGTACGGAAGGCGGCGCTCATGCGAAAGTGTCGTGGCTGAATTGGAAACGATCGGGCGGGCGGGTGACTTTAACTACGTGATTTTTTTGGACGACACGTTCACGATCCACCATCCGTGGGTGAAGGAATTCTGCCACGCATATGGTGAACGGATCGGCATACCATTCTCGATCCACGCACGCGTCGAAACGGTCAAGCGCGACTTGCTCGCACTACTTGCGGCCGCGGGCTGCAGGCACGTGACTTACGGCGTCGAGAGCGGCAGCTATCGGATCCGAAAACACGTGTTGCACCGCCCTGTCAGAAACGACCGCATCAAGGAGGTGTTCCGCTGGACCAGTGACGCTGGCATCACGGTCACGGCCAACTACATGCTCGGCCTTCCAGACGAAACGCCCTCTGACGTCGAGCAGACGTTAGCACTCGCTGAAGAACTCGAGCCAGATGACTTCGGGTACTTCGTTTTTTATCCATATCCCGGCACTATGCTGTTCAGCTACTGCAAGCAGCGAGGTTACCTACCCAGCAACCACTTAGAGCTTCCAGCGAACCACCGGCAGTCGATCCTCGACCTTCCATCGCTCACTCGCGAGCAGATCAGCGAGTATTACGATCGGTTCACGACCCTGCGCGCGCACACATTCGCTGATCGGGCGCGGCAAAGTAGCGATGGAGATCCGTCTCAGGAGTTCCTGCGCTCGGCCACTGCGCACGTTCAAGAAAGCGCCGACGCCGGTTGATTGGGATGACCCGTATTAACGGGTAAGGAAATCTCTGAGCTCCAGATCATCACCGGCGCGGCACGCGCAATCGATTCGTTATGCCTCTAGTCTAAACGCAGCTGGCCTATTCACGTGGAGTACAATCAGGCTTGCCAATATTTTCGCCGCTAGTGTTCGAACTGGGCGGTGCTTACTATTCCTCGATTGCTATCCCTCTGTTTAGCATGCTGCCGTACTCCCGCTTCCGCTCGGCTCACTATGCTGAGGGAAGCGGGTGATTGGCGGCCGTTACCACCGCTTCATTGGCTTATGGAGGCAACCTGTGAAACGCATCAGGAGTTCTGTCGTTGCAAGTCTGTTACTGAGCGTAGCGTGCGCATCATTGGGCATGAACTCTGTTCAGCGCCTGAATCAGCTTTCACCCGGCATGACCAGCGATGAAGTCGCTGAGATACTGGGAGAGCCCGAGTCGTCGGAGATGACCGAGGCCAATTGGGTTCTCAAATACACGCTGCATGAGAATTGGAAGGGTCACGTGCCGTATTTCGTCGTGTTCGACAAGAAGACGAGGAGGTTGCTCTCGTGGCATGAAGACGAAGAGGGATACCGGCGCAATCAGGAACAACTCGGTGAGACCTTCCGGCCGTTGGTCGAGGGTCAAAGTCAGGGCGGTGCCGCAACGCCGGTCGGACCGAATGATCCTGAGCTGCAGAGGTGGATCACGGGCAACTACTACAGCTTCTCGTCGAGCGCGGTCGTTTCGGCATCGTCGGAACGGTCGCTTACCCTCTGTGTCAACGGTCAATTCCGTGCTGCCGGCGAATTCAGCGCGAGCGGAACTCGAGACAGTGGCGGGAACACCGACTGGGGAGCAGCCAGTCAGGGTGGCGAAGCTGGAGCATGGACGATATCAGGGAACCGGCAGTCCGGCACCATCTCGTTATCCTACCCAGACGGTTCGAGTAGGACGGTTCAGTACCGTGTCGGCTCTCAGGAGGAGCAGACCATGTACTTTGACGACAGACAATACGCTTACGCTGGGGAGGCTGCCTGTCGTTAGAGCTGTAGCAAAGAAAAGTTGAAACGGCCCGTCCGCCGCCCGAGGGCGAGACGGCTATCGCTCCTACCGACCTATATTCAGAGCCCACGGTAGGTTCATATTCGCGAGCAGTGCCTTAAACCGGGGATCTTCACTGACGAAACCCCAGGGCGCAGACACTCCTATGTACGGCAAATTGGGTTCGCGCGATGCGAGTCCCTTCTCCAACCAATCGAGTGTCTGCTCCGGGGCTGCTGCGTATGCGTACAGGCTTGCGATCATGATCGGAGGAACAAAGACTTCCTCAGCAAGTTGAGCCATTTCGTCCGCGGCAGCTCGCATTCCAGCATGGTAGCCGAGTGCGGCCGCGTTGGAACGAAGCCCGTCGGCGAAGCCAGGCATACCCTCAGCAGCATACATGGCAGTCACATTCTCTAACGCCTCATCGAAACGACCAAACTCGTGGTAAATGTCCCCCAGTACACTGCGCGCAACCGGGTGGTTCGGAACAGTACGCAAGACCTTATCGAACTCGGCAAAGCCCTTGTCGTGCTGGCCAGTGATCATGTACACGACGCCGCGAAATGCCTGAAACTTCACGTTGAACGGATCGGACTCGAGTGCGCTGTCTGCCTGTGCTTCTGATTCATCCCATCGCTTGAGTACAAGGAGCAAATGCGAGTAGTCGACACGCGCGTCACCGTACCCGGAGTTCAGTTCAATTGCTCGAAGAAGGCCGCGTTCCGAAAGTTCCCAATCCCATCCAGCCCATCCGCGAGCCGTCGCCAAAGCATGGTGCCCTTCGGCCAACAGACTATCGAGTTCCAGCGCGCGTTCGGCGGCCCGCACTGCCAGTGGCGTCGCCTCGCTCGGCCTTACGTACCCCATCTGCTGACGCGCAATCCAGGCCCACGACAGGCCAGCATATGCCGGTGCGTAACGCGGGTCCTTCTCGAGTGCGAGGTTGAAGTAATCGATCGCGTTTTCGAGGTCGACTTGGGTCAAGTTCCCGGAGTAGAACCTCCCTTGGAGGTATGCTTCGAGCGCCTCCGGAACTACCTGGCTACCGGCGGCCAAGTGAGCTTCCGCCTGCGGTGTGAGTGCAACGCGGACCTCACCTGCGATCGCACGGGTGACCTGGCGGAAGAGCACCAGCACGTTCCGTGCATCTTCCTCGTACGACTGTGACCACAGGGTCTGCTCAGTATCACCGTGAATTAGACGAGCGTCGATGCCTACGCTGTCACCCTGCCAGAAGACGGACGACTCGATCACAGCGTCAACACCCAGTTCTTCCGCTATCTCACGCACAGTCTTGTCGGTGTCTCGATATCGCAGCATCGACTGAAGCCCGCCAATGAGCGTTACGCCGGCGCGGCTCAGCTCGGTGATTAACGCATTGTGCATACCCTGCACTATGTGCTCTTGGTCTGGTGTGTTCATCAGATTGGCGGGTGGCAACACCGCGAGACGGTCAAAAGTGGGACCGGCGGTTACCGACGTCACGAACCAGCCTGCGGCGGCGAAGAGCAAAACGCCTGCCGCTAGTACGGCTGTGCGGGTTCGCCGGACCCGATCGTGCTCCCGGCCTTCAGCCGCTCTCACCTCTTCAGTGCTGGCGATTGCTAGCTCCGCTGCAAACTGCCGTGCTGTCGAGAATCGGTCTGCCGGTACCTTGGCAAGGGCTTTTTCGATCGCGCGTTCGGCCTTGGCGGAAACAGTCGGGCGTAACGTGCGCAAGCGAGGCACCGCATCAACCGAGTGGCGCGCAAGGACTGCTTGGGGAGTCGGGCCAGTAAAGGGCGGCTCCCCGCCAAGCATCTCGTAAGCCATACAGCCCAAGCTGTAGATGTCACTTCGCCCGTCGAGAGATCTGTCTCCAGCAGCCTGTTCAGGACTCATGTAGGCCGGCGTACCAATTGCGAGGCCGGTCTCGGTAAGACGCTCTGTACCTGCCGTGTCGACTGCGCGAGCGATCCCGAAATCGCTCACGACCGGTTGACCGCCCGACATAAGAATGTTCTCGGGCTTGATGTCCCGGTGGACAACTCCGAGGCTGTGCGCGTGGGCAAGCGCATCAGCCACATCGCGAAGAATCTCAATGACGTCATGCGTTGGCAGCTGTCTCTCGCGCTTCAGCCTATCCCTTAGTGATTCACCCTCTGCGTAGGGCATTGCGTACCACAGCAGCCCGTCGGCATCACCGGAGTCGTGTACCGGTAGGATGTTCGGATGGGTCAGGTTGGCGGCGAACTTTATCTCCTGAAGAAAGCGCCCTGGCCCGATAGCATGGGCCAGCTCCGGGTTGAGTACTTTGATCGCTACAGGGCGACGGTGTCTGAGGTCTTCAGCAAGGAAGACCGTAGCCATTCCGCCCCGGCCGAGTTCACGCTCGATGTGGTATCGGTTACCGAGTGCTCTCCCGAGCCTTTTGGTGACTTCCGCCCGCTCCGTATCTTGGCCGACGCCAACTGTACTCGGCCTATCCCCTGTGATGATCTCTGTAGGCGTCGCCAACCCACACCGGGCACAAAATGCGGCACCGTCGGTTAACGGTGTATCACAGGAGGGACAAGCATTCGGAGCCATGTCCTGGGGATTACGATCGTTTGGTGCCATGCTTCGCGGTGTGGTGCCTTTCCGGATCGTGGGTAAATAACACCGGCGCCACCCGACCAGCACGAAGATCACGCTCCGTGCGCTCACAGTCACGTCAGCAACGACCATGAATTGTGGTACGTAGTTACCGATTAGTCAAGAATCTACCGTACGGCCTGGCGTGGTGATGCGTCGCTTGCCTCCAGGCTCATCCAGGGTTCTTTGAAACGCCTCCAAACGTTCCATGCCGGCGAATGCCCGGACTTGCCTACGCGCCATGGCTCGAGTTCGGAAACAAAAAAAAGAAACACGGGGAAGGTCGTCGGTATGTGAGCGGTGGATATTTGACACCTCCACGATCTCCTGACGTCGAGCTCATCTGCACTGTCAGATCGGCTTCGGCGCAGAATATCAGGCTATCTGAGGCACTGTGACCAGAGGTGCCAAAAGCCTCTCGACTTCAATGTCATTAGAATGCTGATGCGTCTGCCGTCAGAGGGTTCTAGGTTCTTCCACTCTCCAACAGCGCTCGAAATCGAGGGTGCATACGGAGAGCTGTCGGAAACTCCTCGGCGCGAAGGTACTGAGCGGAGATGTCGGACGGTACCGAAAGCAGGTATTCCATCTGGTCGATGGCAGCATCGGTATCACCAACCAGGGCATAGATCCAGATGACGTTTGGCTGGATGAACGCAGTACGCAGCGCATTCCCTGACGCCGTAAGCAACGACACCGTTTGGTCTGCGTTACGGATCGCCTCTTCTGTGTTCCCTAGGCCTGAATGCGCATACCCAACGTACCAGTTGACGATCGGATCGGACGCTCGTTCTTCGTAAACGTTCGACAGTTGTGCCAGAAGTGAATCCGAGTAGGCACGAGCGCGGTCGGTGTGTCCACGAAGACGATAGAACTCCGCTTTCACATAGAAGTAGTTGAACGGGAATGGACCGGCGTAAGACGCTGGCGACAATAGACCGAATATGCTGTCGGTTGCACCCGTGGTAACAAGCGTCCTACCACTTTGCACTAACGCAAGCGCTGCCTCTCCCGGAGTCACCATCGGCATCATTTCTCTCAGAACCTGGTGCGCCCTGGCTGTGTCACCGCGCCATCCCAGGTATACGCGCGCTTTGTTCGAGTATGGATCGGGTTGGTCGGGGGCAAGTGAGATCGCACGGTCGAGGTACAGCTCAGCCTCAGAGTAGCGACGGGCCAAAAGGCACAACCAGCCGGCGAAGCTGGCCCTATCGGGCGACCGAGGGTCCAGGTCGGTTGCATGCGCGGAGTTCTCTAAGGCCTCGTCCCACATACCAAGCGCAGCCTGCACTACGGCAATGAGCTCCCTAGCGAGCGTGTTATTCGGCCTCTGCTCCACAACGAACTCGAAATCCTCTAGCAGTTGTGTGTACTCGGGCGGACTACTCGTGGCGTAGCCGAATAAACCTCTCGCGAGGCGAGCTTCGGGCAGCTCGGGTTGAAACTCCAGCGCCTTGCGCAACGCTGCCCGCCAACTCTCGAGGCGCACCTCCGTGGGATCAACGAAGCTTGTGAAAAGAGCCCAATGGGCGTTGGCCAATTCAGTGTAAGCAAGCGTGAACGTACTGTCCGATGCGATGGCACGCTCGAACATGTCCACCGCGATTCTCAAAGAATTGCCGTCTTGCGCCGGCCAGCCTTTATGCCAGAGGTAATCGCGCCCGCGCATGTATTGGTCGTACGCCACCAAGCTCTCAGTCGGACGTTCCTTTACCAGTACACGCTCCGATCCATGCAATGTGGCATCGAGCCCAAGCGCCACTCGCTCGGCGATCTCGGACTGTACCCCAAATACATCGGTCAACGTTTCGTCGAATATGTCAGTCCACACGTGGGAGTCGTCAGATACTCTAATGAGCTGCGGGATAATCCTGATGCGGCTCGTTGGGTCTGCCGGCCGTTCCCGTTGGACAGTGCCCTCGAGCACATAATCGACGCCAAGCTCTTCACCGATCTGACCGATCGTCTTGTCGGTTCCGGTGTACAAAACCGCGCTGCTACGAGAAATGACTCCTATATCGAACAGTCCGGCCAAGCGGGCGGTCACTGCGTCTGTAATCCCTTCTGCGAAGTACTCATCCTCTGGGGGACCGAGGTTTTCCCACGGCAACACGACCAGCATCGGACGTTCCATAACGCCAGGTGCCCATGGTCCGACCGTGCGCAGAAGACCGACAATTGCCGCGACGGCAACAAGCACTGCGATAGATAGCCCGATCAGCAATCGGTTGCGAAGTCTCTTTCGCTCCGCGACCGTCTTCAGCGATGCCTCGACCTCACCCAGCGCCTGGCCGAATTCTCCCGCCGTCGCATACCGATCGGACGGCGCCTTTGCCAACGCGGCACCGACAACGCGATCGAGCGCATCAGGGACGCCTTCTTTCACGGCTTTGAGGCTCGGTACCGGATAATCAACGGGGTGAATTGCGACACCGGGATCAGAGCGTGGGTCGGACGATGGTGGAGCCCCCGTCAGCATCTCATAGAGCACGCACCCGAGGCCATATACGTCCGTCTGGCGATCGAGGGCTGCTCCTCCACTGGCCTGTTCGGGGCTCATGTACGCGGGCGTGCCGATAGGGAGGTCGGTTTGGGTGATGTTCAGCGCACCAGCGGCGGCGTCAATGGCTCGGGCAATTCCGAAATCGGCTACGAACGCCTCATCGCCCATCAGGAGGATGTTGGCCGGCTTTATGTCTCGGTGAATGATGTTCTTCTCATGGGCGTTGTGAAGCGCGCCGGCCACTTCACGCGAAATCTTGAGCGCGAGCGACAGAGGGAACACGCCTTCCCGCTGGAGCCGATGCTGCACCGATTCGCCACCGACGTAAGGCATTACATAGTACAGCAGGTCATCGACCTCGCCGGCTGCAAACACTGGAATGATGTGCGGGTGGATCAGCTTCGATGCAAGTTCCACTTCGCGAATGAAACGCCGCCTGAGCAGTTGACTGGCGAGTTCGGGATTTAGGACTTTGATGGCCACCTGGCGGCTGGGATGGTGTTCTTCAGCCAAAAAGACGATCGCCATCCCACCCACACCGATCTCCCGCTCGATGGTGTAGCGGTCTGCAAGGGCAGCCTTCAGTCGGTCGAATGTGGCCTCATCCATGATCGGCTAAGATGCAGCAGGAAGCTCGAGATCGCCAGGCTCAGTACCATGGGGCGTGCTCGCACCATAATCCCCGAGAGGCGTCTCCTGGCATTGTGGCAAACTGTGATGCATCTTTGCATCTATGAATCCGATAACTATGTCGGACGGGATTCCCTTCGGGGGCGCTTTCGACGCTATGCAGCTCGGCGTCACGATCAGCGATCTCTCTGGACGGATCGTGTACGTCAATGCCGCTGGGGCTGAGATGCACGGATATGAGCGCGCGGAGCTTCTGGGACAGCCCGCAAGCATCCTGGGCAGAGCGGCGGCCAGGCAGACCGTCACCGTGCAGTCGCTGTCGGATGTAAGCCGCTGGAAACGCGAAACTCTCAACATGAAGAAGAGCGGCGAGTCGTTTCCTGTTCTGCTTTTGTCCGACGTCATCGAAGACGAATCGGGTAAAATGCTTGGGATCGTCACGCTCTGCCAAGACATCTCCGAGCAAAAGCAGCAAGAAGAGGAGGAAATCCGCTCTGCGCTGCGGGATCCTCTCACTGGCCTCGCTAGCCGCAGCTTCTTCCTTTCATTGGTGGAACGCGTGGTCCAGAGGCGCAAGCGACACCAGGATCACATGTTTGCGGTGCTCTATCTCGACCTCGATCGATTTGAGATGGTCACGGAGAGTCTCGGGCATGAAGCGGGCGATGCGCTGCTGATAGAGGTCGCTGAGAGGTTACAGGTGTCTGTCCGGCCGACTGACGTGGTGGCACGCATCGCGTCAGACGATTTCGCGGCATTGTTGGATGATATTCGCGATGAGTCAGACGGAACCCGCGTTGCGAAACGATGGATCGCTGCCCTAGAGGAACCCTTTCGTGTCGGGGAGAGAGAGATCTTCCTCTCAGCGAAGATCGGAATCGCGCTTAGTGACGCGGCCCATGAAGATGCACACCAGTACCTGGCCGATGCCAGCGCGGCAATGCAGAGAGCACGAACCAAGGGGGACGGTGATTACGAGGTCTTTGACCGCGCCGTTCACAAGAGGTCCACCCAACGGCTCCGCCTAGAGACCGACCTGCGAAGGGCAATCGACCAAGAGGAGTTTCGGGTCGTTTACCAACCCCTTGTGGATCTGGCATCCGAGCGAACCATTGGATTTGAAGCTTTGGTTCGGTGGCGGCATGACCATCGCGGCTTCATCTCTCCCGTGGAATTCATCCCAGTCGCCGAGGAGACTGGACTCATCGTATCGATCGGAGAGTGGGTTTTGCGCACTGCGTGCCAACAAATTGCAGAATGGCGCACATTGCCTGACCAGCAGTCGTTGACGATCAACGTGAACTACTCGGCAAGGCATCTCAGGCGCACAGGTGTGGTCGATGACGTACTCGCAGCGCTTGACGACGTGGGCCTTCCCGTGGACGGTATGAAGCTGGAGATCACCGAGTCGATGCTGATGGAGGACGTCGAGACGCAGCTGAAAGTGCTGAATGATCTGTTTGAAGCCGGCATCCGCGTCGCCATCGACGATTTTGGGACCGGTTATTCCTCACTTTCGTACCTGAGACGCTTCAAGGTCGACACTTTGAAAATCGACCGGTCGTTCGTGGGCCCCGCCGATGAAGCTGCGGCTTGGGACCTCGTCAGGATGATCGTTGCCCTGGCACGCGGTATGGGGGTCACAGTAGTGGCGGAGGGAGTGGAAACGGTCGGTCAGAAACTGCGCCTGCGGGAGATTGGTTGTGATCTGGCCCAGGGTTATTTGTTCGCAAAACCGCTGGATGCCGCCCAGGCGGAGGAGCATTTGCTGCAGGGCGGTACTCACTCCGAGTAGTCTTTAAGATCAGCTAGAAACGTTACTCCCTAAGATCAATCCAGATCTTGCCATAGTCTGCTGGATTTATGCGTATAGTATCCGGCGGTCTGCCCATTCCTATTGAGTCACGTGGCGCCGACCCCTCTGGCCAGGACACGGACGGGTGGAGCCTTTGGATCTCCTGCGGAAGATTATCCTCCTCGGTTTCTGACCCTACGATCCGGCAGCTCTCGTTCGGTACCTCTCGAACCAAGCCTTTAGATACATCAGCGATGACCTCCTTCCCTTTGACGCTGATTTGACGCTCGCCTTGGACTTTTTCGTGAAACAACAGCGATGAGAGAATCGTGCAAAACTCGAGGCTATGCCGAGGAATTGCCCGTGAAGAAGATTTACTTGATCCAGCCCACCTACCGAGACCGGAACGGCCGCCGCCTCAGGGGCAAGCGGTTGTTCCTCCACTCCCTCGCTTTGCCGGCGTTGGCGGCCACGGTGCCCCCGGACTGGGAGAAGGAGGTCTGCCTCGAGTACTTCGACGAGATCGACTTCGAGACGGAGGCCTCGGTCGTGGGCATCTCGTGCATGGTGTGCGACATCTTCCACGCGCGGGAGCTTGCCCAGGAGTTCAAAAAACGTGGCAAGCACGTGATCGTCGGCGGATGCTCGGCTCCTCTGTGGAAAGAGGTGGTCCGCCCCTGGGCCGACACCCTGGTCTTTGGCAATCCCGGACCGGACGATATGGCCCGGATCCTCGCCGACACGGAGTCGGACACCCTGGAGCCCGAGTACCACTTCGGCATGAACGTCGACTTCCCGTTCGACTACACCGCGCTCGAGGGCAAGAGGATCACCTTCATGCCCGTCCTCTCGAGCGTCGGGTGCCGCAACCGCTGCGAGTTCTGCGCCACCGCCACGATGCTCCAGGGCTGCTACCGGAACCGCTCAATCGACGCCGTGATGGCGGATCTCAGAGCAGCTAGCAGGACGACACGCCGGGTCGCATTTGTGGACACCAACTTCTACAACTCGCGGAGCCACGTCTTAGAGATCTGCACGCGCATGATCGAGGAAGGCCTCGACTTGTTCTGGGGAGCCGAGTGCACTTTATCGGTGGGCGACGACCTCGAGGTCCTACGAGCCCTGCGCCAGGCGGGCTGCCAGATGCTCTTTATCGGCATCGAGTCCGTCAACGAGGCGGGCATCCGCGACATGCGCAAACCGAACGTAGTCAGCCGCTACCGCCAGCAACTCCAGAACATCCGTGACGCGGGTATCCTCGTCGCCGGATTTTTCATCGTCGGCCTCGATGGAGATCGTCGGGAGATCGTGGACGAGCTGTTCGCATTCATCCGCGAGACCGGCGTGTCGGTCCCTTTGGTCAACCTGCTGACCCCGATTCCTGGTACCACTCTGTTCGATCGACTCAAACGCGAAGGACGCATCACGATGGAGCGGGAGGTGGAGTTCCTCCAGCAGAACCTGCTCTACAACACGCCGATGTACCGCTGTTACTACCGCCCCGAGCCATTGACGCCCTTGGAGGCCGAGTGGGCCTGCCTCGAGCTTCGAGAACGCCTCTTCTCACTGCGGGAGATCCTGCGACGCTCCCTGGTGGCGAGCCCGATCCTCTCCTACTTCCTGCTCACGATGAATCTGAGGCTCCTCGCCGAGACCCGGGCGATCAGGAAGGCACTGCGAGCTGAACACGGGGAAGCACGAGCAACCGGACTATCGCATTCATCCGGTTCTGGATTAGTATCCAGAGGCAACATCCCGCAACTGGAAAGTCTTCGTGCCCGAGGGTTTGGCGGAAAAGCGTATTCTCGGTGTGGATGTCGGAGCGGCCTCCGTCTCGGCGGTTGAAGTCGGGTTCGACGGTGAGGTCCTCCGCACTTCCTACGAACTTCACCACGGCGAGATCGAACCCACCCTGAGCGATGTCCTGGGAAGCCTAGGCCGCGATTTGACACGTTACGATTGTGACTGGTTGTTCTCATGCTATTGGGTATAGGCCTTGCAGTGTTGCTGGTTGGTACCGTAGGCTACGTCACTTGGCTGTATCGTCAGGGTTCATTTCCGAAGTCCCGTCAGAGGAGAGAAGCAAGACGGGCAGCCCGCCAGGCGCGAGAGTTCGACCGCGAAGATCCCAATTACGAACCGCCTACCGATGTGTGAGCCTTCAGTCGCCAAATCCCTACTGGACCACCGCCCGCAGCAGGAAGACACGGAGGACTTCCTCAGTCATCGAGGCCAACTCGTGATCGCTGGGCAGAGCGCCTCGCGTGAATGCGAGGAATCTCGATTCGCCGTCTTTCCCAAAACGCAAACCTGTGTGCCTCGACTTCAAGGACGTGCGTCGTGTAACACACCATGTCTCTCCTGCACAGAGGAACTCGTGCCGCGCGCTCACGAGTCTCTGTCGACAACTGGGTCGAGTCGGCAAGAGCATCCCCCTTTGGAGAGTCGTGCGAACAAAAGGGGACCCGCGTTTGCCAGGTCCCGTTCCAAAACTCACTGGTAACTCGTTACACAGAAGCGCAAGGTTCTGTGATGATGATTAAAGTTAACCGCCCGGGTATTCCAGGACCAAGTTGAATACTGACGAGTCTACCTCGATCGAACGCGCCAACTCTTCATGGACCGCGACAGAGATGCGATCGCCATGGCGCGTCAGGCGCCTCAGCATTCGCTGCAACTGGCCGCGCTGTGCGTAGTGGAGCGCCTCGATTCGAAGCGTTACCGAAGCCGAGCTGTGATCCAGCACCTTTGCCAGATGCCTGCTCGCCCGCTTGAAAAAGCGGCGGTCCAGCCGCCCGCGAATAGAGAGCGACAGGTTCGTGACGGCATCCTTGGCCTCCTCCACAGACACCTCGAGTGTTCCCTGACGAACGTAACGACGAAAGACCCTCTCAATACGTTCCAAACGACGACGCGCCTCCGATCGTAGCTCGTCGATGCTTCCGCCGAAGTTGCGGTCCACGTAGTCTCGCATCGACAAGCCAACAATCCAGTCCTGGATGACGAGAGGGATATACCTCGGCTTGGCGAACGGAATAGATCGGAAAAAGTGGTACATCCGCGGGACTCCTCCAGGGAGCAGCCCGCGGAACAACAACCGTCGTAGGATCCGAATCCGGTTTAACAAGGAGTCGTCGCGCGGTGCGGGAGGGGCACCGAGGAACCTCACCTTGTTCTTGATCCGGTCCGCTATGTTTCGATACGCCATCAGGCGAACATATAGGCCGCGATACCTCTCCAACATCTCCTCGTACCGCATGCGCAGTGGTATCACGTTGGTACCGCGTTTGGTGTTGTCGCAAACGTTGGCACCTGTTAGCAACCTCCCGGCCTTCTCCAACCGGTAGTAGAGGGGTGTTTTGGGCAGCGCAGTCAGGAGGCCAATCATGGCTCCCTGTATGCCCGACTGCGTAATAAACCGATACTGCCTGTCGAATGTGTCGGCCGTGTCGTTGTCGAAACCCACGATGAAACCGCCGAGCACTTCCAAACCGCTGGCGTATATGCGGCGCACCGAAGAGAGAATGTCGTGCCGTGTGTTCTGGAACTTCTTGGTCTCAACGAGGCTCGCCGTGTCGGGCGACTCGATGCCAAGAAACACCCAATTGAACCCGGCGGCGCGGAA
Source organism: Gemmatimonadota bacterium (assembly GCA_039589395.1). GTDB lineage: Bacteria > Gemmatimonadota > Gemmatimonadetes > Gemmatimonadales > GWC2-71-9 > JBDGYW01. The sequence goes on from JBDHHK010000024.1 coordinate 18,931, forward strand.
GAGCTCTAAGAGCTCATCATCCTGTGCAAGGTTCACGGAAGCTTCCGTGCCGAAATAGAAACGGTATTCGTGCTCTCTCTGGTATCGAACGAGAAAGCGTAGGAGGTCCTTGGCTGCACGTTTGTCGCCGATCAGGTTGTCATCTACAAAGAAGACGTTGTGCACACCAAACTTTCTCAGCAAGTCCAGTTCATTGCCAATTTGACTGGGTGATTTCGTTCGCGGCTTGCGACCGAACATCACGATGATATCGCAGAACTCGCAGCGGAATGGGCAGCCGCGCGAAAACTGCATGCTTGTTGCTCGGTATTTGCTCAGCTTCAGAAGATCAAACCGAGGAACAGGTGAATCGGCCAACTCCACGACGCCGGTTTCCCGGTAGAGTCTTTTTGGTCGTCCAGCTTCGTAGTCGTCGCAGAACTCTCGCCAGACGTACTCCGCCTCGCCCGCTACAACGCAATCCGCTATCGACTCATAAGACTCGGGACACAGCGAGGCATAACTGCCACCCGCCACCACGAAATAGCCTTTGTTGCGGTAGTAGGACAGCAGCTCCTTCTGCCGCTGCAGTTGCACCCCCATTCCGCAAACGCCGACGATGTCGGCCTTCGGAGCGAGCGGGATCGACTCCACGTTCTCATCGATGATTGTCGTGTCCCAGTCTTCCGGACACAGAGCGGCCACAGTCGCAACACCTAGTGGCGGATTTAGCGCTTTCTTACCTTGCAGGACAGTGTCTACCGCCCACTTGAAACTCCAGAAGCTCTCCGGGGCCCGGGGATTGATGAGGAGTATCCGCATTCTCGGTTCCTCCTGCAACAACAGTCGCGCATCTATCAAACGACGTGGGAGCGCTCGTTACCGATAGATGAACCGCTCAGTGGAAAGCGGGCGGCGACAAGAACCGGCAGCGGATGGCGCAGGCCACTGCAAACACTGCCGTCTAAAGTTCGTGCCTGGCTCAACAAGCGGCAAGGGTTTCGGCGAGAAGGTTTCAAGTCGCTCCGCGACGGTGAGCGGGTCGAGTTCGACGTCGTCCAGGGTCAGAAAGGCCCAGCGGCAGAGGCAGCAGACTATCATGTACCTCAGACGTTCGCTATCCACCCCTCCCCTTCACAACATTCTCAATTAGCCGTGCAGCTTTCTTTGCCCCGCCGTACGCTCTGAGTAACTCACTGTAGCGCTGCGCGTTCTCTAAATACGTGTGCCCCGACAAAACACTTGTCACCTTTGTCCGAAACTCTTCCAAATCGATTCGCTTCCGACCCGTCTCGTCTGCATGTGGAAGGACATACTCACCTGCACCCAGCGCGGCAATGCGACGCGCATTGCTCTCCCGTTCCGAAAAGGTGGGAATGATCACAGCCGGTGTCGCCGAATAGAGTCCCGTTTGGCACGAGCCGTAGCCACCGTGGTGCACCATCAAGTCGCACCTTTCGGCCATGGTAAGACCAGGTACGTAGCTGGCAAACTGAAAATTGCTCGGCAACGGCAGGAATTCATCTGGCAACGCATGGTGCCCCGTTGTGAGAACCACCCGCACGTCGAGGTCTGCAAGTACATCAATACATGCCTGCAAGACGACTTCAGAATCCAACGCAGTTCTTTTCGACCCGTAGCGGGGATTGCCCGAATAGGCCCAGACCACTGGCTTGGAGTCGTCGAGATCGTGGAACCAGTCGGGGACCTCTGAGTGAGGTTGTTGCCAAAGAGTCGGGCCGATATACGCACAGCCCGTTGCGTCAGGCACAGGATCAGTTTCCGGTGTCCCAACGATCAGAGTCAAGTCGCCGAGGTTCAGATCCTCCGTCTTCGACAACGATTCCAGTCCATGCTCCCCAAGAACCTTGTTGATGGTGGGAAGGGCGGTAGGGATGTCTTCAGGCGGGTCCCTCCACCAGATGAGCCCTTTGTTACTGGGATGCGCGTCGGCCTGGATTACGGTGACGAGCGGTTTCCCGAGCACTCTGGCGGCGATGCAAGCGAAGGGATTCCAGAAATCGACCACAGCATCGGCGTCACAATCCGCAATCATGTCAATCATTGCTCTGCAATTGGCTCGCACGAAGTTCGCGTTCTTCATGCCCGCCATTGCGGCTGCATGATCCGTATTCCAGACCTCAGCCGTCAGCGGTGCGAACCTGACGGGAGCGGCTCGGATGAGCGCCCAGACAAAACTGAATGGACTCCCGTATTTGTCCTTTAGTGGTCTGTCCCTGATCAGTCGAACTGCGCCCTTGAAGCTGAGGTGTTTGCGGCTCATGTGATAAATCGGATGCTTGGGCACCAGGTTCTCGAAACCCGCCTCTGCTATTACAACGCTGGGAGCTTTGCCTGGGCTGCAAAAGTTGACCTCGTGCCCGAGCTGCGAGAGCTCTCTGGCAATAGGCAGCGAGCGGGTAAGCAAACCGAGATCATTCGACGGAAGGGTCGTGAACAGAAACCTGTACATTCAATCCCGCCCTGTTACGATGGCCATTTAGACAACCGACGTTCTTCGACTCGATTGACCAACAATACGATTCCAGGTGCCAGAAGCCATGGAATCAAGTAGTACACCGTCAAGTACCAATACTCCCACAGGAATGCCATACCCCGGTCGAGCACTAGGCCGCAGTACAACCAGTCGTACACTGCCAGTGGAACCGTGAAATAGAACGCGATCCACAGCGCCACCGACATCCGGCGCTGAGATGCCACACTGTGCAACACGAAGTACAGAACGACGGAGATTGGGATCAGAACCAGCAGATCGAAGACCACCATGAAACTGGTTGAGTACTGCTGGTTGTAATCCGGCAGCCCGCCAAGCAGAAAAGCTGCCCATACGGCTGTCGCGAAAACCAATGGGGTACAGAAGACGCCCGATGCTTAATCGGACGTCTTCTGAACAGTCAACTCATCTGCATTTGCGTATCTAGCCTACGGCTTGATCGACCAGTAGATGTCGGTTCGGATTTTACGAATCTCGTCAAGTGGATAGTACCCCTCAGTCACCTCCGCCCAACTCCTACCATGTACAGCCTGGCTTGCTTCTTCATACGCCCCCAAAAGCCCGTCAGCAGCGTCCCAATCGGCGTATTCCTCAACTGCAATGTGCGTAACGTCACCAGAACCAGAGACCTGGACAGCGATATCATACGAGACGAGCTTCCCACTCCGCACAAACTCATCCCAGACGGGGATCAACGCCTCCTGAAAGTAGGTCAAGTACTTCGCGTCAAGCACAGTGATGTATCTGACCAGGTAGACATTCGGACCGTCGTCCTGAGCGGCCAACGGTACGAACCAAAGAACGGAAAGAATGACGGCGACAGAAAGGATGCGACGCATGACGTTCTCCTCGAGAGAGTTGGGATCGCGGCAAACGTATCCGATTGCAGTCAACTGTCAATCAATTCGAGAGAGGTCAGAGTCAATTGCCGCTGTCAAGCGCTTGGAGCTGCCCGATACCGTACCTCCATCCAAGGAAGACGGCTCAGGGCTGGCCACAAGTGAAGCGGCAAGCCCCCCGCGGAAGAGGGGTCACCGGCGCGCTGCCTCGGGAAAACCGCAACTCTTCGTGTTGACTTGACGAAGTCGAACCTCTCTGCATCCGAGCGGTATCAGAATTGACTCATGTCGCTCTGGAATTGACCGCCAGTTGACTGGCTGTGTTTATGGTGCTATTCCAGACGCAATGAAACGCGCCGGTGCCCCGCCGCCTGACAGACGCCGCTTTAGACGCCTGCCCGACGACGTGAGTGCAGGACCATCGACGGTAGTGCAACTAACCTACGGGAGATTGCCATGCGCTCGGTCTCACGCTCGTTAGTACCACGAACGGAAGACTTCGTTAGCCGCCGCAGTCTGATTCCTCTGACCGTCCTTGCATGCTCGACGATTCTCGCTTGCGGTGAGGACGCGACTGAACCGCCCCCGCCAACCGTGGCCTCCATTGAGGTGGTGCCCGCGTCTGGGACACTAGTGTCGCTTAACGAGACGTTGCAGCTGACCGCGACAGCCCGCGATGCCGGAGGGAGTGCCATGACGGATGTGTCGTTCACATGGTCATCCGATGACGCGAGCTGTGCAAGAGTCGGTACATATGGAACGGTAACCGCTGTTGGCAACGGTACTGCCACAATCACTGCGACGGCCTCGTGGATTTCGGGCTCAGCTTCGATAACGGTTGCCCAGGCACTTGCAGGCGTGGAGGTAACTCCCGCGTCTGCCACCCTAACCGCTATCGGAGAGACAGCACAGCTCACGGCCAGCGCACAGGACGCTAACGGAAACGAAATAACCGGTCACGTGTTTAGCTGGACATCCTCTGACGAAAGTGTCGCCACCGTGAGTACAGAAGGGCTGGTGACTGGGGTGACAAACGGCGCAGCCACAATAACGGCTACCACCGACGGCGTGTCAGGCGACGCCACTGTGACGGTTGCGGGGCCGATTGGACTGTATTCGTTCGAAGACGGATCAACCGACAACACGGTCACCGATGAGGGGGCACTTCCGGATCTGGTGTCGTCAGGCTGTGACATTGTGGACGGTGATGCGGTTCTCGATTTGTGGCAGGACTACCTTGAGCTTCCCGTTGCGCTGGGTACGTCACCGTTCACCATCTGGATCGATGCGACCTACGCCCAATCTGCAGGACATTCCGAGATAATGAGTCAGGGGCTGCCCACGGCTGGTACTCGGGAGGACTGGGACTTCGGTGTGGTCCAATTCGTGATTCTCGGTGTTTCTCCGAATCGCTTGAGAACCGTCTTCTTCGGTTCTAGTGGCGAATTCAACTCGATCGATACCGGGATCGGCCTCATGGACGGCTCGCGTCGTCGTATCGCGATCACATGGGACGGATCTGAAATGGGAGCCTTCTTCGATGGTTCCTTCCAGACCGAGACGACGACCGGATGGCCTGACATAGACGGTACAGCCGTGCGTTTTGGGGCTTCACAGTTCAGTGGTTGGGCGTCGTTAGGTCGCATCCATGAAATCCGTGTATACGGCCGGGCGCTGGCCGAGGAAGAATTGAACGGATTGGTGGACGGATGCTGAGGGAAAGATCAAACCACCACGCCGTTCAATGAGCTAAGACGCGCTCTTCGGACGAGGGCCTACTCCCGAATACTCGTCGGTGCGCGGGCGTCTGCAGGGAGCAGACTTCGAAACTCCAATGGGTCCCGTATCTCCCTGAAGGAGGCTCGCACCCGCTCGAGAAGTGCCGGCTGCGTCAGGAGATCATAACCGGTTGCAGCAAGTGTCTTTGCTGCAACCGTCATGGCCTTTTCTCCAATGCTCATTCCGGTTGCGGCCACCACCTGCCAGGAATGGCCAGGCGCGCCGAAAGCGTAAGCAGCGACCGAAAGGCCTCCCGATGGCACGTGCCACGACAAATCACCCAGGTCTGTCGACGCCATGCCTTGCTCTGGCGATTCGGGGAGCGGGTCTATGTCTTCGAATAGCGCGCGGTCGACTCTCGACGCGAAATCTCTCTGTGTCTCCCGAGCAAACGCCTTTTCTCGTTCATCAAACTGCGGAGGACCGACGACCTGAAGGTTGTCGTAGATAATCTCAGCCAACGCACGATTAGGAAGCACTTCGTGCGCATCGCCGTCCACGAAATAGCTCATTTCGGTCCCCGTCATCAGCGCCGCTCCTCGGGCAACGTCGAGAATGCGCGCGTATACCTCCTCGACCGTATCGTGCCGGTCGGCGCGGATGTAGTACCAGGAACCTGCCTCGGGCGGAACGACGTTTGGCTGCCCACCGCCGTCGGTTACTACGTAGTGAATCCGAGTATCCTGTGGCACGTGTTCGCGAAGGTAGTTGACGCCGATGTTCATCAGCTCAACGGCGTCGAGCGCGCTCCGCCCGAATTGGGGTGACGTGGATGCGTGGGCGGTCACGCCTTCGAAGAAAAATCTCGCGCCGAGCACTGCCTTACTGTATCGGTAACTTGCGCCGGTTCGGTCGCTCGTGTGCCAGGAGAGGACGACGTCAACGTCATCGAACAAGCCGTCTCGAAGCATGAACGTTTTGGCGTCCACAGTCTCCTCCGCAGGCGTGCCGTATAGGCGAACGGTGCCGGGGAGATCAGACGATGCTATCGCCCGAGCGAGCGCAATCGCGGCCGCGGTGGAACCGGTTCCAAACACGCTGTGCCCGCAGCCGTGCCCCGTGTCTATTGTCGGATCATCACGCTTCTCACGATGTGATACTGCCTTTTGCGATAATCCAATCAGCGCATCGTACTCTGCCAGGTATGCAATTACCGGTTCACCCTCCCCATAGCTCGCAACGAAAGCGGTTGGCATTCCGGCGACGTCCGCGCGGACGGAAAAACCGTTGGCGGCAAGCCAATCCTGCAGTTCCTTCGAAGAACGCACTTCCTCGAGACCGGGCTCGGCGTAAGTCCAGATCGCCTTGTTGACCTCCAACATTCTCGAATGAATGTTTTCGATGGCTGCAGTTACAGCTGCCTTGTCTTCAACGTTTTGTGCGAATGACCCAGCCGCAACACAGAGTATTGTGAGCAATGCTCCGGATATTTTCGTGACGGTCATGATCTACTCCCCTGCGGGTGGCATGGTCCCTCGATACGCGGAGACGTAAATGCCTTTTGACAAAGATGCGGGGTCACACTCCATGGTTAGCACATTCCCACACCAAGAAGACATCCAGCTTAACTCGCGGCGAATTTGTTGAAGTGAAGGAATTCCTGCAAGGGCTGCAGAGAGACGGCAAGCTAGAGAGATCCATGAATACCCGCGTCCGCAAACGCCGCAGGCGTGCTCGAAGGCGCGAAACAAGTCGAGTCTCGTTGAGTGCAAATCCGAACACCGTTCCCTGACCGAGGGCAAGGTGCTGAGAGACAGAGACACTCCCATGAGCAACGTTATGGGAGTATTGTATAGTGGCGTGGAGACAAAACGCGCGCTGGGTCATGGCCTACATCGGTTCGGCCGCGCATACGGCTACGGACCGGTGGCCTGATTTGATTCGGTGCCCCCTGAATATGGAGTAATGGGAGAATAGGATGCAGCTGAAAGACTACGATACGACGCGTCAGATGAGTGCTTCTGTGGTGAGCTCAACTCGGATTACGCCCGAAAACAGCAAAACGGAACTGCGGCACATTGACCTGGCCGTGGACAGCATAGATTTGGACTATCAGGTTGGTCAAAGCATTGGTGTCTTGGTACCCGGTCCCCACGAATATGGCATGAAACAATACCTGCGTCTCTATTCTATTGCCGGCGGCACTACGTCCGATGACTTCAAGCCGGTGATTTCGCTGTTGGTGAAGCGCTGCTTCTACATTGACGATTTTAGTGGCGAACGCTACGACGGTAAGGCGTCCAACTATCTTTGCGACCTGAAGGAAGGTGACGAAGTGACCTTGGTGGGCCCCTACGGTCTTGCTTTCACCCTGCCCAAGGAGAAAAACGCCAATCTGCTGATGATTGGGCTGGGTACGGGGATTGCCCCCTTCCGGGCGTTCATCAAACATATCTACGGTGAACTGGGTGGTTGGGAGGGTGATGTGCGCCTGTACCACGGCGCCAGGTACGGTGTTGAACTGGCCTACATGAACGACCAGAACGACGACCTGGAATATTATTACGACCAAGAAACCTTCAAGGCTTTCCAGGCGCTCAGTCCCCGTGCCCATGCCGACGTGCCAGTCGATTTGGAAGCGGCCATGGCCCAGAACGCCGACGAAGTCTGGTCCCTGTTGCAGGATCCCAAGACCTACGTCTACGTGGCCGGTCTGGAGCAGATTAGAGAACCGCTGGACGAGGCGCTGGTGAAGATCGTCGGCTCGCCTGCTAAGTACGAGCAGCAAAAGGCTAAGATGAAAGAGGGAGGACGTTGGGCCGAGCTGATCTACTAGGCGCTGTAGGCGATAAGATTCTAAGAGGCTGCTTTCCGTGTTGGGGGGCAGCCTTTCTTTGCTTTAGTGGATTTTGGGGTATCGGCAACATATGCGTGCACCGATGCGGCCGCGTTTTATCTACTCCGCCCGCATCGCCACCGTCGGGTCCGCTCGCGTCGCGCGTAGCGCTGGCAGGAGCGAAGCAACCATCCCGGTTACGGCCAACACCACCACGATCCCCACGAACACGGTCGGATCGGCGGCACCAACTTCATACAACAACAACGAGAGCATTCGGGCGAGCCCAAACGCCAGGAAGACGCCGATCGTCATCCCCGCCACCATCTGTTTCATCCCCTGCCGCATCACCAACCGCAAGACCCGCGCGGGCGTTGCGCCCAATGCGACCCGGAGACCTACTTCGCGAGTGCGTTGGTTGACTTGAAACGAAAGCACCCCGTACAGGCCGACGGTCGCGAGGAACAGTGCCACCCCACCAAAAATCGTGAACATCACGCCGAAGATTGTGAAGAACGACTGAGCCTGGCGGATGGCGTTGCCGAGCGACGTTGGGAGCCCGAGCGGCAGGTTCGCATCGAGTGACGCCACAGCCCGCTGTGCGGAGGCGGTGAATTCGAGTGGATCGCCCCGGGTCCGAACAACGATGGTGACAGATGAGGTCGGGCGTTGCGCGATCGGAACGTAGATCGCGTTTGGCGTCAGCACGAACGCTTCGGTGTCCAGATAGAGATCGGGCACCACACCTACGACGGTGAACCATTGCGGGCTTCTCGCCCTCGTCGCACCCTGCTGTATCGTGCCCTGAAATTGTATCCGTTTGCCAAGGGCCGACTCGGTGCCGTAATGACGTGCCTGGAAGGACTCATTGACTACGGCAACGGGAAGCGCCGTTGCGTCGTCCGCATCAGTGAAACCTCGGCCGGCTACCACCCCCGTCCCAATCGAGGCGAAGTGTTCGGGTGAAATCGATCCGATCCTCGCGCTCGGGTAGTCTCGATCTCCCAAATACGTTTCCCCCTCGAGGGCGATACGCCCATTTCCGAATCCAACGATCGGGAGGTCTGTACTGACCGATGCGCTCAATACGCCCGGCTCCGCCTTCAAGCGCTCTACCAGTTCCTTAAAGAACTGCACACGTCTCTCATCGTCCGGATAGTAGAAGTCCGGTAAGCTGACGCCGGCGATAAACACGTCGTCGGTGGCGAATACGTATTCGATATTTGACAGGTTTCTCACGCTTCTTATCAATAGTCCGGCGGCAACGAGCAACGCACACGATAACGCAACCTCCAAAACAACCAGCGAGCGGCTCAAACGACCGATACGCAGGCTGGAACTGCCGCGCGAATCGTCCTTTAACACGGAGTTAACATCCGTGCCGGACGCCCGCACCGCGGGGAGCACACCCGAGAGCAGGCTCGCAAACACCGTCAAGAAGAGCACAAACACCAGTACCTGCTTGTCGATCCCAATCGCAAACCAAAACGGCATCGCCCCCGGAAACGTTTGAAGCACAGCAGTGAACATCCCAACGCCGAATTGCGCCAACGCGATCCCTACCATTGCCCCAACCACCGCGATCACCATCGATTCCGACAATAGTTGAACCATGACCCGACGCCGACTTGCACCCAGCGCCGTGCGGACCGCCACTTCCTTGCTGCGCAGACTGGCGCGAGCCAATAGCAGGTTGGCCACATTGGCACATGCGATCAATAACACGAGCCCTACCGCACCGAGCATTGTGAACAGCAGTGACGCGACTTGCGAGCCCATGATGACGTGAGCGTAGGGACCAACGTGCACACTCATGCCTTCGTTCGTCTCCGGATACTCCTGACCGAGCTGATTCATGATCCTCGCCAAATCGGCTTGCCCCTGCGACACCGAGACGCCGTCCTTCAACCTGCCCACCATCGGAAACACAGGCGGGCCCTCTCCCCTTGCGAAGCTCAGATAATCCACCTGCAACGGCTGCCAGATTTGTTCGTTGACCGGAAACTCAAATTTCTCCGGCATGACGCCAACGATCGTAGTAGGCCGGCCACCAACACGAATCACACCGCCCAGCACCCCTTCGTCTCCACCCATCCGATCCTGCCAAAATCGGTACCCAATCACCGCCACTGCCAGCGCTCCGACCACCTCATCTTCAGACGTGAGACCACGGCCCAATATCGGGGGTGTGCGGATCAGGCTGAACAAGTTCGCCGACACCAATGCTCCCTGGATGATTTCCGGGTCGCCGTCGGTAGGACCGACATTCACAGGCGCCATGGTGATGGCCGCGAGATCCTCAAACGTTGTCTGGCGCTCCCGAAGATCTCTGAAGTCGTGAATCCTGCCGATGAGACGACTCACTCCCTCCGCGGGATTGATTCTGTGGATGGCCATGACCTCGTGTGGCTCCTCAACCGGCAAACCGCGTAGCACGACGCCGTTCACAATGCTGAACATGGCGGTGGTCAGACCGATGCCGAGGCCGAGAGCGGTCACAGCCGTGAGCGCCAACACAGGTTCCCGCACCAAACCTCGGAATGCAAAACGGATATCCCTTAACAGATTCTGCATCAGCTTCCTATCTGTCCTTTCCACCGTCCCGACTCGTCATCGCGGGATTCAGCGCCGTGTTGGGAAACGATCCTTTTCATCTCTGCGCGCGACGAGAGGCAAGTGTGAGACGATTAGGTAACTCCGCATCTGCCGCAGCGCCAGAGGAAGGACCCGTCCATCAGGACTACGAATCCAGGATAGGGATTTGTTTCCCCTTTTCCAAAGTTCGCCCTTGGTACTGGAGGTGTCCGGCCGCTGGGATGAGGGCGCCCGGGCAGCCCCCGGCAGCCCGGATGGAATGTGCGGCACGATCTGAATCGTGCCGAGTTTTCCGATGGCCGTTTCGCGTGAGTGTCACCAGTTCGCCGGGAGCGTCCTGGCGGTGTCGATTTGCGTCCCCGTGCTCAGCCGTCCGGTGCGCTGTCAGGCTCCTTACACGTTGAGAGCCCGAACGGGACGTACGCCGGACACCAGGATATAAAGCTGGTGACCAAGAATGCGATCGCAAAAACTCCGAGGATCAGAGCAAGCGTGCCGCTGATAAGGTCTGTGAAATAGAGGACGCCGATGGCGATCGCGATGATGATTCGCAGGCCGCGATCCACTGAACCCATGTTCTTTTTCACTTTAGCCTCCTAACCGACAGAAACGCGCCGACAGAATGTACGGCCAAGGTGCAAGAATGCACGCAGGTGCTCCCGCCCACAAGAGGCATACCATAATGGTGGCGGCATGACGGTAGGTGAACGTTTGCGGTGGTACAGGCTTGGGCCGCGTTACTTCAACTGCCTTCAATGCCTCACAGAATAGCGAAGGGGTGGGTGGCCGAGGGGCTTCTCTATCCCTTCGGCCTGATGAGCTCCTGGAACGGCGGGTAGTCGCGGAGGACGTCAAGTTCCAAACTCGACCAACTCCAAGGGTAGAGGTACTGCCCTTCCGTAAAAGCCTGTCGGAGCAGGTCCACTGCACGCTCACGGTCACCGAGGGCTCCCGCGATTGCCCCGGTCCAATACTTGTGCTGGCCCCGCAGATAGGGACGATTCAGTTCCCCAAGCCACTCGGCGTCTTGAAGAGCTTGAACTGAATCACCGCGAGTCGCAACAATGACGCCTCGGAGCCCTCGGAACTCCACACTTTCGGGGTACTCGTGCACTAGCGACTCTAGTACGTCTTGAGACTCCGCAAGTCTTCCCGCGAGGAACAGCGCCCGCCCGTACAGCCTGCGGTGTCCAGTTGACGCTGCCTCGTCAGACGATCGCGACTCAAACCAATTGACTACTCGCTCTGCAACCGCGTGTGCCATTTCGATGTGCCCGTAGAACTGGAGAGCCTCCACCACCAGCACCAGGTTCCGGCGCCGGTACCGCACGCTGGTGCTCGCCTCAATACCATCCAGTACGGGCCAGATCTCCTCGATCCGGCCCAAGGCTGCCAACGCTACGGCCTGTTTATGCAGGCACCCGGCGTCTTGTGGATGCAGTGCGCACCCACGACGCCCCGCTTCGAGCGCCTGCTCGAAATCACCCAATCCCTGATGCGCGTCGGCCAAAACCTGCCAGTAGAGCGGTGTCTCCCTGAAGAAGCCGCGCTCAGGATTGATGGGCTGCAATGCATCGAAGGCTTCGCGAGGTCGGTTAAGACGGAGCGCGGTGTTGGCGTAATTATAGGCGGCTGGTGAACCCGGTGCTAACTCTGCTGCTCTGCGGTATCCGAGAAGCGCCAGTTGAAGATTGCCATCGACGGTTCCTCGCCCCGCTTGCACAAGCGCCCGTTCGTACGGGGTGAGTCTCTGCCCTAGACTCTCTAAGAGCGCATTCACTGAGTCCTGCTCAGCCCGTCTGCCAAGATTACTGAGTGCCGAATTCATCCGAAGCAGCGGTTGTGCCCAAGTTGAATCCAACTCGTACGCCCTTCGAAAATGGAGGATTGCCTCCGAATATTCTTGACGGTGATGAAACGCCATCGCCTCGCTAAACGCCTCGTATGCTTCAAACGTGGGAGCGCTGCCCAACATTTCGGACGGCAGATAGTCGAGCTGTTCCTCGAGCCTGACAGCAACGAGACCCATTACACGTTGCTGTACATCACCTAGCATGTCGCGCTGGTCGTCCCGCGAGCCTGTTACAATTGCGGATGAACCGATCAGCCTGCCACGAGACGCGTCGGTCGCGTCCACCTGTATCTCCAAGTTGTCACCTTCGATGTACAGTGCGCCCGAAATCACTATTCCAGCGCCCGTCTCTTCTGCCAAGGCACGAATCGGATCGCGCACCCTGCCCGCTTGTGACTCAGTTTGCACGTACGTCCATGATCGTAGCGCCTGAACCCACGGGGTGACCTGGATGGCTGCCAGTTGTAGTCCCTGAGTTATCCAGTGACCAGCCCTCTCACCCAATTGATCTAGAGATGGGTCACCGGTGGCATTGCGAACTACGGCCACCACAACGTGGTCGGGATTGAGCGCCACACCGCTACCGCGAGGCAGCAGCGTCACGAACACTATCGCCGCCAGAACCACTGCGAGGGCTGACGCGGCCAGCACAATCTTCTTGGTTCGAGCCACCGCACTAACCGGCACAGTACCAACCGGGGTGGTACCCCCACTCGGCGTTGCCAACGCCTCCAACTGCGGCAGCAACTCCTCGGCACTCTGCCACCTATCGGCCGCCTTCTTTTCCCAGCACTTCATCACCAACTCGGCCAATGCAGGTGGCACCGACTCGCGGTATCTCGTGACGGGGTCGGGTGTCTGGGTGACGTGAGCCGCGAGCAACTCCTGCTGAGTTGTACCGACGAATGGAGTCCTACCCGTTAGCAGTTCGTACGCAATTACTCCAACTGAATAGATGTCGGCCCTGTGATCGATGTGAGGATCGGCGGACGCTTGCTCGGGAGACATGTATGCTGGAGTCCCCAACGCCACTCCCTCAGTGGTCAGACCGATTGCACCCGTAGCATCGCTTACAGCTTTGGCAACACCAAAGTCCGTGACTAGAGCATGGTCCTCAGCGAGCATCACGTTCTCGGGCTTTATGTCCCGATGAACCACGTTGTGCTTGTGTGCGTGCTTGAGGGCTTCGACCACGTCTCGAAGGATGCGAACCGCCTCAGCGATGGGAACCTCGCCTTCCTTAGCGAGTTTGTCCCTCAGCGACTCACCGTCGACATACGGCATGACGTAGTAGAGGAAGGCGGTAGGGCGGTCAGGCGGTAGGGCGGTAGGTTGTTCCTCGGCGGTTCCCGAATCCAACAGTGGCAGAACGTGGGGATGGTTTAGGTTCGCCGCAATCTCTATCTCGCGGTGGAACCGTTCGGGTCCAAGTGCAGCGGCGAGATCGGGACGCAGCACCTTCACCGCGACTTTTCTGTGGTGCTTCAGGTCCTCGGCGAGGTAGACAGTGGCCACACCGCCACGGCCGAGTTCGCGCTCGACGGTGTAGCGGGAGTGGAGGGCGGTCTTCAAGCGTTCCAACTGATCAGTCATCACGACTCACCTAGATCCTCAAAGGTCAGCAGGCTTGATGGTGCGTCCCACGATGATGGTGACATTGTCGCTGGCCCCATCGTCGAGAGCGTCCTGCACCAGATCCTCGCATGCCTGCCGAGAGCTCTTCAAGTTGGCCAGACGCTCGCCAATCTTATCGTCGGGGACGTGTTTCGTGAGACCATCGCTGCACAGCAGCACCACCGTCCCCCACTTGCGCTCGATCTTCGTGACAACCGGAGCAGTCTGCTGGCCGCCGATCGAACTCGAGAGCACGTGTGCCCATCGTGTGCTGTGCGCTTTCGTCTGCGTTAAGATCCCCTTGTCGATCAGCTCCTGCGCCATTGTCTGATCGCGGGAAATCTGCGTGAGCCTGTCATCGCGGTACAGATAGCAGCGACTGTCTCCAAC
>JBDHHK010000025.1:0-35085 GCA_039589395.1 Gemmatimonadota bacterium
AGAATGAAATCTCATTTGAGTAACGCGAGCAAACACTTAGATTCCGGCTACTTGCGCGAAACTTCGGAACCGCGCCCATCAGTTATCGGGTACAACCAATCCCTGACCAATCCGAGTGCAGAAGAAACGCGGAGCAGACAGTGAGTAAGAACCGCAGCGTCAAGGAAAAGCCATCCAATCCAGACCGCCGTCAAATGTTGAAAGTGAGTGCAGCGGGGATTGGTGCGGCAATTGTCGGAAACACTACAGCATGCGCACCAGGAGCCACCACGCCGGTGCCGAGCCCGGACCTGGGTCAGGCTCCCAGGGATCTGCTTGCGGCCCCGCCTATGGACGTTGTTCGTGTCGGCTTCGTAGGAGTCGGTCTGCAGGGAACTTCGCACTGTCGGAACCTTCTTCGCATCGACGGAGTGGAACTCAGGGCCGTATGCGACATAGTCCCCGAAAAGGTGGAACGTGTTCAGGAAATGACTGTGGAAGCCGGGCAGGCCAGGCCAACCGGTTATACAGCGAGCGAGACCGATTTCGAACGGCTGTGCGCGGAAGAAGACCTCGACCTGGTATTCAACGCGACTCCGTGGGAGTGGCACGTGCCTGTCTGCATTGCGGCGATGGTGAACGGCAAACATACGGCCACCGAGGTACCCGCGGCATACACTATCGAGGATTGCTGGAAATTGGTCGAGTATGCCGAACGATTCGAGAAGCACTGCGTCATGATGGAGAACTGCAACTACGACCGCTGGGAGATGATGGTCTTCAACATGGTGCGCCAGGGACTCTTCGGAGAGATCCTCCACGGTGCCGGTGGCTATCTGCACGACATTCGCGGAGTCAAATTCGAAAATGCGCACGAAGGACTCTGGCGCAGAGCGCATTCGATGCAACGCAACGGGAACCTTTACCCTACCCATGGCTTGGGCCCGGTCGCCAACTGCATGGATATCAACCGCGGTGACAGGTTCAGCCATCTAGTCTCCATGAGCAGCCCCTCTCGAGGTCTTCAAGCCTACGCGAAGGAGAACTTTCCACCCGAAGCTCCACAGAGAAACGAGAAATTCGTGCTCGGTGACGTGAACGTGAGTCTTATACAGACTGCCTTAGGCCGCACCATTATGGTTGGACACGACACCAACCTACCGCGTCCGTACAGCCGCATCAACATGGTTCAGGGCAGCAAGGGTTTGTTCCACGGATATCCAAATCGTGTGTACATCGAAGGAAGGAGTCCGGAACACGGGTGGGAGGAAGCTGAAGCGTATAGGGAAGAGTTCGATCATCCACTTTGGAAGACTGAGGGTGAGCGAGCGCGGGGCGCGGGTCACGGCGGCATGGACTATCTCGAGGACTACAGGCTCATTCGGTGTCTACAGGAAGGACTCCCGACCGAAATGAACGTGTACGATGCGGCGGCGTTGAGCGCGGTGACGCCACTGTCGGAAATGTCGGTCGCGAATCGCGGTCAGCCAATGGACTTCCCCGACTTCACACGCGGCAGGTGGCGCACGAATCCGAAGCTCGAAGTGGTGACCGGATGACGCACGAACGAGAGCGCTCAGTGAGAGTCCTTGCCGGCCTCCTTTCTCTAGTTGTGCTTTCGACTCCAGCCGACGTGGCCGCCCAGCTTGGCGACAGTCTCAGCTCCCAGGATACCGACAGCTCGCAGTTCTCCGTCTACTTGGTGACCGTGGGTCCGGGAGAACTGGTATGGGAAAAATTCGGCCACAATGCGATATGGATCAGTGATAACAGCAGGGGATTCAATCGAGCGTACAACTATGGACTCTTCAGCTTTCAGCAAGAAGGGTTTGTGACCCGATTTCTCCAGGGTCGCATGGAGTATTGGATGAGGGGTTTCGACACGGATCCCCACCTACAAGGGTATGTGTCGGACAACCGATCGGTATGGGTGCAGGAGTTGAACCTCAGCGCTCAACAGAAAGTAGAACTCCGTGATTTCCTGGAGTGGAATGAACGCCCTGAAAACCGGTTCTACCGCTATCACTACTACTACGACAACTGTTCAACTCGCATCCGCGATGCCATCGACCGGGTGCTCGGCGGAGTAATTCAAGATCAGACCGAAGGTGTCTTTCCGGGGAGTACCTTGCGGTACCACAGCCTTCGTCTCGTTTCTGACAACCCATGGACTTATCTGGGGTTATTGCTCGGCCTCGGGCAGCCAGTCGACGATCCGATCTCAGCCTGGGACGAAATGTTCCTGCCATTGAAACTCCGCGAACATCTGCGCGATGTGGTGGTGCTCGATGGTGCAGGATCCGAACAGCCGTTGGTGCTGTCGGAACGAGTTTTGTACGAGAGCACTGAGTTTGTCGAAAACGCCGCGCCGCCTGAGTGGACTTTGTATTCTCTGGGAGTCGGCTTGGTTCTAGCATTTGCTGCGTTTCTGCTCGCCCACGGAGCAACAGAAGGCCGACGGATCCGTATGGCATTTGCCTTCGCTACCACCGCATGGTATGCCATGATCGGCGCGATTGGGCTGGGGCTCGCAGGACTCTGGCTGTTCACAGATCACGACACCTCGTACCGAAATGAGAACCTGTTTTGGTTCGACCCGGTAGCAATCTTCCTGATCGTTTTGACCCCACTGCTGATCTTTCGGGTGCCCTGGGCCACCCGACTCGGGCGGCTCGCGGCAGTCTTCGTGGCCGGCGCTTCTCTACTAGGATTCGCGCTCCAGGTGGTACCCGGTATGTACCAAGTCAACGGCCCGCTCGTAGCACTCATTACACCACCGAACCTGGCGTTTGCGGCGGGGTTGCTTTGGTATTCGAGTGTCGAGAATTGAAGGAGAAGAGGGAGAGGCGGCAGACGCGGGAGGTGCGGGAGGGCGGCTCGCCGCAACACACCTTGCGCTGTAACCGATTGTCAATATTGAGTTTACGAGCTCTCGGCGGCCCCAGTTCACCCTGAGCACGAGTGTCCGGACCGCCCGTCCGACCATCACGCCATTCGAACTATTCGCCCCCCTGCGTCATCCAAACTGGTGACAAGCAAGAGTCGATACCGGCTCTCGGTCTCAGGAGGAGTTGCGATGACGGCGTCAGCAGTGAAGAATGGGTACTTGAAGTTGCCATGGATCTCAGAATCACGAACGGTCGACGAGCCCAAGGTGGACGAGCAAGGAATCACTGACACCATCCCGTTGTTTGACGAAGACAGCCTCGTCCGCAAAGCACAAGCGGGCGATGCGAAAGCGTTTGAGCGTCTCTACGAGATGCATGTGCGGCGCATGTACGCGTTATGCCTGCGGATGGTGCGTTCGCGCTTGGGAAGCCATTTCGTCATTCAAATTCCATAGCGCGTTCGGTACCTGGCTTCACCGCTTAGGAACCAACATCGTGCTGGGCCATCTTCGCTCCGAGAAACGCCGGGAAGCCAAGGTCTCTACCACAGACGACCTGGAATCCTACGAGAACGGCGTCCGGCAGGCGATGCCCGAAACCAAGCTGGATCTGGAACGGGCCATCGCATCACTGCCTGAAGGAGCAAGGGAAGTACTCGTACTCCACGACATCGAGGGTTACCGGTATCGGGAAATCGCGGAAATGACCGAGATCGCAGAAGGTACGGTCAAATCCCAGCTGAACAGAGCACGGAGGCTCGTGCGGGAGGCATTGCTCAAATGAGTGAGCACGATTTTAACAAGGGTAGCGCCGACGACTGCCAAATCATCGAGGAACTTCTTTCTCCGTTCATCGATGAAGAACTCAACGCCACTGCCGATGGATTCGTTCGCCATCACCTCGATTCGTGCAGTCGTTGCATGAAGAGACTCGATGAACTGAAAGCGACCGTCGACGCAATCAACGAGTTGCCAACCGAGGCGACTCCCGAACATGACCTCTGGCCCGGAATCGTGGCAGCCAGTTCAGACGGCTCCCTCGGTGCTCCAGTTGGTACCGGTCAGAAGCGGGGTTGGCGCATACCCAAGCCGATGTTGCTGGCGGCGGGCCTCGCGGCTCTGCTTGCCCCTGCTGGCGTGTTTGCTGGCATGAGCCTGCTGCGGGACAACGACAACATCGCTCTTGGTGCGGCCGCCGACGAAGACGATTTCGGCATGCAAGTTCACGAGGCCACTGAACTAGCCCGTGAGATTGCCGAGGGCGTTCGGGAAAGCATGGAGCGGGATAGGGAGAGAATTCGGGAACGCGTTCGCGAAGTGCGTGAACGAGACCGAGAGTTCAGGGGCGAGGGCTACGAGGCAAGAATGGCGGGGTTGCTCCAGGCTCTGATGGATGCGGACCCCGAGGTGCGCGTCATGGCAGCTCGGGCTCTCGGCGACGATGATTTCGACGACCAGGAGGTCATTGAAGCACTGTCTCGTGCCGTGCGAGACGATCCGGACAACCAAGTGCGTCGTTGGGCGGCGTGGGCACTGGGTGAGATCGAAGACTCTCGCGGCATTCCCGCCCTGTCCCAATGCCTCATGAACGATTCCTACGCCGAGGCTCGTCGCTGGGCGGCTTGGGCACTGGGCGAAATCGAAGATCCCAGAGGCGTCCCCGCGCTCTCCGCAGCGGTCCGAAACGATTCTCACGGTGAGACGCGGCGTTGGGCAGCGTGGGCGCTTGGAGAGATCGAAAGCCCAGAAGCTGTCGACGCGCTCGGCGAGATGCTTCGCGAAGAACAGAACAACGAGGCACGCCGCTGGGCGGCATGGGCACTGGGCGAGATTGAGAGCCCGGAAGCCGTTGACGCGCTAGTCGTAACGCTTCTCGAGGACACCTACACCGAGGCCCGACGTTGGGCGGCTTGGGCTCTCGGCGAGATCGAGAGTCCCAGGGCCGTTGAGGGACTCTGTCGCGCGCTATTGAACGACGCATCCGCACAGGTGCGCCGCTGGTCGGCATGGGCCCTCGGTGAGATTGAGCATCCGAGCGCTGCAGAAGCTCTTTCCGAAGCTCTTCAGAATGACGAGAGTGCCGAGGTACGCCGCTGGGCTATTTGGGCGCTGGGCGAGTTGGAGGGCTGACAGGTTCCACTACTTGGGGCCGAGTTCCTTTGGGAACTCGGCCCCGCGACAAAACACAAGCAAAGTTTGGCACGGTGATCACCGTGCCATTGCGTTATTAGCCCTCAGTTTCCGCCAGCGAATGAATCGCGAATCTCCCGCCTTGCGGATCAAGACAGTGAGCCACGAGATCACCGCCTGGAACCTCGATAGGACCGTTCATGACCTGACCGCCAAGCATCTGAAGCGTCAGCGCAGACTGATTGGCATCCTCGACCATTATGTAGTAAAGCCACTCTGGCGGACCCTCTACTTCAGCCGGTTTGTTGAAGATGCCTCCCAAAGACGAACCGCAGCGTCCATACATCTGATACGTGCCCATCTCACCCATGTCCATGGCTTCAGTCTTCTCCCACCCAAATACTGCGTGGTAGAATTCGAACGCGGCTTCCCAATCAGTCGTTGCCAATTCGTTCCACGAAAAATCACCAATCTTTGGCGGATCATCGTCGCCGGGTGCTTCACCCAAGGGGGTGAAGGTCGCGAACGCACCGCCCTGTGGGTCATGCAAGATCGAAAAACTGCCTACGTTGGGAATGTCCGTTGCCGGCACAACCACACTCCCACCGAGGTCCTCGGTTGAAGCAACGGTCTCACTGGTGTCCGGCACCATTACGTACGCGATCCAGTGTGGTGGGGCGTCCACGGCCTTAGCTTCGTCAGGTAGGGGCATGACTCCCCCCATTGGCACCCCATCGTTCGTCCACATCGTGTACGAGGCACCCTCACCATGCCACGGCATGGTTCCCCAACCGGCCAACCTGGTGTAGAAGTCGACCGCAGCATCCGTGTCGGATGTCAGAAGATCGTAGTGAACAAACCGCCCTCGAGCGATCGAACCGCTCATCGGTTCCTCCTTGGAACAAAGTGTAATGCGGCATCCTGCCTGTAGCATTAAAACACGGAGGGGACCGCGAGTCCACCGCGAGGCCGGATGGCCACCGGACGATCAGACAACTCCGCGCAATTTCCTCGGTTGACGATATCGGCACACATGAGGCATTATTTTTATGTGACACTCTCTCGGACCGACCACGTATGGGATAGGTGGACGGTCAACTCAACAAAGAAACAAAGACGGACGAGAAGCACGGCACGATTATGAGGCACAACCTGGGCGATTACGGACGGCCCGACTACGACGACGACGACCTAGACGATCTTTCCATTATCGACGAAGAAGAAGATGACCTCGATCTCCTCGGGGAGTCAGATTCCGGGCTCGACGATGATGATGTCGAGATTTCTATGGAAGTCGATGCCGACGGAAACGAGATCTACTACGCCCAAGACGCCAAGGTCCCGGACAGCCATTCGCAGGGATATAGTGCTGAAGAAGTAATAGAAGGACTGGAACAGAGGCGCCGAGAGTTTCGTGAGATGCGACGCCGGTCAAAATCGGGGGAAATTGAAGACGATGAGCCCGATGAAATACCTGGTACAGACCTCCCGGCAAACGGCGACGGCGTAAACATCTCTTTGGAGATCGACGAGGACGGAAACGAACGCTGGTATGCCACCGATCCCAAGGTCCCCGGAAGTGCTTCGATGGGATTGAGCGCTGAAGAGGCCGTCGATGGCCTCGAAGACAGGCGCCAAGAATACCGTGAAATGCTGAAGAAGTCTCGAACGAAATCCAAACGAAAGCGCCGCGAAGAGTAAAACCTCAGGCTACTCGATCGGAGTTGCCACCTTCTGCCAGTCGAGCAAATCAGCCGGAGTTGGGCGTCTGCCGTAGAGCCAATCGTCCATCATCACCGCAGACTGCCTAATAAGAGCGGAATGTCGCACTCCACGTCGTACCAGATTGTGCATCATGTTATCGGGATGGGAGTACGGACAGACTTTCACGCATCGGGCGCAGTCAGTTCCTACCTGACACCACAGCGTGAAGCATGCCTCGGAATCGATCTGCCACCGTTTTACACCGTCGACGGTCTTTCGCGTGTCCGACGAGATAGCGCCACTCGGACAGACGTCAGCGCACTTTTTGCACCGTTCACAGAAATCTATGGTTGTGGCATCACGGGTTCTTCGATCGGTCACCAGCGGCAAATCGGTCGTCACGACTCCGAGTCGCACCCGCGGTCCTAGATTGGGCGTCATTAACAGCCCCATTCTGCCGAGCTCGCCCAGGCCGGCGTCTCGTGCCACCAGCGGGCACACTACCCTGTAGTTACCGTCAATGTGCGCACGCGCGGGATAGCCCAACCTGCGGATAAACGCCGCGAGCTGCACGGCAATGGTGCCAGACGCAACATACTGTTGCGCACTTTCCATGACCGCGGGCCCGAGTGGGGCCGAATCGAGAGTGCGCTTGTCCATTTCGACCGTAAGGGCGATCGCGTATTTGTGCGAGATCTCCACCGGCTTCCCGTAGTCATCGCCTCGGCCAACCACGCTGTACAGATGGTAGTCTCGAAGTTCGGTTATGCCCACTGCCACCGCGCCGAGTTTTTGCCCCCAGCGTTTCAAGAACTCCGACATCGCGGTGGGACTCGATTCGACCCGCGTGGATGCTACGTCACCGTCGACGAACGGTCTCATCCGCTCTATGGTGAAGAAGCTCGCGTCTGCTGCCGAGAATAGAAATGGATCGTAGGCGGTCGATCCCTCCGCGAGCAGTCCGGGCTTCGACCTGAACAGATCGTCGGGAGCGCGATTCTCGGGCCTGCTTCGGTAGTATTCCTCGAATCGCAGCGATCCCGGTTTCATGGCAGCACGCGAGAACATGATGTCTCGTTCATCGATCCTGCCGCGCGGAATATCGTCGGCGAAAACGGTCCCTCGACCGAACGGAACGAGCGTTACAATCAGCATTAGGCCGGCCAACAACAACAGGACTAGAGCTGGAGAGCTTCCCCAACTAGCCGAACCAAGTCCAACAACGAAAAACGGCGTCGGTAACACGATCGCCGCCAAACCTAGGCGAACAGCTGCGACGGGTTCGTTCTCCCGCCACGAAACGATCGCCGCTCCAATCAATACCAGGAGCATCAGAACACCAAAAGCGATCGTCACGTAGATCATTCTTCACACCTTAGGCGCTGATTTGCGTGACCATCAGAGATAGATGCCGGCTACCAGTGCCCCCGCCAACACCACATTGGTCAAGTGATTCCAGGCGACATTGGCACCGAGTGCCGGAATTGGCACGGCCTCGTTCGGCACCTTGAAGGCCCACTGAAGCGGCTTCACCAGCAATAGGGATGGTAAGACTGCCACGAGAGCAACTAGAGGTAACGAGCCCAGGAATACCGAAACGATGATTGAGATAGGTGTGAGTAATCCCGCGACCGCGTACACGATGGCCGCATTTGATCTGCCGAGTTGAATCACAAGATGTCGCCTTCCACCCTCTCGGTCCGCCGCCTCATCTGGGAATTCATTCAACAGCAGTAGGTTGAATGTCATGAAGGTTGCTGGTATCGCGGCTGCGATTGCCGCCGGCCCGATGACACCTGCCTGCACGAGCGCCACACCGGCTACCGGTAATCCGCCCAATCCGAGTCCGGCGGCGACCTCGCCAATGCCTATCTTGGTGAGAACGTCAGTGTAACCAACCACGAAGATCGCGCCAAGAACCATAAATGGCACGAGCGGCCACCCGACCAAAACGTAAAACCAGATGCCGATGGCCAATCCTATGGCAGCGGTAACATAGCCAAACACGCGCGCGGACTGCATGGACATCGCTCCAGCTGGTAGCGTACCGCTCCCACCCGAGAACGGGGTGCGCTCGGTGTTCTTGTCAATCCCGGTGCGCATATCGCTCACTTCGTTCAGAACGTTGGCGGCGATGTGGAGGGAGAGAAGACCTACGAACGCCACCGCAGTGCGGATCCAGTCAAAGGACCCATCGTATGCTGCCGACGCGGCGCCCACCGAAACCAAGGCGATAGGCAAAGTCAAGAATGGTGCACGGGCAACGCCCGCAAAGCTCTTGGGATCTGGCATATCTAGAATTCCGTCATATGAATCTCGTGCAGTCGTCCCGGTCAGAACGTGAAGCAAAGCAAGCTAGTGAGCATAAGCGCGACGGGCAACGGCGGACGGCTCCGAGTCAAGTTGTTGTCGAACCGTTCAGGGCGCTATTATGCCACGGCAAAGTACCGTAACACCGCTTCAATTACAGCCGCACCCGAACAGCCGGTGTTGTGAACGGAGACTGAATGACCGAACAGGCTCGAGGACAAGCACACCAGCGAGGGATACTGCACGCGGCAGTCCCTTACGCAATCCCCTTAGCCGCGGCTTTGGCCCTTTGGCGCGTGCCCCCTCCAGATGGCGTAGAGCCGGCTGCCATGCACTTGCTCGCAATCTTTGTCGCTACAATACTAGGGCTGATCCTCAAGCCCCTCCCCATGGGAGCGGTCGCGTTCATCGGCATTAGCGCCACGGCAGCAACCGGAACGCTCAGCATAACAGAGTCACTGAGCGGGTTCGGCAACAGAGTCATATGGCTCATCGTCCTAGCCTTCTTCATCTCGCGCGGCTTCATCAAGACAGGACTCGGCGCGCGAATCGCATATATGTTCATGGCGCAGCTGGGCAAGAAGACGCTCGGACTCGGCTATGGCCTAGTGGCAGCTGACCTGGTGCTGGCACCAGCCATCCCAAGCAACACCGCGCGGGCCGGAGGGGTGGTATTCCCGATTTTGCGCTCTGTCGCCAAGGCATATAACAGCTCCCCAGAAGATGGGACCTCGCGCCGTGTAGGGGCGTTTCTGACCACTACGGCTTTTCAGGGCACCGTAATCACCAGCGCCATGTTCCTCACCGCAATGGCAGCAAACCCATTGGCAGCTCAGCTCGCCGGTGACCTTGGCGTGGAAATCACATGGACCAGGTGGGCCGTTGCCGCGTTGGTGCCAGGTTTGATCAGCCTCATTGTGGTACCGTACGTCCTTTTTCTGTTGTATCCGCCGCAAATCAAAGAGACTCCGGAGGCAGCAGACCTGGCGAAGGCAAAAATTAGATCCATGGGGCAGGTGCAGCGAAGTGAGTGGATAATGTTTGCCACGTTCCTACTACTGCTTTCCCTCTGGATCTTTGGGTCGCAGCTTTCCATTCACAGCACCACAACCGCTACGCTGGGCCTTGCTGTGTTACTACTCACTCGGGTCCTCACCTGGGATGACATATTGGCAGAAAAGGGTGCATGGAACACGCTCGTGTGGTTCTCAGCCCTAGTGATGATGGCATCCTACCTCACCCAGCTCGGTTTGATCGACTGGTTCAGTGAGACCGTTGGCGGTGTGTTTGGTGGCGTCGGTTGGTTGCCTGCGTTCGTTGGACTCAGCCTCATCTACTTCTATAGTCATTACTTCTATGCAAGCTGCACGGCACATGTGAGTTCGATGTACGCCGCCTTCTTGGGGGTTTCGCTTGCAGTTGGAACTCCTCCGCTCTTGGCCGCATTGATCCTTGGTTTCTTCAGTAACCTGTTCAGCGGAACGACACACTACGGAACAGGTCCAGCACCAATACTTTTCGCTTCAGGTTTTGTCGAGGTCACCGAATGGTGGCGTCTCGGAGCGGTCGTCAGCGTGGTAAACATAGCAATCTGGATGATTGCCGGCGGCGTGTGGTGGAAGGTACTGGGGTATTGGTGATCCGCACCGCACCTACCCTTACTCGAGACTCAGGGAACCTCAAAGTTGCGCGTGCGACCTTCTAGGGTGACCCGTGGAAGCGGCGCAACTCTCACCAACAAACGCCGTGCCGTGCGCGTCATGAATCCGGGACGCTCAAATGCTCTCGAGTCACCGTTCTCCCCCTTGAGCCAGGCGAACACCTCGTCGACGTCAGAATCCGACAGCGTGCGCGCGTTGACGGTCGCGGAAAAGTAGTACCGGCCTGGCGCTTCGGGATCAAAGAATTCGATGCGATAGCGCTGTGCCACCCGCAATCTCAAGGCGTCGAGCGAAGATAATTGCTCCGTCACCCCCCTCGCCTCTACCACATATAGTTCACGCACTGGATCGAAGAAAACCACGTATTCCAGCGTGAACTCATCCTCCGTACCGTCGAACCAGACTGAACGCGAGTTGCGCAGAGCAACATGATATTCGACGTAGAGTGGGAAGCCCGATTCCATGGCGTTGAGGAATCTTCTGTCGGATAACAGGCCCCTTACACTTACCTCGACATCAGGACTCGCGTCGGTGTTTATGAGTTCGACTTCAACAGCTGGGCGCGCCTGTGCGTCTGCCGCACCATAGATAGCGCAGCAACACAAGGTCAATGCGACGAGACGCTTCAAGACGCCTCGCCCATGGCCAACTTCGGCCGGGCACCGATCGAACCTATACCTCCACCTCCCTCAGAACCGATCAGAACCTGCGATGCAGTCGGAACGCTATCCGGATCGCACCATCGGAAGTGATCGGTTTCGCCGCGTACACCGCTACACTTCCGAATTCGAGGCCTACACCTATGTCAAATTCCAGCTCACCAATGTCGTTGTCGCGCAGCCAGCCCGTACCCGCATTGCTGAATACAACCAGACTCGGTCCGTCAAACCAGAACCAATCGTCCCAGTCGTCCCAATCCCAAAAATCCCCGGTCCTCCACGAGCTTCCACGCGAGCCGGAGCGTCTCTGGCCACGCCACGATCTTCTACGGAACGAAAGATCCGCACGGTATTCGGCCTGTAAAAGCAGAACGTTGTCGCACAGCGCAGGTTCTGAGGGATCCAGTATGCCCTCATTGCACGCGATTGCGCGAAAGCCATAACCTGGCATCACGTGACCAAGAGATAGGCGTCGTTGCAGTGGAAGCGGGTCGCGCTCGTCTAACGTCCCGGCAAGGACGCCTCGCAGACTCAGCTGCCCTGCCCAACCAACCCTTTCATATCTTCTGAAGTCAAGGAAGAACCGGTCATACGTGTAATCCCCATCTACCGGCAATGGTTCGCGGATTGTCGTTGGCAGGCCTCGATCGATTACGTTGTCGCTTTGTCCACGCTCCCATTCGGCACGCAAGTACCATCCGGAGCCAACGTATCGGCTCGAGGACCGTGAATCGTATTCCAACGCAGCGGAAATAATCCTGAAGTCTCCTTCGTCTATGCTGGGATTGTCGCGCCATCCTTCATCGCGTCTCCCAAGAGTCCAGGGATCGCGTGCCGCAACGGACGTCTGCTCTTCACGCGTGTAGGAGCCCGAGAGTGTCAGTTCATCGACAGGTCGAATGTCGACGTACCCATTCCATCCACGCGTCAGGTAGTAATCCCGGTAGTCGTGGTGCAGCAAGAACGTGGCAAACCCAACCTCGTCGTCGTGCAGCTGCCAATCCTCGATCGCCGCGACGACGTCGAAGACCCGCCCACCCACCGTGAACTCCCTGGAACGGCCGAATTGAAGCTCGCCATTGACGGTGTAGCCGACATCTCTTCTAGAGAGAGAACTGTCAATCACGGCCTCCGGATTCGCAGCTGTGCGGTAAATGCCCAACGCCTCCAAGCGTAGCTGGCTGTACCAGCTGTTTCGCCAAGTGAGCCTGGGGCCGAAGTGAATCGGCAACCCCTCTACCCTGTTGTAGGTGGGGCCGAAGCCCAGCTCTAACGACGCATCCGTACTGCTATACCGTGGACGACGGCGTTCTATGTCAGTTACATGAACACGAGCAACCCTTCGTTCGATCAATTCGAGTTCTTCTCCGACTCGTCTAATCTCGATCGATCTCCGATATCTCCGTGTGACTCCACCGACTTGCGCACCCGCATCTCGATCGATCGTACCACCAACCAGCAGGATGTCTCCTCCTACCTCGGCTGACGACCTGAGCCTCACGTCGGCTTCGATTGCCACCAGGTCGCCTTCGATTATTCCCGACACAACAAGGCGCCCGTCAAAGACTCCTACGTCACCCCCGTAGACGTCGTTTCTCCTAATGGTGGATGACCCGAAGATCCTGGTCGTCGAGGAACGGTTGAACATCCGAACGGCTCGGGCCGCGGCTCGATCACTTTCGCGCTCATCTGCGTCCGGCCGTATCACGACCACTGGATCTTGAGCCGAAAGACTCACTGACGGCAGAATCAGCAGCGCCAACATCAACGGTAGAGATGGACGCATAGAGTCAGTTCCCCCCCATATCTTCAGGGGCGGAAGAATCTGAGACGCAGTTCCCTCCTGGCACCAATACCACTACCACCTCTTTGCGTTCGTCCGACTGAATAAACCCGCTGACAACAATTCGTCCCGCGGCCAACACAGACAGCAAAAGCAGGATTCGCAAAGTCAGTCTCACCATCTCGCCCCCTACAAGTTTGACGCACTCACACAATTCCCGACCGCATCACCGGGTCGCTAACATGGCAGAGTGTGTGCCAACTATTACGGGGGCGTTAAGTTGTTGTTTTTCAACGCCTTACAGAAATCCATCAAGTCTGGCAGGTGCCGGAGAGCGTGTCAATTAGACACAGGCGTGTCTCAATGTTCGATTCCAAGCCGTTTCATGCGGCGGTACAGATTTGCCCGATCGGTGCTCAGCCGTCGAGCGGCATCAGCGATGTTTCCAGCAGCCTCCGCAATGGCGTTTTTGATGAGCAGCATCTCGTAGGCATTTAGATCGTCTGCGAGCGAGCCCGTAGCCGAAAGGCCCGGATCCGGTGTTTTTCGTGTAGGTGCTTTGCCAAGAACACTCTCCACTTCGGTGCGCCCTGGTGACTCGGTGTTTCCAACGATGGTGAGACGCTCGATCACGTTTGCCAGTTCGCGTACGTTGCCTGGCCAAGGGTGATCCCTCAGCCGTTCGATAGCATCCGGGGTGAAGTGCAATGCCGGCCGGCCACAGCGGGATCCCGAGAGCTCCGCCAGGTGCATAGCCAAATCCGGAATGTCCTCGGTGCGTTCCCTGAGCGGAGGCACATTAATGGGAAAGACGTTCAACCGGTAAAATAAGTCTTCGCGAAAACTCCCGTTCGTCACTTCCGCGCCGAGGTCCTTGTTTGTTGCGGCCACAACGCGCACGTCCACACCGCGGCCGCTCTCTCCGCCGACCCTTTCGATCACACCGGTCTCGAGGACGCGAAGCAGCTTGGCCTGGACGTCTAGATCGAGTTCGCCAACTTCGTCCAGAAACAGAGTGCCTCCGTCTGCTAGCTCGAACCGACCTCTACGTGTCTCAGATGCACCGGTAAATGCACCACGATCGTGGCCAAACATCTCGCTCTCGACCAGCTCCCTGGGAATAGCCGCACAGTTGACACACACGAGAGGCCGTTGCGTACGAGGACTCTGGCGGTGTATCGACCTTGCCACGAGTTCCTTGCCCGTTCCTGATTCCCCGGAGATCAGTACGCGAGCTGGAGTTGGTGCTACCTGCCCAACTAACGAACGGACGGTCTCAATGGCTTGACTCGACCCGATGATCTTGTGTGGGTCTTCTAGCTCCGCTCGGAGAGCTCTGTTCTCGGCTCTCGTTCTATAGAGATCGATACCAGCCTTGACCGCCACCAACACCCCCTCAGGACTCAGGGGCTTCTCGAGAAACTGGAAAGCGCCGAGCTGCGTCGCACGCACTGCATCGTGGAGCGTGGCTTTGCCGCTCATCATGATCACTACGAGGCCAGGGCATCTATCTTTGAGTTGCTCCAGAACCTCAATCCCGTCCGGGCCCGCTGGCATGACCAGGTCCAGAAGCACAACGTCGGGATCGAAGCTGTCGCAGCCAGAGAAAACCTCCGACCCTCCACCAGCATCGGACACCTCGTACCCTTGCTCCTCTAGCACGGCTCGTAGCATGCGCCTGATGTTCGGTTCGTCGTCAACGATTAGGACGCGGGCCGTCATAGGCTCTCCGGGAGGGTCAATATGAAGCGGGCGCCACCCCCATCGACATGTGTGACCACCGCATTACCACCGAGAGCAGTGACAGTCTGCCGGACTATGGCTAGTCCAAGTCCGGTGCCCAGTTCCTTGGTTGTGAAGTATGGTTCGAAGATTTTCTCCCTCAATTCCTCGGGTACGCCTGGTCCATGGTCTACAATCTCAATGCAGACTGAATTGCTCGAGTCGTCTTTCACTCGTTTGGCATTTACTTCAATACCCGCAGATTCGCTGGCTTCGACAGCGTTGCGCACCAAGTTCTGAACTGCTCGTCGCAGTGGCTCGAAATGACCCCGGACGGTCAGGCCTGATTCGATCTGTTGTCCGACGGGGCAATGGACGGGAACTGACGAAGACACAATGCCCTCCAGCATATCGTTCACATCGATCGGTGCTTCCGGACCTTCCGGCAAACGCCCGAAATCCGAGAATTCCTGAGCCAACAGCTCCAGACGTCGAGTCTCATCCTGCAGGACCTCCAGAGCAACGTTTGCCGTGTCACCCGAAATGGAGTTGACCTTCGATATCTGTCCAACGGCAAGTCGCACCGAAGTCAGCGGCCCACGCATCTCGTGGGCGACCTGTCGAGCAGTCTCGCGAAACGCTTGCAGGCGTTCCTGTTCGATTTCTTGTTGGCGGATCCTCTCGAGAGCTGTCGACATATCTCGAAGTGCATTCCGCAGCTCGTCGAATTCGGGAGCGCCGCGTCCGCCGGGTTGCTCCGGTAGGGCTTGCCGTTGCTCAATCCTACGCACCCACTGCGTCAGTTCCTCAATAGGCGCGGAAACGTATGCCGACCAACGGCGGGCAAGGGTCACAGAAACCGCCACAACAGCCACCGCAACCACAAGTGCGATAATCCCTGCGGCACCCGCGGCAAGCCTGCTCACCACCTCGGCGCGCCGCGCCATCGCGGTGCGGTTCGACAGCATCTCGGTGTGACTCTCCAATGCAGCCTTCACGTCGCTGCTCAGCTGGGTCGTATCGATGACTGCCAGCAGATCACGACCACTCTCCGCTATGTCATCAATGGCTGCACGTGCACCAGCGGAAGGATCCACCGATCTCACCTGGAGAGCGAGGATCACCAACGCAGTGGCCAGCGGAAGAGTGCCTAATGCCAGCAGGCCGACAAAGAGCCGGTGTCGGAAGGACAAGCGCATGTGCGAGAGAACTCAGTTGGAGCGGGGCACCTCAATGAGCCTTCCGAGGAGCGTCGCTAGAACAGATGCCGAAACGACTGCGCGAGCCTCGACGGCATATCCATTGAAATGGATTATCGCGGTCGTCGTGTCTCCGACCAAAGGCGCAAGAGTCATTTCCTCCGAGCCTGGAGCAGATGAGATCTCATCACCATAGTAGACAGCCGAGAGTATGAGGAGCTCACCGGTACCAAGGGTCTGCGAAACTCGATAGCCAACCCTGTCGTCCGCCTCGAACTCCGTGTTCGATTCGATGTCGAAGTCCTGAACCATGACTCCTTGGCTGGGTGGCGTCAAAGGCGGGACGTCCTCAATCGCAGTATCTGCCGTCTCTTCAGTTTGGCCGCCCGGTAGTGAATCGGGGAGTGCCGGCGTTTCAGGCTGCGGTGAGTCAACGGCGGCAGCAGTCAAACCGGAATCCCCTACCTCATTCTCAGCTCGCTCGCCTCCAAAGGACGGTGCTGCTTCGGTATCGCCAGCCAAGCTGTCTTCATCAGTTCCAACCGAGTCCTCGCGTTCCGCTCCTGCCATCGACGTTGAATCGGACTGAGGGGCCATGGGCACAGTTTGGACTCCGCCTCGACTCGCGCCGTCGCCACCACCGAGCGGGATTACGCCAAAGAGCACCAGGCTCAGACCACCTACGACGACGACTGCTGCGGCTCCCAGTCCAATCCACAACGCCATCGGCTTGCTTTTTGTTTGTTCCGCTTCCCGAAACAGCACTTGCCGGGACGACCGCGGAGCAGTCACATACATCGATGGCCGCTCATCAACCCACTGGACATCCCCTTCTTCTTTTGTGTCTGCCTCCGACGTTGAAACTGCATCACTCGCTTGAGCATCCGCTGCTTCAGTTTCCGATTCCGTATCCGGACCCGCCTCATCGGCAGGTTCCTCGGAGTCGTCTTCCTCACTTTCGCTTTGGGAATCGCGTTCAATTTGCTCAGCTGCAGCCAAACTGAGCGTCGCTTCGCCATCTGAATCGGATGAGGCGACGTCTTCCTCTACGTCCGCAGCGGTTTCGGACGCAGGTTCTTCTTCGCGAGTCTCCTCTTCAGATGCGTGATCCCTTACCTGAGCCCGGGCATATTCATAGCGGCCACCCAACTCGAGAAGCATTTCGAGCAGCAGCTTCATCTGTTCATCAGAAGCGTCTGCCAACTCCTCGAGTACCAAACCGGCTTTAGGGAGTTTGAGTCGCTCAGCATACTCGACGAGCACCAAGCGGGCTTCTGCCAAGTGCTCACGCTCGATCATAAGCCGAACGAGTCTGAGAAAGACATGCGTACGACCCGGATTCACCCTGAGGATCTTGATGCAAAGCGCGATCACGCTCTTCGAAGACCCGTACGCGGCGTATGCGTTTGCCGCTTTCTCGTAATGCGAGATTGCATTGCTCGAGTCATTCAGCTTGAGCGACAGGTCGCCGGCTTTCACATATAGAGGCAATTCCCTCCAGATTTCTGGGGTGCCTTCCAGCTCTGAGAGAATCTTCTCGTAGAACTCGAGCGCGGCATCAGTTTCACCCTGCTGCTCGAGCGAGCGCGCTTCCTGTTTGTACTCTTCTACGTTCACTGCTCCGCCTCCGAAGGCCAGTCGACGCATCTGTGTTTGGCCATTGGCTACAAACTACATGCATCGCCGGGGGGAGCAAGGAGGGTGGCAGTGAGTTGTGAGTGGTGAGTGGGTACAGCCACCCCTACACCACGTCGCTACATGCTACGTACAACTCACTACTCACGGTTTGACCGCCCACAGGACAATGTTCCCAAACTTTGACGGGGTACCCTGCATCAGCAGGCCGACACGAAAGGCCATGATTATCAGGAGGGCGTGTGGCGCCGGGCATGGCGTGGTCCCGCTCGCCCCTCCACGAGCTTCCTACCGAGCGGTAGGAGGCACCACACGCCGTGTTTCTTGCTGCGTCTCGATTTGATGGAGGACGGAGACCGTCAAACACTCTGCCCCTTTCCGAGCGCCTCCCGCTTCCCAAGAAGCCGAACGAACGGCGGCCCCCGACCTCCTTTATCACTCTGTATATCGATATATACAATATATATATGTTGTATACGTATACGCAATAGTAGGTGGGGGTGAGTAGTTCGTGGTGGGTGGTGGCTTGCGGTTGTGTGTGATGAGTCTGTGAATCGGCGCTCCCACTCACGACTCACTACTCACCACTCACACGGATTTACGCCCTCAGCCAAGGATCCCCGTTTTTCTCCAACAACGGATTTAGCTCGGATTCGATCAGGTCCCGCACGACATCCGGATTGTCAGCCGCGATGTTCCGCAGTTGGAACGGGTCGTTCACGTTGTCGTGAAGCACATAGTGCGGCGCGGCTCCCTTTGTCCGGCTGACAACCATGGTGTGAGTGTTCGTGCGCACACCGCGACGGCCCATCGCCGGGTTGCCGAGCGGCGTCCACATGTATAGCTGCGAAGATGGCCTGGGCCCTGTTTCGCCAAGTAAGAGAGGGACGTGGCTGGTACCCTCGACGCCTTCTGGAACGTCAGAAGCAAACCCCATCAGATCCAGAATCGTCGGGAGAATATCGGGCGTTGAAAAAAGCAAGTCGTCGTTGCGACTGGGTAGAGCACCTGTCCAACGAATCAGGAACGGCACCCGCATCGACTCTTCGTAGTGCACATTCTTGGACACCTGGTTGTGACATCCCAGACAGTTGCCGTGATCGGATGTGAACACGACAATGGTGTCTTCCTCGAGTCCTTGTTCCTTCAACACTGAAAGGATTCGCCCGAATTGGTCATCCACCCCAGTGATCTGCGCGAAATAGTTCTTGATGTGGCGCCGAGCCAGGTCAGCCCCGTCCGTCAGCAGGCCCCCGACATCACCGTGAGGGTTAGGCGAGCCGCTTTCGAACGAACCGCCCAGCTCTACATTCGGGCGAACGATGAGTTCGTCTGTGGTCGCGTCCCCGTACATGTCCAGGTACCTCTCCGGCACGAGTTGATACGGCATGTGCGGAGGGTTCATCGATACCACGAGCGCAAATGGTTTCTGCGGATCTCGGTACAGGCCACCGTCGTTGCGGATGAAATCGATCGCCTTGTCTGCTTCGTGTTCCGGCGACCACATGTCGACGACCATTCTCTCGTGTCGTGGCGACTCGGTAGTCCAGTATTCTGGTTTGTCGTGGTTGTCGTAGGTCCCGTATGCGTACCAGAAGTCGAAGCCGTGCCGCCTAGGGGGCGGTGTCCACTCGTTCCATGCCAACTCATCGGTGTTGTTGGAAGTGCGGACATATGGCCGATACGGTGAGTCGAGGTGCCATTTGCCTATGTAGCCAAGATCATAGCCACGGTCCTCGAGCAGATCAGACCAACACAGAGACGATTCCGTCAGCTCGTATCCGTATGGCGCACTCGCAGAGTTGCAGTTGCCCAATACACCATTCGAGTGAGCATATTGGCCGGTCAACATCATCGCCCGATAGGGACTGCAGACTGGATAGTTCACTGCCGCTTGAGTGAGTACGGTCCCTTCTGATGCAAACCGGTCGAGATTGGGTGTTAGAACGGGCTCCTCTCCCAGAAAACCCAGGGCTTGGCCTCGCATCTGATCAGGAAACACAAACAGGAGGTTGGGCGGTTTCGGCGATGCCGTGACCGATCGCGCACAACCGATCGCTCCGGCTGTAGCGGCCGCAGCAACCGCGCCTACAGAAGAACCCACAAACTCACGGCGAGTAGGATGCTGCATCAGATTATCTCCAACACCTCCACCTTCACCCACCCAACCTTGCCATCGGCGAGTACTAACTCTGCCCACTCGCCCGACTGCTGATCAATTCGCGCTTTTGTGCCTTCGTGAATCGTAAATACTTGAAGGGCCTGATCGTCGCTCGGAGCACTCTGAACCGACACTTCGTCGACAAGTATGATGGCTTCTACTGGTTCTCCCAGCCCGAACTCCAGAGAAAACATGTTGATTCCGAATACCAGCACCAACACCCCAGCAATTCCAGCGATGCGCTTTCCCCATAATTCGAGCGTTCGATTGCGGCTCAGAACAACAGCGACCAATGCACTCATTCCGACCAGGTACGACATTCCAACCAGAACGACCAGCCATCTGCTGGGTAGAGCGTGCACCCACCAGTCAACCACACGCAAAACCCAGAATCCGGGCAGAGGCACGATCTCGTCAGCCGTTAGAGACCCAGCGAGTTCCAAATTGGCTAGAGCATTTCTGTCCCGTGGATTTGCCGCCAGGGCTCTTTCGTAGAAGAGGATGGACCGGCCGAGATCTCCTAGCTTGAAATAGCTGTTGCCGATGTTGTAGTAGAGGGCTCCGCTCTCGAACCCGGCGTCCAGAATCTGGAGATAGCTGTTGAGCGCGCCTTCGTAGTCCCCGTTCTGGTAATGTCGGTTACCCTCTTCGAACAGCGGCTCTTGTGCCACGGTGGGTGACACCGCCATCAAGACGGCAGCCTGCACTACTAGCGCGCAACGGCGGCCTTTCATTTGGAGAGCTCCCGGTCGAGCGTGGACATTGCCGACTCAGCCTCGCCGAGAAACTTCGTCATCACTCCCTCGTCGGGCGTCGACGGCGCAAACCGTTGTCGATCACAATGCTCGAGGCAAGCAAAGTACGCATCCACAACATCCCGCGAGACAGACGCATCTCTCAACACGCCGGCAACTTCTTCTCGGATCAATCCGGCCTCGGCGATGTTCAATTTGTCTCCGAGGAATCCTTGCAGTGCGGAACCGACCTCGGCGTAGAATTCGCGCTGCGTTTCCACACCAAGAAGCTTGCGCGCACCCGCCAGTCGTTTCTGCGCAGCCCTGCTAGCCCTTCGCCTGCGAGCGTATGCTACGTCTCCTTCCAGCCGGGTTTGATGACGACGAACTCCATACGCGCCACCAACAACAATCATCGGGACTAGACACAACATCCAAAACCCTGCGCTCCTGAAGAGTGATTCGTCTCGGGCACGGAAGGACGGAGTCTCAATGTGAATGAACCGAATGTCTTCCCTGAGCGTTGCGATTTCACCGCGGGCTCGACTCACGACACCCGGACCGTCAATAGCCTCACCGGTTACTTCGATCTCGATGGGTGCGGTGACTTCCGTCCGGTAGGCCTCGGCGCCCGGGTCAAAATAGCTGAGACGCACCGACGGGATGGTGCGCACACCAGGTGCTCTGGGGATCAGAACATACTCGTACGTCTTGCTACCACTCACTCGAGTCTCGCCGCGACTGACCTGCTCAGTCGTCTCCGGCGGATAGACCTCGAAGTCACCGGGGAAGTCAATCTCTGGATCGGGAAGTGTACGGATGTTCCCTTCCCCGTTTACTCTAACGGTGAAGGTGACCGCTTCGTTTGTTTCGGCGGTCGTCCGGTCTAACGACGTCGAGACATCGACGTCGCCCACGAACCCGCCGAATTCAGCAGGGCGGCCGGCTGCGGGCAGCGGTCGAACCTCAATCTCAACAGGGCTCGAGGTAATGAGCTGCGAGACGTTCCTGCCGAAGAGACTCCCGCCCCGGAAGAAGTCGTCAAAAAGGCCTCGGGAGCGCTGTACGCGAACCTGGGCCTGCATAGACATCGGATCGACCGTCTTGGTACCGGCACTGGTCGGGAACAGCGCCAGCTTCTTGACAGTTGCCATGGCGTACTGACGGCCGTCGCGAACGACGTTGGTCACCGCCGGCGTGCGCGGCTGCGGATATTCTTCGCTCCAGAATCCTGCAGTCGACGGTTGTCTCGTGATCTCATAACCGCTCACGTTGACACGAGTGTAGATCCGATACTCGACGATCACCGGCTCGCCAATGAACACGGATATCTTGCT
The DNA here is from genome assembly GCA_039589395.1 of Gemmatimonadota bacterium. Lineage (GTDB taxonomy): Bacteria > Gemmatimonadota > Gemmatimonadetes > Gemmatimonadales > GWC2-71-9 > JBDGYW01. Next base: position 21,902 of record JBDHHK010000025.1, read on the forward strand.
GGCCGTGGCTTCGAGGAAAAGGTCCTCAGTCGAGATGCCGCTCTCAGTGGCACCCGGTGTACCTCTTCCTGGTGACGGTTGCCCGGCCGGTGGTGGTGCTGCGGTAATCTCTAAAGTGAGTGGCTCCGTTGAATACTGCTGCCCGCCCGTAGCGACCTCAAACGACGGGATAGCAAAAGTTCCTTCCGTGATGGCCTGAAACCTGTACTGGACAGTATAGGTCACTGACATACGGTTGTTGACGATGTTCATCTGTGAAGACGTACTGCTGTTCAGGAAGTGAGCGAACTCTGACAGCTCCGGAAGAACCGGGTTTGCATCGAGCTGCTGTGAGCCCGAAATCTCCACGCTCAGCGTAAACGCCTGGTTGAGCCCGACCACGTCGGCGCTCAGGTACGCTCGGACGGAAATGTCCTGCGCGCGTACCGACGGCAACGAGGCAACCAAATACAAAGCCCCTAGAACAGGCAATCTTACTGCCCGCACTACCAGTCCCTTCTCACTCTCGCGCGGGGCCGGCCGCGCGCGCGCTGGCGGTTGATCTCATTGGGATCCTCGTCTATCGCCTGCAACAGCCTTTCTGCTTCCTCCCTGCTCATCTCCCGCGGCTGCTGTTGTTGCTCTTGCTGCTGTTCCCTCTGTTCATCTTGCTGTTGTTGTTGCTGCTGATTCTCCTGCTGCTCATCCTGTTCCTGCTGTTGTTGTTGCTGCTGCTGATCTTCCTGCCGTTGATCCTGCTGGTTTTCTTGCTGTTGTTGTTGCTGTTGCTGCTGTTGCTGCTGCATCTGCTGTAACGTGAGTTCGAGGTTGTGCTTAGCATCAGTGTCTCCAGGATTCAACCTGAGCGCCTCCTTGTACGCCTCCCCACTCTCCTGGAGCTGCTGCTGTCGATACAACGCGTTACCAAGATTGTACCACGCCTGCGCCCTCAGTGACTCATCGCCTGTTTCCAGCGACTGTCGGTAGGCATCGAGTGCCCTTTGAAATTCCTCCGTCTGATACAGCGCGTTTCCCTCGTTAAACCGAATCACCGGCGAGTTGGGATCCTCCCGTAGAGCTTCCAGGTACCGCTCGTGCGCCTCCTCGAATCGGCCTTCCTCATAAAGACGGTTGCCCTCACGCACCTCTGTGCGCCCACGTTGCGCCCACGTCATCGAAGGAAAAAGCAAAAGCATCAAACACAGGCCGCGGCCTATCATCTGAACCTCCCGGTCCACTCCTCCTTTAGGCGTCGACGCTCAGGCACCAACGCTTCAGCAAGCAACAAGACCATCGCTAGGCCGAGGAAGATCTGGTATTGCTCCTCGTATTGAGTCACTTGTCGTGCCTCAAATTCCCGTCCTGCCATATCTGCGATCTCCTCCGCCAATCTATCTAACTCGTTTTCGCTGGGGGAAGCACGCAGATACCGGCCTCCTGTCTGCCGGGCGATGGATTCCAGCGTCGCCTCGTCAAGTCTGGTGGTTACAACCTCGCCATTCTCATCGCGCTTGTACCCGCTACGGCGCCCCTGGTTGTCGAACTCGGGGATCGGCACACCGTCGGGCGAGCCCACACCTACAGTGTATATGCGGATGCCTGCTTCTTTGGCGCTCTCCACCGCCGCGTCTATCTCACCCTCGTGATCCTCGCCGTCCGTAATCACTATGAGGATTCGCTGCTGCTGTTCGCCAGCCTCAAAGGCTTCAACCGAAACGCGAAGTGCATCGGCGAGGTTGGTGCCTTGCACAGGCATCAACTCGGTTGACATGGAGTTCAGGAACAGAGTGGCGGCACCGTAATCCACGGTGAGCGGACTCTGAGCGAATGCCTCTCCGGCAAAGGCGACTAGCCCAATCCTGTCACCCTCGAGCCCACCGATCAGCGTCCCGACGGCATGTTTTGCTTTCTCGAGTCTGTTGGGAGCGATGTCCTCGGCCAGCATCGACGCCGACAAGTCCAATGCTACGACGATGTCCTGCCCTTCACGTCTAACCGTTTCGACCCGGGTGCCAAACTGTGGACGGGCCAAGGCCGTAACCAACAGCGTCACCGTGGTTATCAGCATCACTATCTTCCAGCGCTGTGCATTTCGACTCACGGTCAGGCTCAGCCTGCGCATCAGTTCAGACTCGCCGAATCGTTCGATCGCACTGCGCTTGAGTCTCAGCGAATACCAGAAAAACAAGACCAGTGCTGGCACAAGTAGGTACACCCATAGAATCTCGCCGGAACCGAACTGAAACATCCTCGTCTACTCCGTCTCGGTGTCGGTCATGGGATCTTTCGCAACACTGTGTTGCCGACGCCCACTTCCAATACCACTAGCAACAGGCCAAGTGCCAAGGGGAAATGGAAGAGCTCACCATAGTTCGTGTAGTGCTCCACCTCTACCTCAGTTGTCTCCAACTCGTCGATCTCCCCGTAAATCTCCTCCAAGCTCTGCCTATCTGTCGCCCGGAAAAAACGCCCACCCGTCTGCTCCGCAACGGCCACGAGCGTAGGTTCGTCAACATCGACTCGCATTCTCATGCGACGCCGTCCGAACGTGGGATCGTCTATCGTGATCGGAGCCTCGCCATGCGTGCCGGCACCAATCGCGTACACCTTGATTTCCAACGCTTGCGCCATCTGTGCGGCGGTCACCGGATCTATCTCGCCGCGATTGTTTCGCCCGTCAGTGAGCAGGATGATGACCTTCGAGTCTGCATCTGATTCCTGCAACCTCTTAACAGCTGTGGCGAGCCCCATGCCGATGGCTGTTCCGTCCTCGGAAATCATGCCCACCTCCAGCTCGCTCAGGAGGGACAAAAGCACATTGTAGTCCAAGGTCAGCGGCGCCTGGGTGAAGGCCTGCCCCGCAAACACGACCAGTCCAATGCGGTCGTTTCGCCGCCCTTCTACAAAAGAAGCCGCGACTTGTTTCACTGCTTCAACACGAGTTGGCAACAGGTCCTCGGCTAGCATCGAACTCGAGAGGTCGAGCGCTAAGATGATGTCGATTCCCTCGGTGAGAACCTCCTCGCCAGAAACTCCCGTCTGAGGTCGCGCGAAGGCCACAATCAACGCAGCCAGTGCCAGGGTACGCAGTGAGAAAGGCAGGTGCCGCAACCGGCTCGCGCTGGGTTTTGCTGCGGGCATCACCAGGGAAAGGCTGGAGTACCGGATCGTCGCTCCCTTTCGTTTCCTTCGCCTCCAATACCAGACCACCACCAATGGCAGCACCGCGAGGAGCAAGAGATACTGAGGGTCCGCAAACCTGTAAAACATGAAGCTCACCCTACCCCTACGTTTTCTTCTGCCACTGCACCATCACGGCTGTCAGCAAAAGAATCCACCTGCTGCGACACGTCGGGCACCCGAGTTTCATCCACCAGCAGACGGGCCATGGGGATCATGTCCTTGCTTATTTCTGGCCGAGGACGGTGCTTCGCAAACTTCACTAAGTCCGCTCTGCTGAAAAACGGTGGGAAGAGATCGAACACCTCGGGCTCGAGGCCGACCCTCTTCAGCTCCTGCAGAACTTCATGAGACGTCATCTCCAACGCGTCGATCGGATAACGACCTTCTAGATATATTCGGATTATTTCCGACACTTCTATGAAATACTGTTTTGTTTCACCGCGCTCCAGCAGGCGCTTCTCTTCCAGGCGATTCAATGCCTCGTATGCAACCTCATGTGCTGGGCGCGCAGGAACGACGTACTGGGGCCGATCACCCGAAGTTCTCTGGCGTGAGCGATACCGCCGGTAAAGCCAGTAACCCAGCCCCGTCAGGCCACCTACGAGAAGCACCCACGGAAGCAGCAGCAGCCAGTTGCGCGGTATCTCCAGCGGCGCCTTGACCGTGCGGATGTCGCCACCTTCATCGATTCCCACGCTCTCCACGACCACGGGAATGGGTTCGGTACCAAGTAGCTGTGACTCCGCATTCCCTGAGTCAACGACAGCCACCTCGATAGCTGGTATCTCCAACTCACCAAGCTCAAAAGTGGTCAGCGCGTAGCGCATAGTTGAGGTCTGTCGCCCTTCGATAACTACCGGTGCGCCCTCACTCGAGCCGACCACTTCGAACGATCCAAGAGTGTCCGACAAGGCCGGCCAGTTCACTGTTTGGCCCGCACCGTGCTCCACCTCAACTGTCAGAGTGATCCGGTCCCCAAGCGAAAAAACTGCCAGGTCTGTTTTCGCACGTACTAACGCACGCTCTTGTGCGACACAGGGCAGCATGCTGAAAACCAGGCCGAGTGCAACCAGCCGGGCCGGCCTCATCTGAACCTCCGGGCGCGCTGCTTGAAGAACCGGCGCAGCGGGTCGAAGTATGGCACACCCGTCTCCACCTCTATGACGTCAACACGCGCCTTGCGAAATGCCTGCTCCCGGTCGTTCTGAAGACGCGTTGCGTGCGCGTCGAGCGCTCCTCTGAAGGAGACATCAGACGTATTCACAATCAGATGCTCGCCACTCTCCGCGTCCTCGAATTCGACAAACCCGACAGGCGGCAAAAACGCCTCTCGTCTGTCACTCATGTGCACGGCGATCACGTCGTGGCGGCGTCCAGCTATCGAAAGCGCACGTTCGTAGTCAACGGTCAGGAAATCTGATACGAGAAATACGACTGACCTTCGTCTCGTCACGTGAGTGAGGTACTCCAACGCCAAACCAACGTCAGTACCAGTGCTTTTCGGCTCGAAGTAGAGAAGTTCGCGGAGCACTCGAAGCACGTGGCTACGTCCCTTGCGAGGCGGAACGAACTTCTCGATTCTGTCGGTGAAGATGATAAGGCCGACTTTGTCGTTGTTCTTGATAGCAGAAAACGCCAGTAGCGCACACAACTCAACGGCAATCTCGCCCTTCATACGCTCGCGGGTCCCAAAATCTCCGGACCGACTCACGTCTACTACCAGCATGACCGTAAGCTCACGTTCTTCCTCATGCACCTTGATGTACGGCGACCCAACCCGCGCTGTCACATTCCAGTCGATGGCGCGGATGTCATCTCCGTACTGGTACTCGCGTACTTCCGAGAAGTTGATTCCTCGTCCCTTGAAGACCGAGTGGTACTCCCCCGAAAACACCTCGTTCACGATTCCCCGTGTCGTGATCTCGAGGCGTCTCACCTTCTTCAGGATCTCACGTGGAATCATGAGTCACCTTCACAGCGTTTCGCGCAAGCCAGCGGCGGTCAACTACGGCACTTCCACGGCATTCAGCACCTTGGTTACGACGTCCTCCGACGTCACCTCCTCAGCTTCAGCCTCGTAGGTCACCAGCACCCGGTGTCGCAGCACATCCATGCCTATTGCACGGACATCTTCTGGCGTTACGTAGCCACGGCGCCGAAGAAATGCGTGCGCGCGGGCGGCCTTTGCGAGGTTGATTGACGCTCGAGGTGAGCCACCATATGCAATTAAATCGACTAATTCGTCAAGCCCGAACGCTTTGGGATCACGCGTGGCGAACACCAGGCTCACGATGTACTTCTCCACCTGCGAGTCCATGTAGATCATGTCCACGGCTTTGCGTGATTTGATGATCTCCGTAGGCTGCACGACCGAGGTCACTTCCTGTTCAGGGCCGGTGGCCATACGGCGCATGATCTCGAGTTCCTCATCCTGGCTGGGATACCCGACTGACAGCTTCAGCATGAAGCGATCGACCTGTGCCTCGGGAAGTGGATACGTACCCTCCTGCTCAATCGGATTCTGGGTTGCGAGAACCAAGAACGGATCGTCAAGCGGATACGAAATCTCGCCTATCGTCACGGTGCGCTCCTGCATCGCTTCCAAGAGCGCTGATTGTACCTTCGGTGGTGAACGGTTGATTTCATCCGCTAAGATGATATTTGCGAAGATCGGTCCCTTCTTCGTCTTGAAGGACGAGTCCTTCTGGTCGTAAACCAGCGTTCCGATGAGGTCGGCTGGCAGCAGATCCGGCGTGAATTGTATTCGGTGGAACGCGGTGTCGATGGCGCGGGCCAAGGTTCTGACCGTCATCGTCTTGGCCAGTCCAGGCACTCCCTCCAGCAACACATGGCCGTTTGCGAGCAGCCCTATCAGGAGCCGCTCCACCATATACTTCTGCCCTACGATCACCCGCCCGACCTCATCGATCAGACGGCCGACGAAAGCGCTCTCTTGTTGGATCTTCTCCTGAATGACCTCAATATCCTGATTCATGGTCGGTGAACTCATCGGGTCTCCTTACCTGGCCTGCGCACACGAAGCTCCGCCATGGGCAAGTGCCGCACGCCGGTTTTGACAAGCTGTACAGTAAATGATGCGTGCGAAAATTCAATCGTCGCATTGGGCGGGCGGGCGGGCGGGCGGGCGGGCGGGCGGGCGACCCAAAGATAATCGCTGCGCAGCCTACCGCCATACCGCTGGGGCGTGGATGGGTCGTGCGGGGTACCGCCCGGGGTGGTGGTGTGGCGCGGGGTGGTACCGCCCCGCGGGCGCGGGCGTCTACCCTCCCCTCAGCTCCCGCTCCCATGCCCTGAAAGCAACCTCGAAATACTGAGGTCGGAACATCACCCATTCGCCAAGTGATTCAGGCAGGCTGTACTGTGCCGCTGCCTCGGGTATGGGAATTTCGGCTTCTATGGCGTGTTGCGCGGCGGCTCCGACATCGTCGATGAGCTGCAAGTAGAGATCGATGTCACCACCGTTGGAGAGCGAGCCGTGGCCCGGCACGTAGGCCGTCTCGCGCTCCCTCTTCAACGAACGAACGGATGCAGCAAAAAGAGACGGTGTTGTGTCACGGTAGTTTGGGAACATCCGGTTCCACACCAAATCGCCACAGAACACCACGCTTGGGTCTTCCAGCTCCACCGTAACGTCGCTCGGCGTGTGCCCTTGGCGGGGAATCAGACGTACGGCGCGGCCACCCAGATCGATCCTGGTGGGGCGCTCCAAGCCAAGTATCGTCGTGTCAGCGAGCATTCGAGCGCGCTTTGCACTCACTTCCTGATCGCGCGCTTCGTCGGTTTCTCGAGTCAAGTCGCGAGTCTTCTCAGTGCTCATCAGGCTGAGATTCGCGCCCTGCGACTGGTATCCCTCCAACCCGCCGGTGTGGTCGCCGTGGAAGTGCGTCACAACTACGTGACTCGGCCAGCGTCCAGCGAGATCCCGAGTCTGGCCGGCCATCCAAGACGCACCCGCAGGTGTCGCGAAACTCTCAACCACGAGAGCGCCGTCCGAGCCCGCGATGATGCCGCCATTGCATAGAGTCGTGCGGTCGCCGTCGAGCGGCGTGGAAATCAATGCCCATACGCCGTCCGCAACCTGCTCCAGACGCCCCCACGGCTCCTGAGCAATCAAACGTTTTGGAGCCACACCCCCAACGAACCCTCGATTTGATTTTGGCGCTCCAGCAGCCATAAGCGCCAAATGAGCAGCACACGATCCCGATACTCCCAGGAAGGTCCGACGATCGATCGATTTCCCGTGGCTTTTCCAAGTTGCCATCACGTCCGTCCTTGATTCCGTGGTTGAGGCGTCGCCTTGCTGCTAACCCAATCCGTCTCAGGCGGTTCCCTCGGTGGCGCTCTACGTGCACAATATAAAGTATGCGAATTCCTATCCGCTCACTGACGTTCTGGATATTTGTGGGTCTGTTCGCCGGGATGATATGCGGCAAGGTGTTTGGTGAATCTATAGTGCCCGTCGCCGAACCGTTGTCGGATGTGTTCCTGCGCCTGCTGCGCATGGCGATAATGCCTCTCATCATCACCTCGCTGACAGCCGCAGTTGTGTCGGTCGGCGAAAGGAAAAACCTCGGCATACTCGGGGCCAAGACGTTCGGATACTATGTCACCACCAGCCTGATGGCGATCCTAACCGGCCTAGTACTGGTCAACATCTTCAAACCCGGGGTCGGCTCTACAATCAGGCTCGAGGAAACTGTCGATGCGGTACCGGTCACCGAGCAGAGTTTCACAGAACTACTTCTGAATATCATTCCCGAGAACCCGTTTCAGGCGCTGGCAGACGGGCAAGTACTGCCGGTAATCTTCTTCTGCATCCTGTTTGGATACTTCATCACTCGGTTGGAGGATCCGTACAAGACCAGACTGAGCGAGTTTTTCCAGGCGGCGTTCCAGGCCATGATGAAGCTCACACGGATGGTCATCTGGACCGCACCACTGGGTGTGTTTGGCATCAATGCCACAATTGTCGCCACAACCGGCTTCGACGCGTTTCGGTCACTAGGTTTCTACTTCGGAATCGTATTGCTCGGATTGGTCTTTCACGCAGTGGTGACTCTCCCGATCATCATCTATCTGGTCACAAAGCGGAATCCGTTCCGCCACTACATTGGAATGCCGTCAGCTCTGGTGACAGCCTTTTCGACCTGTTCGACGATCGTGACGTTGCCACTCACGATGGAAGCGGTTACTGGCAATTCAAGGGTGTCCGAGAAGATCTCTTCATTCGTGTTGCCCATCGGAGCCACGGTGAACATGGACGGTACGGCACTATACGAATGCGTGGCCGTGATTTTCATCGCGCAGGTTTACGGGATCGCGCTGTCGTTCGATCAGCAATTGGTGATTGTCTTTACGGCGCTGCTCGCTTCGATAGGTGCCGCAAGCGTTCCGATGTCTGGGCTCGTGATGATGTCGATCATCCTACGCGCTGTCGGACTACCACTCGAGGGTGTGGTCATCATTCTCGCGGTCGACCGGGTGCTCGACATGTTCCGCACGATGGTTAACGTATTGAGCGATTCCTGCGGCGCCGTGGTGGTGGCGCGACTGGATGGGGAGGATGTGTTGACTCCCTCTCAGGATAGACAAAATGTTAGTAATGCTCTCTGAGGACATGAGGACCAGGGTCACTCTCGCCGCGGTGGGCCTGGTTCAGGGATTCGTATACTACCTCTCGTACGAATTCTGGCCTGACGGGGTCGGGCAAAGAGCTGTCGTCGCGGCCGTACTCTTCTTCGTATCAGGCTTCGCACTGATTCTCCAGCTCAGCTGGACCGGAAAAGACGTCAAGCGGCAGCTCGTTGTCACGACCGTGGCGCCTCTCGTCTTCGCATTAGTAGCATTTTGGGTCTGGCTCCAGATACCTATCGGAGAGGTACCGTACCGTTCCGACGAGATTCGAGCTCCATCCTGGATTGCGGGAGCAGTCGCCGCTCTTTTCCTCATAACTCCGTTCATTCAGATCTTCCTGAGAACTGGCCGACGTGTTTACCCCTACGAAGAGCTGTTCAGCGGCTTCTGGAACAACTTGTTCACCGTGGCAATCGGGGGAATGGTCATAGGTGCCTTTTGGGCGGTCATACTACTTTGGAGCGAGCTGTTCAAGCTGATCGACGTCACGTTCTTCGAAGATGTTTTCACTGGCGCCGCATTCGTGTGTTTGAGCCTGGCAACGGTTTTCGGCTACGCGTTGGCACTCGGCCGGGAATGGGAAAAGCTCGCCGCCACCAGCCGAAATGTGCTGCTCTCAGTTCTCAAGGCTTTGATGCCGCTTCTCGCTATCATCGCACTTCTGTTTTTGGTGAGTCTGCCATTCACCGGACTGCAACCCCTGTGGGATACCCGCCATGCGTCGGCAACATTGCTGGCATTGATCGGGGTGACGATTCTGTTTTTCAACGGCGCCTATCAGGACGGACTCGGAGACCCTCCCTATTCACCCTCCATTCGGCGGCTGGTTGAAGCCGCTCTGGTCGCAATACCGGTGTTAGCCGCGATCACGTTCTACGCCCTTTACCTCCGTATCGATCAATACGGCCTAACTCTGGGGCGGTTCTATGGGGTGCTCTTCGCAGCTGCCGGGATGTTGTGCGGCCTGGGATATGCCGTGGCAGTTTTCAGGAAAAGTGGTGCGTGGATGGATGCTGTCCCCAAGGTCAATATGCGAATGGCTTGGATGGTTGTCGTTTGCGCGGTGCTTTCACACACCCCCCTGCTCGACCCCATGAGGTGGAGTGCCCGAAACCAGTTCCGCAGAATATCGGCCGGTGACGTCGACGCCGCCGAATTCGACTTCGGATACCTGAGGTTCGAACTCGGACACATCGGGTTCGAGATGCTGGAGAGAATAGAGGGACTCACAGACCACCCTCAAGCGAACATCATAGCTGAACGGATCAACACAACACGCGAAGCTGAATCGTATGCCGACGTGAGGCCTCAGCCTGAAACTCTGCTGGACGCAACCGACATTTTTTCCCTCGACACGACAACTGCTCCTCCGGACAGCCTGGTGCAATATGTCGTCACGCACCTAACCCAGTTCCAGGCAGACGCTTGCGAAGCAAATGGAGATTGCACGCTTTTCCCCGTGAACCTGGACAACGACGAAGCTTTGGAGTTTGTGTTGCTGTTGTCGGGCGATCAGAATTACTCGATGCTAGCGTTTGATCAAGGGACGGACGGAAAGTGGATGCAGGCGGGACAGCTTTGGAGGTACAATCGAGGCGTCAGGTTGCCACCGAGGACAACACTCCTAGAAGCGCTTCGCCAGAACGGGGCATCGACCGAAGAGGCAGTTTACCGAGATCTGGTGATCGGTGAGCTCAGGCTGCGGGTGATGCGGTAGACTACCGAGTCTTTACTCTTCAGCCAGTCTCCCACCAGGCGATTTCGCCTTCGTGGCCGCAATTCGGACATTCCTTACGTTCCGGTTGCCCGAAAAGCGCAAACCGATGGAGGCAAATCGGGCAGACACCGTAGTTCTTGCCCAGATTGTATATCGAGGGCCTACCCGCTGGCCTGTCGTATCCTGCTCGGTACACGACAGTGAACCGCTTGGGACGCCTGGGTCGTATCTCGAGGAATCGTCGCGGTACATCGACGAGCTGACCATATAACCAGAGCGACACTCTATCCTCGAGATCATCTTTCATGACTGGATACCAAGCTCCAGCCCGTAGATTCCTCGAATGAGGTGGTCTTACTGTGGGCCAAAGACGGGCCCATGCCTTGGCTTTCTTCTGTTCACTCATCAGCGCTGCTGTCCCGGCACCCAGTTAGTCGACGTCGACATTTTATATTCTGCAAAATAACTATCGGGTGGCCCCAAAATCGACCAGTCGGTCACTCGCGAGAACTCGGTCACCCGCGTTCATAATTCGCCGGTAGGGCCGCAAAATCTGTGAATCAGATCACCTTGTTTCGGCTGCGGCCGACCCGGGTATATGGACTCGTAATCCGTTACGGCCTAGCCGTCCAGCCGTACAGGTAAACGCTTGCCACCCCATGCGCCTGGAGCACCATCGAACACACCTGCGCATCGTGTTTCACAATTGGTGCAACGCCCGTCATCGGTCAGGTTCCACTCGGAAAGTAGGTACCAGTCTCGTCCGATGAGAGTCTGACCACATTCGTGGCATATTGTGCTTGCCCCCTCTGGATCGTGCACATTGCCTGTGAATGCGTGGCGGACGCCATTCTCACGGGCGATCTGTCTAGCTCTCGTGAGCGTGGAGGACGGCGTGGACGGAACATCGGACATCTTCCATGCGGGGTGAAAGGCCGTGAAATGCATCGGCACATCGGGGCCAAGATGTTCCACGACCCAGGCAGTCATTCTGTCGATCTCGTCGTCTGAGTCATTCTTGCCAGGAATCAGTAGAGTCGTGGTCTCGAACCACACGTCCGTCTCTCTCTTGAGATAAAGAAGTGTTTCGAGCACGGGCTGTAGCTGTCCCTTGCTGAGTTCCCAGTAGAATTCCTCAGTGAAAGCCTTGAGATCGACGTTGGCCGCATCCATGAAACTGTAGAATTCGCGGCGAGGCTCGTCACATACGTATCCAGCGGTAACGGCTACGGTTTTGATTTCGCGGTCGTGACATTCCCGCGCGACGTCAATCGCATACTCATGGAAAATCACCGGATCGTTGTAGGTGAATGCGACGCTGCGACAGTTCAGCCGCTGTGCTGCCTCCGCCAGCCTTGGTGGTGAGGCCGCATCCGCCAACGTGTCCACTTCACGCGATTTGCTGATGCTCCAGTTCTGACAGAACTTGCACGCCAGGTTGCATCCGGCGGTACCAAATGACAGGATAGACGACCCAGGATAGAAGTGGTTTAACGGTTTCTTTTCTATCGGGTCGACACAGAACCCGCTCGATCGACCGTACGTGGTGAGCACAACCTGCCCGCCCGCGTTCATACGTACAAAACACATGCCCCTTTGCCCTTCGCGAAGCTTGCAGTAACGAGGGCACATGTCACATTGAACACGGTCGTCATCGATGGCGTGCCAGTATTTGGTCGGGAAACTGGCATCAGTTTTGTGAGACATCTCGCTTCTCACCATTTCAGCTGCATCTTAACGATAGACAGAAACCAGTAAACAAGACAAACGCAACGTCGGACCTCAGCTGCTAGGTCGCAGCGTTTGTATGACGCTCACATCGACCCAATGAATGTCCCAGCTCCCGTTGCCGGGCTGGTGTAACTCATTTCGGAGATCGTTGAATGTCATCCCTGGAGCAGCGGTCCTTTCGATCTTTGCTTGGCTTCCGAAAAAGAAGAACCGGCCGTCGGGTGAAAGGCATGGGGCAGCCTCAGTCTCCTCAGTGTTGATCTCGTCACCGAGGTTGATGACGTCACTCCACACATCGTTGCTGTCCCGGAAGGAAACGTAGTAGTCGGTTGAACCGTACGAGTCATCACGTCCATAGATCGAGAGGATCAGATAACTCTCGTCCGGAGCAATGCTGGAGTGAAACTGCGTGTTCGTAGTGTTGACTTTGTCTGAAAGCCGCTCTGGTTCTTGGTATTGACCATCCACCAGTCTCGACCTGAATATCCCTTCCCAACCGTCTTCCAACCTTCTGGTGAAGTACATCGTTCCGGTTCGAGTCACGGTAGCTGCAGACACGTTGCCGAAACCGTTTATCGGTGGTCCGATGGGCCTTGGCGCGCTCCAGCTGTCAGCCTCCCTTTCTACCACCCAGAAGTTGGATTTGGGCGCTTCATCGTCTTCGGTCGTTACAGGTTCTCCGTCGAGTGGACGGGTTGAGGTGAAATAGAGCTTCGACCCGTCAGGATGCACGAAGGGATCCATGTTGAGACCGACGTCGGAAAACGGCGCAATCTCCAGGTCCGTCCAGCCTCCATCCTCGAGCCTAGCCATGGCAATGGCCGCAACGAAGTCGGTACCTATGTCCGACATTATCGCAAGATAGAGCTCGGTGCCGTCAGGGCTGAATGCAGCCTCGACCTCGTTCATCCCGGTAGAG
>JBDHHK010000026.1:0-31669 GCA_039589395.1 Gemmatimonadota bacterium
AGATTGCTGTCGACACGCTGTATTACACACATCGCGGTCCGGTATTCTTTGGCGACGACGGACCGCTCTCGATGCGGTGGACGGTTCTCGAAGAAGCGGGGTCGATGGAGGCGTTCTCTGGTGCCGCCCGGTCGACCTCCGTATCCGAGTTCGAGAGCGCAATGGAGTCGTTTCACGCTCCCGCGCAGAACTGGATTGTCGGGGATCGAATGGGGAATATCGGCATCCGATCCACCGGTCGATTCCCGATCCGTCCGGGAGGTGGCGAAGGCACGGAAATCCGCGACGGTACAACGAGCCAGAGTGATTGGCTCGGCTACTGGCCCTTAGACGAATATCCTGGTTCCCGCAATCCGGAACAGGGCTATCTCGCCTCCGCGAATCAGCAGCCGATCGACCCACAAGTTCAAGGTCGATACCTCGGGGTCGACTGGGAGACCCCGTGGCGGGCAATGCGGATCAATGATCTTCTCCGCAATGACTCTGCCGTCACGGTGGAGTCAATGTCCCGGTACCAAACCGATCCTGGCAACGAGAAAGCGAATCTGTTTGTGCCTGCGTTCCTGGATGCAGCCAATCGCAGATTGTCGGAGACCCCCGATGAAGATTTGGCTGAAGCCGCGCGCCTATTGGCGGAGTGGGACCGTCGTTACACAAAAGACAACGAACGCGCAGTCCTGTTTGAGTCGGCGCTGAGGCTGCTCACGAACCGCACATGGGACGAATTGTCATCTGTCGGTTCGGGCCGCAGAGTGGCGACACCCAGCCAGACGGTGCTGGCGGCGTTGCTTCAGCATCCCGAAAGCCCTTGGTGGGATCAAGGGCATTCAGATGATGTTGTCGAGACTCGCGATGAACTACTGACCACGAGTCTGATCGACGCACTGCACCAGGTGACAGACGAATACGGCCCGCCAGAGGACGGTGGCTGGCGCTGGTCGGGCATACGCCAAACGAATATTTGGCACCTGTTGGGATTTCCAGCATTGTCTGCATCCGAACTGCCCGTACAAGGTGGATCCGGAAACCTCAACCCTTCTTCAGGTCCAGGAACACATGGAGCCAGTTGGCGAATGGTAGTCGAGCTGGGCGACAGGGTTCAGGCCTGGGTGACGTATCCTGGAGGCCAGTCGGGGAACCCGGTGAGCGATCTGTACGATAATCGGATTCAGCAGTGGGTGGATGGGATTCTGGACGGGGTCCTGTTTCCGGACGACCCAGGCGATCTTGCGGATCACGACGTATTGAGCGAGCTGACGTTGAAACCGGAGGGTTATTAAATGGCCCGTCGGATGATGTTGCAGATCGTATTCTTGGGACCGGCATTTGCGCTTGCGACTGCGCTCTTGGGTTGGTGGGGAGTACCCGTTCTGGGATGTCTTTGGGGTGTTTACGAGAAACCGATACACCGACCCTCTCTTGCGGCGTCACTGGCCGCCGGGTTGGGCTGGCTACTCCTGCTCGCGTGGACTGCGTTTTCGGGACCGGTGCTATTGCTCTCTGAGCGCGCCGCAGGTGTAATGGGTGTTCCTGGCGCCACTCTGATTGCGTTGACCTTGTTGTATCCGATGACACTTGCGTGGAGCGCAGGCGTGCTGGGCGAGACCTCGAGGCTTTACCTTCAACCGAAGGACGCTTTGTGACCGATCAAACACCTGACCTATCACGCCTGCAGATCTCCAGGGACGAGCCATCGCCTGCGTCGAGGCGGGCTCTGAAGCGCAACGCCTATCTTGCCGTCGCCGCTGTAATCATCGTGGTGCTTGGGTATGTGTGGACTCGCAGGACGAGCGGTTTGGAGGTGACCGTGGCTTTGGCGGAGGTCGTGGGGGAGGGTGCGGGAGGGGGCGTCGGAATAACCGCGAACGGCTACGTGGTGGCTCGTACCAAGGCCTCCGTCTCTTCGAGAATATCTGGGCGGCTTGCCTATCTAGGAGTGGAGGAAGGCTCGGAAGTCAGCATCGGGCAGATCATTGCGCGGCTCGAGAACGACGACTACCAGGCCGTGGTGCGTCAAACTTTGGCCGAAGTGCTGCGGGCTCAGGCTGCCCTTGCCGAGGCAGAAGCGACGCGGGATCAGCTCGCGAGGGATCTGCGCAGGAGCAGGTCGCTGTTGGAGGACAGCCTCACCTCGGAACGCGAGGTTGAAGATCTCGAGGCGCGACTGACTGCTGCGGAGGCACGCGTTGGAGTTCAAGAAGCGATGGTCCAATCCGCCGAGGCGAGCGTGGGCGTGGCTCAGGCGAATCTCGATAATACATACATCCGTGCTCCATTCGATGGGACAGTGCTTCGGAAAGACGCTGAGGTCGGAGAAGTAGTTGCGCCGGTAGCGACCGGAGGTGGACTTACGCGCGGTGCGGTAGTCACCATGGCCGATCTAGAGACGCTCGAGGTGGAGGTTGACGTGAACGAGGCCTACATCGCGCAGATCGCGAATGGGCAACCGACACGGATCACACTCGATGCATATCCGGACAGCTCGTTTCTCGGTGAGGTACGGCAGATCGTGCCAACGGCGGACCGTCAGCGCGCTACCGTACAGGTGAAGGTGAGTATTCTCGAAGACGATCCACGCATACTGCCTGAAATGGGTGCTAGGGTGGATTTTGTCGAGCAGGAGGCGGGAGGAGCGGGAGAAGAGGGAGGGGCAGTCGACCAGCCGCCTCGCATCTTCGTGGCTGCCGAAGCAGTGAGGGATGAAGCGGGGCAGCCGGTCGTGTGGGTGGTGAGAGATGGAAGGGTCTACCGTATCTCCATAGAAGCAGGACCGGTGTCAGGCGGGCGACGTGAGATTCGGTCTGGTCTATCTGGCGGCGAACAGGTCGTTGTCGAAGGTCCCGAATCGTTAAAGGACGGTGCTGTGGTGCGCATCGTTACTCGTTGAACCAGAAGGAGACTTCCTCAAGATGGCTCTGGTAGAAATCAGCAATCTCCGTAAGGTGTACCACCGCGACTCACAGGAGATTCCTGTGTTCGAGGCGGTGGATCTCGAACTCGACAGCGGTGGATTCCTGGCTTTGATGGGACCGTCGGGTAGCGGCAAAACTACTCTACTCAACATCTTGGCCGGACTCGACAGTCCGACCTCCGGATCGGTGATGGTAGATGGTCAGGAGATAACGGGAATGAAGCCAAAACAACTCGCCGCGTGGCGAGCACGGCATGTCGGATTCATCTTCCAGTTTTACAACCTCTTGCCGGTACTCACGGCCTTCCAAAACGTCGAATTACCACTGCTCCTCACTAAGTTGTCAAAAAAGGATCGTCGCGATCACGTAATGACTGCTATGGGGGTGGTGGGTTTGACCGATAGAGCCGATCACTTTCCCCGTCAGCTTTCAGGTGGTCAGGAGCAACGGGTCGGTATTGCCCGCGCTATCGTGAGTGACCCGACGATGATTCTAGCTGACGAGCCAACTGGTGATTTGGACGCGAAGTCAGCTGACGAAATCTTGACGCTGCTGCAGCGCCTCAACGAGGAATTCGGCAAAACCATAATGATGGTCACGCACGACGCTCATGCGGCCGAACGTGCGCACGCGACGACGCACCTGGATAAGGGAGTGTTGCACCGATGAAATACGCACGCCTGATCTGGGTCAATTTGATACGCAACAAGCGCCGTACGATCCTGACCGTGTTGAGCGTCGCGGTTGCGTTGTTCCTGTTCACGACACTGCGGTCAGTTGTGACAGCGCTAAACGCCGTGAGCGAGGTTGGCAGCGAATCCCGGCTGGTCGTGAGCAGCGCAATGGGGATCACGTTCCCACTACCACAGTCGTACTATGAACGGTTGCGTGCGCAAGAGGGTGTTGAGAGCGTCACCTGGGCTAATTGGTTCGGCGGAGTTTACGTCGATCCATCCAACTTTTTTGCCCAGTTCGCGATTGACGCTGAGACATATCTACCGATGTATCCCGAGGTCGTGGTTCCCGAAGATCAGCGCGCAGCGTTCCTGGCCGAACGAACGGGCGCACTCGTTGGCAGTGGACTGATGGAACGGTTTGGATGGTCTCTGGGTCAGTCGGTGACGCTACAGGGCACCATAATACCGGGTGACTGGGAATTCACGATTCGTGCAGTGTACGATCCAAATCCCGCGAGTTACGGAGATCAGCTTTTTTTCTTTCACTATGACCACCTGTACGAAGGCTCCAACCAGCAGATGAGCCCTGGGTGGTACGCCCTCCAGCTCGCCGATCCAAATTCCGCCCCCGAAGTAATCAACCGGATCGATGCGATATATGAGAACTCGACCGCTCCGACCAAGACCGAAACGGAACGGGCGTTTCAGACAGGGTTTGTAACGATGTGGGGCAACATAGGATTCCTGGTGCAGGCGATCGGCACGGCGGTCTTCTTCGCGATTTTGCTTGTTTCGGCCAACACGATGATGATGGCGGGCAGGGAACGCATTAGCGAGAACGCAGTTCTGAAGACACTCGGCTTCCCCGACGGACTGTTGTTCGTGTTTGTGCTGATAGAAGCGGTGACCATCACTCTTTTGGGTGGTGCGTTGGGGGTGTTTGGCGCCAAGGCGATGTTCGGCCCCGGGAACCCCATGACCATGTTCATACCGGGCTTCGAGGTCCACACGAGCACCGTAACTCTGGGGCTGACGATTGCAATCGTGCTCGGTCTCGTTAGCGGTTTCGTGCCTGCGTTCCAGGCAATGCGGCTATCAGTCGTCCAGTCACTTCGGCGCGTGGCGTAGGAGGGTTACGTGAAGATCCCGATCCTGTACAACCTACGAAGCCTCAAAGAACGCCCGGTATCGACACTCACAACCGCGGCGGGCATGGCGCTAGTGGTCGCGGTCTTTGTGGCGATGATGGCCTTGTCGAACGGCTTCCGCGCCGCAATGGTGAGAACCGGATCATCAGACAACGCATTTGTGTTGCGCCGAGGTGCTACGGCGGAGATGTACAGCGGCATTGGTCGGAATGGTGTGAGCATTGTTGCGGGCATGCCGTTTGTCGCCCGAGACGCGAACAACCTGCCGCTCATCAGTCCCGAGATCTTTGTGGTGCTTGGCCTCAGACGCCTGAACGGAGGCTTGGCCAACGTGGTGGTGCGTGGAGTCAGTGCTCGGGTTATGCAGGTGCGTGACAACATCGAGATCACCGAGGGCCGCGCGTTCCGACCTGGTGCAGCGGAGATTTTGATCGGTGAGGCAATCATCGACCGGTTTCCGAACACCGCCGTGGGCGACACGTTCAAATTCGGCGGACGCGACTGGACCGTTGTGGGTCACTTTTCTGCCGGCGGCTCGTCGTTTGAGTCGGAAGTATGGGGCGAAAACGAGCTCCTGATGCCTGTGTTCCGTGGTGAGGTGTTCCAGTCGATCTCCTTCAGGATGACGGACCCGGGTTCTTTCGATGGCGTCAAACAGACGCTGGAAGATGATAGAAGACTGTTTGTTGAGGTGTTTCGGGAAAACGAGTTCTATGCCAGCCAGTCGGAGCTGCTTGGACAGATCCTCAACTTCATCGCGGTCTTCATTGCGGGAGTCATGGCGGTTGGTGCGGTGTTTGGCGCAATCAACACCATGTATGCAGCTGTTTCCTCGCGAGCACCAGAGATTGCCGTTCTGCTAACACTGGGATTCAAACCGGGCAACGTGCTCAGTTCGTTCTTGGCGGAAGCGGTGTTGATTGCATTCCTGGGCGGACTTGCCGGTTGCATCATTACATTGCCGATCAATGGGCTTGTTACGAGCACCACGAATTGGAATTCATTCAGCGAGGTGGCGTTCGCGTTCAGAGTTACTCCGAACGTGCTTGTAAACGGGATGATCTTCGCCGTCGTCATGGGGCTCATTGGTGGGTTCTTCCCGGCAAGAAAAGCGGCGAAGCAACCGGTGGTGGTGGCACTGAGAGAAGGGTAGGGAACAAAGGCTCCACAATGAGAGATTCGCACGGCACACCGAAGGCCGGTGGGGCCACGCAGCGAGTCAACGGCAAGTACATTTTTATCCTCGAGCGCACTGCAGCGGCCGCGTGGAAGGTCGCGCGGTTCATCTACAATAGCAGTGAGCCCCTCTCCACCAACCCCTAGATTTCCCGAACCAAGAAAGCCGTCGCAGTCACCTCACGGTCGGAGTCAGAAAAGGCGGAGGTCATCCGTTCATTTACTGCGGAGAACCTGGCGTTGGTCTAAAAAGGCCGGCTGTGGCCAGTTGTGGATAAGGTGTTCGAGATGAAAAAAGCGCAAACCGCTCACCAATATTTGGAGTCGAAAGCCAGTTTCGGGAACGTGGTTGTAGGACTTGGGTAGGAAACGATGGGTGAATCGCCGACGCAATTTGTCGGCGGTTCCGCATTTGACATGTCGGACTCGCAAGGCACGCTATATGAAGAGACTGTCTGTAGTTGCTCTGTTGTTGTTTGCCGCATGCGACGTCTTCTCAGGTCCGGAGACTACCGAACCACTCACTGAAGACGCACTTCTCGACCATCTCGACTACCTTGCCGGAGACAGCCTCTACGGTCGCGGTTCTGGAACCGAGTACGAACTCCAGGCCGCCGAGTACATTCGTGATGCGTTCGATGATGTCGGCTTGG
This sequence comes from Gemmatimonadota bacterium, assembly GCA_039589395.1. Classification (GTDB taxonomy): domain Bacteria; phylum Gemmatimonadota; class Gemmatimonadetes; order Gemmatimonadales; family GWC2-71-9; genus JBDGYW01. Next base: position 6,567 of record JBDHHK010000026.1, read on the forward strand.
TACCGGCCGTTGCTGGCTGGTTCCAGTCATTTACTTTCGAGGTAGCGTCGCAAAATGTGCTTGGCGTCCTGCCCGGCCAGGGTTCGCTCAGCGAGCAGTGGGTGATTCTTGGTGCCCACTACGACCACATTGGTTTCACGCGGGTTTCGCCTGACTCGATAATCATCTTCAACGGCGCCGACGATAACGCGTCGGGAACCGCACTTCTATTGGAGCTGGCTCGGTACCTGGGGCACTATTTCACCGAGGGAGTTAGTGGGTCGTCCGATCGCCGGTCGTTGATGTTCCAGGCCTACGGCTCCGAGGAAGCCGGTTTGCGCGGATCCAGGTACTTCGTGGAGAATCCCACGATGCCTCTGGACAGCATTACGGCAATGGTAAACCTGGATATGGTGGGTCGTTTGCGGGATGGACTCTTGTTTGCGCTGGGTGGGTCGAGTTCTCCTCTGTGGGAACAATTGCTCACCGAACACAACGAAGACGATTTGCAGTTGATTATCCCTCCGAACATTACGGGCAGGAGTGACCACGCACCATTCTACGAACGTTTGATCCCGGTAATGTTCTTCTATACTGGAACGCACGACCAATACCATGCACCAGAAGACGATGTGTGGTTGCTCAACACGACTGGCATGGTGAGTATTGGGAACCTCGCGATTGCCGTAATCACAGAACTGTTAGAACGGTCTGAACCTCCTACATTTACTCCGTAACTTCTTTTTTGTTTAACCTCGGAGAGATACCCAATGACATCGTCCAGCAAAGACTACTTCGACCGTATCGGTAGCGACTGGGACGGGATGCAGGAGCAATTCTTCTCTGATGCGGTGAGGGAGAAGGCGTACGCTGTCGCGAATGTAAAACCTGGTGAAGTCGCAGCGGACGTAGGGGCGGGTACAGGGTTCTTGACCGAGGGTTTGTTGGCCAGAGGGCTTTCTGTCGTGGCTGTCGATCAATCACCACCGATGCTCGAGGCTCTCAAAGGGAAGTTCGATCAGCCAGGCGTGGAATGTCGAGTGGGCACCGCGGAGTCTCTACCTATCGAGACAGGTGCGCTCGACCATGTGTTCGCCAACATGTATCTCCATCACGTGGACGAACCATCCAAAGCCATAAAGGAAATGGTCAGGACATTGAAGGCGGGCGGCACATTGGTGATAACCGATTTGGACACTCACGAATACGAGTTCTTGCGGACCGAACAACACGATCGTTGGATGGGCTTCGAAAGGTCCGACGTGAGAAGGTGGTTCCTTGACGCGGGCCTGACGGATGTGGAGGTGGATTGCGTAGGACAGAGTTGTTGCACGACGTCGGACTGTGGAGAAGATGTTGCCATCAGCATATTCGTCGCATCGGGGAGTTTCCCAGGCTGAATTGGCATCAGTTTGGTGACTGCTTGGCCCCTGCGTTCGGTGACACGTGCGGGAACGTTGCTCTTTTTTCTGTGGAACGCTGGGGACGCCCGTTTTGAACATTCCCACAAGCTGTGGAAGACCAGTTCTTTAACCACTGTTACCGCCCTAAAAACCACTCCACACAACGTGCACAAACGGCATTTGGGCCGAACAAAAATCGGCGCTTGCCGCGTTTGTACAAGCGCTTAGTTTGTCTTCCTTGGCTGTTCGGCACCCGGTGTTGGTTTCTCTCCCAACTCGTGACACATGGTGCTCCCAAAGGCTTTCACGGTGGCGGCGGATGGACGATTACAGCGAGCTCGGTAGAGCCAAACTCGAGATGCAGGCGAACGAGACGCTGGACTTTATCCGGTGTCCGCTCGACAGCGCCGCGATGCTCGTCGAACGCTCCGTTGCCGGTCGATATGAAAGAGGCAAATCGTCCCAACGGGAATTCAACGGTCTACCGCGCGGGACCGAGTGGACCGTGGAGAGCGTAGCCTTGCGGTGCTCAGCGTGTCGCCGGCGCGCTGAAGACATTCAAGTGCATCCCGCTGTCGCGGCGAGCGGTAGGGCGGTAGGGCGGTAGGAAGAAAATATCCAATAACCAACTCTGAATGTCCAATATCCAAGTGTAGTTCACATCGATATTGGAAATTCCTAGTAGGATAGTCAGAATTCCCTTCCATCACTGCAGAGTTCAGTACGGCTCATTATCATCCTCGGGTGTCAATAACGGCCTTCAACCGCCTCCCGCCCCATCTTCGTGGGGTTTTTCTCGCAGTCGCTGCGAGTGCGGCATTCGCGTCGATGCACGTGACTGTTCGTTATCTGACGGCAGAGATCCATGCGTTTGAGGTAGCCTTTTTCCGAAACGCATTTGCCTCTGTGATGCTCACTCCGTGGCTCCTGAGTCTGGAACGCGGAACCTTGGTGACCAATAGGCTCGGCCTTCACGTAGTGCGAGCCGTGTTCAACTCGATCGCGATGCTTTCCTGGTATGTCGCACTCAGTCTTCTACCGGTCGCTGACGCGGTTTCACTCACTCTCATAGGCCCAGTATTCGTTGCGCTTGGAGCCATCTGGTTCCTCGGTGAGAGAGTGACGCGCCGCCGCTGGCTTGGAATTGCCATCGCTACAGCCGGCGCAATGGTGATCATTCGCCCCGGGTTTGAATCGGTAGGGCTTGGCACTGCACTCGTCATCGTTTCCACGGCGACCGTTTCAGTTTCTAGGCTGGTGGCAAAGAGCCTGTCACGGACGGATCGCACTCCCACCATAGTTGGGTATTTGAGCCTTTTCATGACTCCAATGACCTTGATTCCCGCACTGTCAGTTTGGACTTGGCCGACGATTACGCAGTACGGGCTGCTGGCGTTGGTTGGAGGCCTCGGCACGCTGGCTCACATCTTCTACATCCGAGCATACAAGTTGGCCGACGTCAGCCGTGTTGAGCCAGCGATGTTCATGCGTGTGGTATGGGCTGCGCTGATAGGCTTGGTGGTGTTCGCCGAATTCCCGGACGTCTGGACCTGGATAGGCGCCGCGATTGTGGTATCAGGTACTACCTACATCGCACGCAAGGAACCGGTGCGGAGTGAGCATACGGGTGAGAGTTTGCCGTAACGTTGAATTACGATTGTCCAACAAGGAATGTCCAATGTCGAAGTGTGTTGAACTTCAGAATTGGACATTCGATATTGGACATTCAGCCTTCCCTAGGGCCTGTACTCCACGAGCGTCATTTCGATCGACACATCATCGTCATGCATAGCTGTTGTTATGGGCAGCGCGATATCGGGTGCGAGGCATGACTGCGTCCGCACAACGCCGTTCTCTCTGAAGACCAGCAGCATGCCAGCTTGCCCCGCTGCCTGACACTGGCTCTCGACTCTAGCTTCCATGGTTTCGCCGTCTTGAGAGGAGCTCCACCCGTCGCCGAGGGTGAGCTGTCGTCCTTGAATCGTCATCCAAGCCATCGGGTTGAACAGCAAAATCCCAACGGGCCCCATCGTCATGAATTGTGGGTAACCCATCATCATTCCCTGTGTGCCGGTCCCTGTCGTCACGGTCGACGAATAGGAATCATCACCGAGCTGTCCACTCACCTGCATGCGCACCTGGCCCGGCCCCGCCGGTTGCAGATCGAGTTGGTAGAATCCGGTTGCGGTGCTACCGTCTTCGGTCTGGCGTACGTCATATCGGAAGTGCTCGGTTCCGTTGAACTGGTACGGGGCCCAGGCGAAGGGACCGATCGGGCCCGCGGGTGCGGAGACTGGTGCGGCGGCAGCGAGAGGGGCGGCAGGAGCGGGAGCGGCTGCGGCAGCAGGTGGAGGAGCATCTCCGAGCCCGTCGGTCGCGTTCGCGATTTCTTCTGCCAGCTCATCAACTGCCTGGTGTGTAGCCTCGCCAATGGATGTTTCGGTGAACTCGTCGCTGGTCAGATCGATACTGGCGAGATCGATGTTGCGCGTGCGTGCGAACAGGTCGGTGCCACTTCGATCTGATTCACCTCTCCCAGTCAGCACCGACACGATTCTCCCGCTCCCCGCATCCAACAACCGCGCTTCGAGGACTACGAACGCCTTCTCTTGACGTCGTCCCAATCCAACCCGAAGACCTCTAACAGACACTCCGGCCACCTCACCGCCGCCCTCTTGTCGACCAAAGACGAGTATCTGGCCGGAGACGGTGCCCTGCACTCCATCATTGCTTTCGGCCACCTCTATACTGCGTTCCCTGAGTCTTGCGCGAACGAGGTCGGCGATCTTTTCACCGATGTCTGCCTCGCCTCCAAAGACCTCTTCGATTGAGGACACGACGCCGTTCTGCTCGAACGATAGCACTACTACACGCTTGCCCTGAGCAGCAACCGCGCCGCTGGTCATCGTCAGGAAGAACAATACACAGATCACACTCGCGATAGGATGGGCAAGACGTCTCATAGCACCGCTCCGAGAATGTTGGGACTCACACAAGAGGGATAAAGGACGGTAAATGGTATTTTGGAGCCGGTCAACAGGTACGAGTTGGTTGCGAGGCGACATACTGGGTAGTTTTTTCACCGACCGCGCAAACGCCCAACATCTGAACCCGGCAGGAAAAGACGAAGATGAAGCTCCCGATCGCAGCATTTTGTGTTGTTGTGTTGTTGTTGTCGTTTTCACCGATGTTTGCCCAGGAAGTCTTTCGGCCGATACGAACTGACGCTCCTCCAACTATCGACGGTATGCTAGACGATCCGGTATGGAGGTCAGCGCCGTCTGTGAACAGATTCAAAACGTGGCGGCCGGATTTTGGAGCGGAGATGATCGCCGACACGAGAGTGTTTGCGGCCTACGACGCAGAAAACCTCTACTTCGCCTTTCGCTGCTACGATCCCGAGCCGGCGGAAATCAAGACGTCAGTTTCCAATCGCGACAACATCCGGAGCGATGACTGGATTGCCATCAACCTCGATTCCTTCAATGATCAACAGTCTCTCTATGTGCTTTATGCCAACCCGGACGGCATCCAGGGTGATACGAGGTACGCCGGCGGACACGAAGACCACGACTTCGATCTCGTGTGGTATAGCGACGGGAAGATCGATGAGGAGGGATACGTCGTAGAGATCAGCCTGCCGCTGAGCAGCATTCGTTACGCCGACGGTGATTCTGTGTACATGGGTGTGATATTTGAGCGCTCGGTGAGTCGACGCCGGGAAATGGGGACGTACCCGCCGCTCGATCCCGCACAAGGGGAATCTTGGCTCACGCAGACCATGCCAATGGTCTTTTCCGATTTGTTGGGTCAGACGCTTCTCGAGGTCCTTCCGGCTACCACATATGCGTATTCACAGGATCATGAGTCCGGTGTTTTTCGCACCATCAACGACGCGCCCGAGCTGAGTCTCACCGCGAAGTATGGTCTCACATCTGAGCTCGTGCTCGACGGCACGCTCAACCCGGACTTCAGCCAGGTAGAAGCGGATGCCGGGCAGGTAGACGTGAACCTGAGGTACGATCTGTTCTTTCCCGAGAAGCGACCGTTCTTCCTCGAGGGAAGAGCGCATTTTGGATTGGGAGCGACTGGCACATCAGGTACGGATCCGATTCAGTCGATCGTCCATACGAGAAAAATCGTGGATCCGATCACGGGAATCAGGTTGACGGGCAAGATGTCTGAGAAGGACATAGTGGCAGCGATATACGCCGCCGATGAGCTGACGGGCTTCGATCCTTCCGGAGACAAAGAATACGCGCACGTCCCAATAGTGCGCTACAAACGACTGCTTCGAGACGACTCATATGTTGGTGGCATCTACACCGCTCGGCTGTTCGGAGATCATCTGAATGTTACAGGAGGAGCCGATGGCGTCTTGAGGTTGTCCGAGTCCAGCACAATCGGATATCACGGTCTGTTATCGCACAGCCGCGAGGATATGCAGACGGGAGATTTCGGCGGACACGCTGTCGGCGTTTTTTTCGCTAACGCATCCCGAAACGTAGACTACGGCTTCACAGCAAAGAACGTATCTGAAGACTTCGAAGCCGAGACTGGCTTCATCACCCGTACAGGGCTGGCGCTGTTCAGCGGGACCCTCCGGCCCAAATTCTACCCGAGCTCGAGTCTGCTACAACGCATCGATGTGGAGTTCTTTTCGGCGCAGACCAGAGATGCGATCTACGACATGTGGGAGACGGCAAACCACATCTCGTTGCGGCACTTCCTGTTGAACAGAATGACGCTGTCAGTTCGATACTCGTACGCGACGGAGATCTTCCTGGCCGAGCGGTTCCAGACGGGTGGGTTGCTGCTTTCGACGAGTGGGCGAATCACCAACCAGTTGGCCGTAAACGCCACCTATAGAAAATCGGACGCCATCTATTACTCCGCGGAGCCGTATCAAGGAAGCAGCGAACTGTTGACTGTTTCTGCCACTGCGCAGCCAACCGACAACCTGCAAGCTGTGGCAAGTTATGTTCGCGTCGATTTTCGTGGAGAAAAGAATTCGACCAACGACTATGTCTATCGCATTTACCGTGGCAAACTGACGTACCAGCTGAGCAGGTATCTGTTTTTCCGCGGGATTGTCGAGTACAACGACTTCCGTGATGATTTGCTGACGGACTTACTGGCGTCATTTACGTACATACCCGGCACGGTATTTCACATCGGTTACGGTTCGCTTTTTGACAAAACCCGCTGGGAGAACGACAGGTATGTCCCGAGCGACCGATTTTCGCAGACGAGAAGACAGTTGTTCATCAAGGGGTCGTATTTGTGGAGGATGTGATGGGGATGAATCACCGCCCTACCGCCTCCTACTTTGGGCTGTCGTCCCCGTCCTTTGGTCGCGTAAGCAGCCGCTCGTGAAAATCAAGCCGCTCTTGTAGCTCTCCTACTTCTTCACGCAGGGCGCGTGTTTGCTCGTACATCGAATCCATGGCGTCGGCGAGGCGTTCGATTTCATCGCCGCTCTTTGGTTGTTGGAGCATCTTTGCCTTATGGTCAAACCGCATCTTCATTCCTATCAGCACAAAGGTGCCCAGACCTAGCATGGCGGTGACGGCCATGATCCCATCAACGATCGCTGGATCCATGATTCCCCTAGGCGGAAGTTGCGGTTTGAAACTTACTACGTAGGAGGCAAGGGCAGGGATTCAGCCTATCGCCAAGTTGACACACGGCAATACTCAATCGCGTATTGAATAATGGAACCATTCGGGAGCATCTCTTGAAGACACTCGTGAAACTCGTCTTGCTGGTCGTGGTCGTGATGATCGCGCTGCCACTGTTCAGGTACCGCACGATACGACCCTGCAGCGCGCTAAAGAAAGAACGTATCGAGCGGATACAGGAAGGAATCGAGTCGGCCGGTGAAGAAGCACGCGAAGCCGTTTCCGAGCACAGCGAACGGGCCGAACGCATCGTTGACGACGTGAGCGAAGCGTTGGAGGGTCTTGCGGACGGCCTGGCCGAACGGGTCGCCGAGTTGGAGGTTGATGAGATGTCGACACGTGAGTGCCTTGCCGAACTCTGGAAGCTGCGGAAAAAGGACTGAACGCATCCACTTCCCACACACTTGCCGGGAGCCGTATACTTGAGTTGACTCCAACACTCGAGATTCGGCATGCTTTCACTAACAGACAAATGGAAGGCTACCTACCCAGGAGCTGGCGTTGGCGTTTTGGAGATGTGCGGGGTTGCCAATCCCGAGTCCAGTAGCGAGCTAGATCAGCGCGCTGGGCATATCGAACAGTATTTGCGGGAACGATACTCTGGGGCTGATCGAGCAACCATCAAAACGATCCCTTCGATCCAGGCGTACAGCGATTACTACAGACAGTTCAAGAAGACATATCATGTGCAGTTGCAGCTGGAGTCGGTCCTGCTCAAAGGAAAGTCGATCCCGGGAATGCGGGCACTGATAAAAGCAATGGTGAGCGCTGAACTCAAGAACCATCTGCTCACTGCTGGTCATGACGTGGAGCTACTCGATGGATCTCTCACGGCGGACGTCGCTACAGGTGAAGAGCTCTACACACGCTTTGGCGACAAAGAGCAGCAGCTGAAGCAGGGAGACATGTTCATCGCCGACGGCTCCGGGATCGTTTCCAGTGTCATCTATGGACCCGACGCACGTACCAGTATCAGAGAGAACACTGAACACGTGTGCTTCACCGTGTATGTGGTGCCGGGAATTGCGCCAGCCACTGTGAAAGCTCACCTGGCGGATATTCGTGACGCGGTGATGTTAGTCTCGCCGGGGGCGGAGGTGGAGATGCTCGAGTTCGTGGGTAGTGAGTCGGGATCAAAGTGAAAGCTCTGCAGTACTGATGGAGAATCTTGAATATCCAACAGGGAATGTCCAATAACGAAGTGGACCACACTTGGATATTGGACATTGAATCTGTCGTATTCCAGAGGTGTGCTGAGGACTTGTATCATATGCTGAGACGTTTACCTGTCCAAACGATAATGGTTGTCTCGCTTTTGACCGCCTGCGCCCAGCAATCCGACATCACCTTCTTTGTGCTCGTAAAGTCTTCGAACTACTCGCAAGACAGCACCGGTCAGCTCACGCTTCTCAACTACCACTTTTTCTCCGAGATCTTTCTCACCGACAGTGGTAGCATCGAAGCGGCGCAGCTGACTTCGTTTCACCGTCCGGAAGAACCAATGGTCTACGTCGACAGGGGGCACAACTTCTACGTCGAGGGTGGCCACTTCGACACTCTGGAGGAATTGGATCTTGCTTACCCTAACGGCCTGTTCACCTTTGACATCCGAACTCCGACCGTCGTTTTCCACGACGCCACACTTTCGTTATCGGGACCAGAAAATCGCACCGACATCCCATTGCCGATAACGATCTCCTTCTTCCAGGGTGGTGAGTCGATCAGCCCAGTCGCGATCGATCCAGACAGTGATCTACTGATCAGATGGAGTGATTTCTCCAACGGACGCGACGATCCCAATGGCATCGTGGATGACATGATATTCGTGGTGGTAGCCGACTGTTTTGGTGAACGGATCTACCACACCGGTTTGCCGTTTGAGGGTGAGTATATGCGGCACGACGTTAGACAAGTGATCGTGAGGTCGGCCTCGCTCGAACCTGGTCGTCCGTACTCCGCATTTGTCGAGTTCCCGCATGTGGTAGACAGTCGCGTGGTCAATGGAGTACCAGGGTTCACCTCGTACGCGACCGCGACCTACTTGGATCTACATACAACTGGGGAGAATCTGGGGGCTACCTGTCCGGAAGTGTCGCCACCGATGGATACCGGGCAGACCGATCGAATGGAGCGAGAGGGAGCTGAACATTGAACACCCAACATCCAACACTCAACATCCAACATCCAACGTCCAAGTGGCGTTACACCCGCCTCCAGGCCCCGGCCAGGCTAGCAACACTCAAGTAAGACAGCCTCCGGAAAACCGGGCAGCTCAGTAAGACCGGATCACGTTGAATGTTCGATGTTCGGTGTTGGATGTTGGATGTTCCCTAGCCCGACCTATTCCTGTCACGCAACAGATACCAAGCCAATACTCCACACAACATCGCGTTGGTAGCCGCAAGGACGGTGGTTGCGTTCACCCAGTCGGGAATCGCCAGCGTGCGTCTGCCATCCCGCTCAAACGTGGATGATAGAGCCGCTACGTCCGGGAATTGAGCGATGTTCTTCCAATCTCGGGGCTCTGCAGTGACACCTGGTTCCGAGTCGGCCAACTCCTCGGCTGTGAAACTGAAGCCTCGGTCCGCCGCGAGTTCGACTAGGGCTTGCTGCAGCTCTTCATCGTCGCCAACACACTCCAAGAATGCCGCGACGCTCATCCTGGCCATAACTCTTCCCCTCAGGAAGACTTGATACGTAGGTGATCGGCGAAATATAACGTCTGGGTTTAGTCATCCGAATCACCGTTCCCCGTTCCCCACTCACTACTCACATCTCACTCCTCCCGCTCCTCCCGCCCCTCCCACTTCTCCCGCGTTAAAACGCCCAGTCGGCAATGATCTTGGCGCACACCTGAACTGCACGAATGTAGTCGTCAGCGTCAACCCACTCATCGAACCTACCTGCCTGTGTGAAGTCGCCTGCCAACGGACCCAATCCGACCGACGGTATGCCCCTGAAGAGCATAGGGTTCCTGATGTCGCTCGCAGAGTGCAGCGGGTTGATCACCGGTGCCACGCCCGTCACGAGCCTGACGGCCTCGTGAACCGTCTGGTACAACGGGTGTTCCGGCGGTACCTCCACGCCTTGCGTGCCAAATAGCCACTCGATCGTCGGTGGAAACTCGGCGAGCCACTGGTCTCCCTCCGACGCTCTCGCCACGGCCGCAGAGATCTCACCCTGCACTGCGTCGAGTTGCTCGTTTGGCGGGAAGGTGATGGATACTCCAATCACGCATTCGATCGGCACCTGAGTGAGGCTGCCGCCCTCGCCGCAGCGCAAGTTGCTCACCAGGAGGTTTGTCGATCGCCCAACCGCCTCGTTCAGTGTTTCGTGAAAGACTCGCCCGGCGCGCTCACTGTCGAGTTGCTTGAGGGCATCGAGCACGAGTGCAGCCTTGTCTACCGCGCTGATTGATACGTGTGTGAAAGCCGTCTGGCCCGGCTCTCTCGTGTCGGGAGGCCTACCTCGCACGGTCACCCGGAATTGCAGCATGCCGGATGTAATGGCCTTGATGTCGTTTAGGCCCGCCTCTGATTCAGCAGGGTGTAGGTAGACGGACGCATCGGCGTGATATCCCTCGTTGAGTAGCGCAAGTATGCCTCTGGCGTTTCGTTTGGCTGGAGTACTCCCCAGGAAAATGTCTCCGGCGGGGCGTCCTATCGAAGTGAGCACGGCATCCAGTGCCTCAGCCATGATCGCTACGCCGGCCAGGTCGTCGGCCACTCCCCAGCCGTAAATGCGGCCATTCTCAACCTCGGCGGCGAATGGTTCGCGCGTCCATCCCGATAGCGACTCCTCCGTCTGCGGCTCACCATCCGGGTGACCAAAGAACAACAGGCTGCGTCCGCCCCCGCTCCCCGAGAGTTTGCCAACCACGCTGATTCGCTCCACCCTATCGATGGTCTCTTCGGCGGCGAACTCCTGATTCAGATCTAGCTGAGTGGGCATCAGGCGGAGAGTCTGCACCTCCGCTCCCAATTCGGAGAAGCGTTCCGCGACTCGAGCTTGAACCGCCTCTTCTCCATTGGCGGATGCCGCTATCAGGCTTCTGAGAAACTCGAGGTGGCGCGAGCGGTTCGCTTCGATGCTCTCGAACATGGCCTGTTGGTCCTGCGGTACCTGTTGAAGATCCGCAGGCGTTTTCTCTACTGAAGCGGCACACAAAAGACTCGGCGCCAATGCCGCGGCGACTGCAAAACTGGCGAAAAACACTCGATTCTCCTTGGTCATTTGAGAAGCTTAGAAACCGCTTTGAACTGTGGACCTTCGGCAACACGCATCAGCTCGAACAGGGCAGATTCGACGCACGTTATCTCCGCTCCGGCGACGCGCATCTTCTGCAGGCCAATCTCTTTGTTGACCGGGTGCCGTGACGATACTGCATCAGCCACTACGTGGACCTCATACTCCGATTCGAGAAGATCGTGAGCAGTCTGCCAGATGCATACATGTGTCTCAATCCCAACCAATAGTGCTTGCCTGCGTTCGAGGTCCGCAAACGCCTCGTTGAAGGTCTTCTCGCCGCAGCAACTGAACGCAGTCTTTGTGATCGGCTCAACATCCGGCAACAGCTCAGCGATCTCTGGAACGGTTGGGCCAAGCCCCTTAGGATACTGCTCGGTCAGCAGGATCGGGACCTCCAACACCTGCGCGCCCTGAATCATCAAACGCACATTGCTGAAGAGCTCTTCTCTGCCGTGCATGAGCTGCGCCAACTTGCCCTGAATATCGATCACCAATAAGACCGTGTCTTCGAGTCTTAGCATGGAATCCTCGCATTGGGCGAGTAGTGTGTGGTACGTTGTGAGTAGGATTCGTCACCTCACTCACGACCCACTACTCACGACTCACTTTCTTCATTCGCATCAACTGACATGCTACGAAATCTTCGCCAGGGTTAGCAAGGTCGAGTACCATTTCGTAATCGTTGTTTCCGACGAATACCAGGTGCATTCTCGCGCGCATTCCGCCGGCACTCTCGGCGTGACGATACGCGAACTCGATTGATTGTCGGTCACCTGCTCCCACGGTCACGTCGTAGGTGTTGACATATCCTTCAGAGAGAAACTGCCGGAACACGAACCTCCGATCGTCCGCATCGTAGCTGAGATACCCAACGTCCTCGTGTAACTCCTGAGACCCATCCTCCGCCGTCGCGATCGAACGAGTTTGGAGCCTGATAAACTTATTTTCGATCACGAATTGCCAATGGTGTCTTACGTTCGATTCGGCTCCAAATCCTTCTCCGACTCCTTCCCAAACCCCAACGAGATAACGAAACGGCATCCACGGATCAGTCGTGATTTGAGCCTGGATGCCGCCAACTGGCGATATCAACGCAAACGCAAGGAAGCCACAGGTTGTCAGTTGTGTTTTCATCCTGGTTCTCCGCACGGGGCCTGCGTGGTGCCCGGGCTAACCCCGCCTGGCCTGCTCGATCCACATCGGCACGCGTAAGGTAAGCAGAATACCCAGCAATACGGCGTAGACGGTCGGTTCTCTGTTGTCGAGCTTTACGGCCCAGATGAAGTGTATTACGCCCCCTACGGCGGCGGGATATACGAGACGGTGCAAACGTGTCCAACGCTTCCCGCCGAGCCGCTTGACCATCTTCTTGGTCGACGTCACCGCCAAAGGCAAGAGGAGTAGGAGGCTGGTGAAGCCGACAGTAATGAACGGACGCACCGCAATGTCTTCCACTATGTCGTCGATCGAAAAGAACCTGTCGAGTCCGAGGTAAATGGAGAAGTGCAGCACCAGGTAGAAGAACGCGAACAGCCCCACCATTCTCCGAAACCTGATCAGCACGTTCCAGCCGAACAGTCTCTTGAGCGGAGTGATTGCCAACGAGAGAAGCAAGATCCTGAGGCCCCACAGACCGGAGCGGTGCAGCACGTCTTCAATCGGATTGGCGCTCAATCCGCCCGTTGCGGCGTGGAACACCATGATTATGAACGGAGCTAAGAGGGCGAGGAAGACCGTCGGCTTGGCGACACGGTTGATGACTTGGGTGCGGTTCATGGCAATAAACTGTCTGGAGAGCGCTGCGTTAGCGCACGGCTGAACATTCAACATCGAACATCCAACACCCAACATCCAACTGATGGCTTCCTAAAGGGGTCGAGGAACTTGCCCTACCCACCGTTGGATGTTGGATGTTCCTCGTTGAATGTTGGATGTTCACCATCCCCCTAATAGTTCCTCCTCAAATCCATTCCTGCATAAAGACTCGCGACCTGCTCCCCATACCCATTGAACATCTGCGTGTCGATGCGCCGGAACTTACCGATCGGCCGCTCTCGAGCCTGGCTCCAGCGGGGGTGGTCGACGTTCGGATTCACGTTGGCGTAGAACCCATATTCGTGCGGGATCATCAGGTTCCACGAAGTGGGCGGCATGTCCTCGACGAGCGTGATCTTCACGATGGACTTGATACTCTTGAAGCCGTATTTCCATGGCACAACCAGGCGTATCGGTGCGCCGTTCTGGTTAGGCAACATTCTGCCATACAATCCGGTCGAGAGAATCGTGAGTGGGTGCATCGCCTCGTCGAGCCTCAGCCCCTCTACATACGGCCAGTCCATGATCGCACGCCGCTGACCTGGCATCTGCTCGGGGTCGCGGAGTGTCTCGAACGCGACGAACTTCGCCTTTGACGTCGGCTCGACCTCGTTCAGGAGATCGCGTAGCGGGAAACCGTGCCATGGAATCACCATCGACCAGGCCTCTACGCAGCGAAGCCGGTATACCCGCTCCTCGGATGGGAATCGCTGGAGAATGTCTTCGATGCCGTATTCCTTGGGATTATGAACCTCGCCATCAACTGAAACTGTCCAAGGTCTGGTTCGCAGGGTGTGCGCGTTCCGTGCCGGATCTTCTTTGCCCGTGCCGAACTCGTAAAAGTTGTTGTAACCGGTCACTGCCTCGAACGGTGTCAATTCGTCCTGCGCGTAAAGGATCTCGGGTAGAAGCGGTCCTAATACCAAACCTGCCGCCACACCACCGGCGGACTTCATGAACTCGCGGCGCTTCATGTATACGGCTTCGTCGGTGATTTCCGATGAAAGGATGTCTGGGGAGCGGCGGATTAGCATGTCGTCGGCCTCTGGTGGTTCTTTCTGATTTCCTGTCCGTTGAAAGTTGCACTTCTACGGTGAGTGAGGGAATGGGGGGAAATGTTACGGATTTGACGCCTTTTTGACGCCTCCGGGAATACGTTGGCAGTGAATTCCCTCACGGAGGCGAAAATGCTGACCAGGAAGCTCGGTATCTGTGTCTTTCTGATGGTAGTGATTTCCGGATGTACCCGGCAACGAGTGGTGCCACGGAGCGCTTGGGGCACCGTCAGAAGTGGACAGGACGTCTATGTGCGCACTCACGGGGGGCGTGCGTACGACCTCGAGGTGTTTCACTTCCGGGACAGCACTCTTTACGCGATCCGGGGTTTTCAGGTGACGCCGTATCGCGCACGGCTGGAAAAAAGCGTGGATATCCCGTTGGACAGCATTGCAGTGGTTCGGGTTAGAGACACGGATAACGATCGCACCGTTGGTTTGGTTACGAGCATCGCGGTGATAGCCGGAGCTATCCTAATAGCGGACATGGGAAACGAAGCCCCTCCACGGCCGAAACCGACGTCAACCAGCTCTAGTGGGGCGCCGCGAGGATCTTGCCCCTATGTGTACTCGTTCAACGGCTCGGAATACGTGCTGGACTCAGAGACTTATGCAGGAGCGATGGCGCGCGGTCTCGAGCGAACGGACGTCGATAACCTCGAGCACCTTCGTCCCGTCAACGGCAATTACCGACTGACGCTTGCTAACGAACTTGACGAAACCGAATACACCGATCAGTTGGCACTTCTCGTGGCAGACCATCCACATGGCACGAGTGTGTTTCCCGAAACGTCCGGTGCTACCCGTCTGGTGGGCCCCGGCGTCGCGCCTCTGAGTACCAGGAGGTTTGCCGAACCAGACAGCTTGCCGACACGCATTGGGTGGGAAGCGATGTTTTCGAAGCCGCAAGGCATGGATAAGGGTGCGCTAAATGTCACCGCTCGTAACGGACCCGCGCTTTCGTTTGTTGCTTCGCACCTGCTGAGTTTGATGGGGCCCAACGTCTATACCTGGTATGCAATGGTAAACAATGACTCGACGTCGCGGTCTGGAATGGAGCGTTGGCTGGCCGAAGAGACCTTCCTCCACGTCTCGGTGTTGCAGCGGGGGAGCTGGGTACGTGTCGCGTCACTGCCCAACGTTGGTCCGGCGATCAGCAAAACTCAGGTCGTGCCGTTGGATTTGGCTGAACTGTCCGGCGATACGATCCGTGTGAGGTTAGATGCGTTCCCGCAGCTGTGGGAACTCGACTCCGTGGAGTTAGTCCCCGACCTCGGGCCGATTGTGGCTCAGAAAGCTGAGTTGGTAAAGGCACGGACGGGGCAGGGAAGAGATGTCTCCCAACTGCTCTCAAGTCGAGACGGCGATTACCATGTTGCGCTGAATGGAGACCGAGTGGAGTTGGTTTTCAAGGCGCCGCCCGAGTCGGCAGAGGAACGCACGGTTTTGATATCCACCACCGGGCATTACTACATCGCGGCAGACGACACGGAAAGCAGCCGGATGTACGAGGCGTTCAGGATCTTCGCAGACGATGAATACGCCCGGCACTACTTCCAACGAGCCTGGAACGATGCCAAGTCAAAAGCCAACCAATAGAGTTTTGAGCGGTTGGAAGGCGCTCGCGGTTCAGCTCCGGTTCTGTGCAGCGGTTTTGTACCGCTGCTTGTTCCGGAGACGACGTTATCCACTGCTCTTCCTCAGGGTTTCGAAGAACGGTTTCTTGAAGACGCTTTCAATGCTTCAGGATTGCAGGCTGACGAAGGTCATCAAGGCTGCCAACAAGTACCATTTTTCTTTGGTGGAGCCTGGATGGCCATCAGAGGCGTACGATCTGATGATTGCGAACGGCGGTCTGAACGTCGGCGGAGCAGGCACGCCGGCAAAGGCTCAGATCGACCTGGCGATCCTGGCCATCACTCGCGCTTGCGGCAACGGCTGTGAGCACTGTTACGAGCGGTTCAACGTGAACGGAAGAGACACTGTGCCTCTCAGTCGGTGGCAATCAGTCATCGCGGAAATACAGTCGATCGGTGTCAGCGTGGTGGCGTTATCGGGCGGTGAACCGCTGTTACGGTTCGAGAACACCTTGCAGTTGGTCGAGACTGCGGACAAGAGGCGCTCCGACATCCACTTGTACACATCTGGCCTGGGAGTGCGGCCCGCTCGGGTGACAGCCTTGGTCGACGCGGGGCTGGCCGGTGTAGCCGTAGGGTTGGATCACTTCGATCGGGAAAAACACGACGTGGTGCGTGGACGTAAGGGCGCATACGACGACGCCGTTGAGGCCCTACAGCTGTTTCGCGACGCCGGCATTCTGACATTCGTAAACACCTGCATCACCAAACAGCTGGTGGCGTCCGATGGACTGTGGCGGTTCTACGAGTTGCTCAACAAACTCGGTGTCGGTGCCGTTCAGCTTCTCGAACCCAAGCCATGTGGTGGGTACGCAACGCAGCAGATCAAGACACTCTACGGTCTAGAGGAGCGAAAGGCCACGATGGACTTTTTCGAGGCTACGACAGGTGGCCGGAACCACGACGGATATCCGGCCGTGTATTTCCCGGCATTTACCGAAGCGCCCGAAAACCTCGGCTGCATGATGGGTGGGTTATCACATCTACACATCGACAGCCGAGGAAATGTAGAACCGTGCGTATTCCTGCCGGTGGCGTTTGGCAATATCACAGACAGGAGTTTCCTGGACATATACCGAGACATGCGAAAGGCCGTACCGCGACCGTTGCACAAACGCTGCCCCGCGTTGCAGCTCGCTGAGCGCGTCGGATTTGATCCTGAGGAAGGGAAAGAGCTGCCGCTTGCCTATGCTGACGTGAGGGAGGAATGGGGGCGGATGTTTGGCTGAGTGGCGTGGGCGGCATGGGCAGGATAGGCGGCATGAGCGGCATTGGCGGCATAGGTGGGAGTAGAGGGAGGGGAAACGAATGTCGAAGTACTTCGTTATTGGACATTCCTTGTTGGATATTCAGTATTCAGCTGTTGAGATCCCGTCTCTCCGCCTCCTCCAACTGCTCGCGCGTCCCGATGTCGATCCACTCAAAGCTCGAAACGTCGAACGGCAAGATCGTGTAACCCGCAGCAGCGAGTTCAAGGTAGAGTGTGATGATCGAGAAGGTGCCCGTACGTTCGGTCAGTGTGAAGATCTTGGGGTCCACAACGTGAATTCCGGTGAACGCGAAACTCTCAACTGCTCCAACCTGGTCGCGCACTCGGCGCGAGCCGATTGCTGCTCGGTCGCTGCCGGTGTTTTCCCAGCCCATTAGTCCGTGATCGTCAAAGAGCAAACGGCGGTCTGCATCACGAGACATGACTGCAAGCGTGGCAACTGGGGTCGAGTCAGAACGATCTTGGTCGGCATCGTGGGCCGCACGCATCTGGTCGAGCGGCACCGACGAGATCACGTCGACATTGTGGAGCAGCAACGGCGACTTTTCCTTTATGAGCGGTGCGGCTGCGAACAATCCACCACCGGTATCGTAGGGACCGTCCGGCTCGGACGACATAACGATATCGATTTCCGAAGGTGGGTATTCCCGAAGAAACGATCTGATCTGGTTTTCGTGATGGTGCACGTTCACGATGATCCTAGTAGCTCCGGCCTCGATCAGCCTGTCAAGCACCCTCGCAAGCATCGGGCGCCCTTTCACTTCTATCAGAGCTTTGGGAATCCGGTCGGTCAGCGGCTTCAGACGCGTGCCCGTCCCCGCCGCCAAAATCATCGCTTCCATCAGAGTTTCGTGTGTAAGAGCCGAACCTCGACCTGCGGATACCGCCTGCTCAGGTATACGGCCAATCTGCGAGCCATGTACACCGAACGATGCCGCCCGCCTGTGCACCCAAACGAGATCGTGAGGCTCGAGAACGCACGTTCGACGTAGTCCTCAACGTGACCGTCTACGATGCCGCGTACGTTCTCCCAGAACTCCAACACGCGAGGTGCTGATTCTAGAAAGTCGACTACCTCGTCGTCCTCGCCGGTCTTGTCTTTGAGCCCAGGCGCCTTGTGAGGGTTCGGAAAGCTTCGGCAGTCGAAGACGTACCCGCCTCCATGCCCACGCTCGTCAGGCGGATAGCCGTCTTTGAACGAGAAGCTCTGTACGGTTACTTCGAGGTCGCACTTGGACCCACCCGGTTCATCAGTTGCCGTCCACCGATCGCTTATCAGGCGAAACACGAGTTCCAGTTCGGGAAGGACGAGCGGCAGGCCATCCCTCAGCAACTCATCCAGGCTCTTGGCCGCGTACGGCACGCTCTCGAGAAAATGACGTTTCCTCTCGAAGAAACCGCGATAGCCGAACGCGCCCAGTGCTTGCATGAGGCGCACCAACACGAACCCTATGTAAGTATCTCTAAACTGGCTTTGGTCTACCGTCGCGTGTTCGCCGAGGGTTTCCAGGTAATGCTCGAGTAAAGACTCTCTGACAGGCTGCGGTAGGTCGACTTTTGCGTCGTAGAGCAGCGACGCAACGTCGTATTGAAGCGCGCCCTTCCTTCCTCCCTGGAAGTCTATGAACCAGGGCTCGCCGGAGCGGATCATGATGTTACGGGATTGAAAGTCGCGGTACAGAAAGAAGTCCGATGCTGCAGTGAGCAGGGATTCAGTGAGTTTCGCAAAGTCGTCTTCCAGGCGCTGCTCGTTGAACGGTATGTGAGCGAGTTTCAGGAAGTTGTACTTGAAGTAATTCAGGTCCCAGCGGATTGACTGCGTATCAAACGCCTGCCTCGGATATGCGACGCGATAGTCGATGACTTCATTCCCCGTTACCTGAAAACGAGGGAGCACCTCGAGCGCTTTCCGGAACAGCACCTCGGCATCACTCGGGAACACCTCGTCTTCGCTTTCGACGCGTGAGGCCGCTAGTGCGTTGAAGAGAGTGGTCTCGCCCAAGTCCTCCTCGACCCATACGCCGGCCTGACGGTCTTCGGCGTAAATCTCGGGCACCGGGAGGTCCGCGTTGCGGAACGCCTTGGCGAACTCGAGAAAGGCGCGGTTCTCCTCGTGGTCCGGACCGATGGCTCCAACCGCGGTATGCTCCGCGTCCCATACAAGCCTGAAGTACTGTCGAGTGGAGCCGTCGGAAGCCATCTCGAGGATCACGTCCGGCCGCCTACCGAAGTGGGCTTCAGCCAATCCGATGAGGGTTTCTTTCATCAACACCAAGATAAACGGTTGGACGTAATACGGGTTGCGCTTGTTGAGGCTGTTGTGTAGGAGGGAGCGTTGGGGAGGTGGCCATCGCAAATTGCTCCACGCCAGATGAACCCAGTTGTCGCCTTCGACCTAGCGCGTGAGAGCAACCACCAAGCCAGCCAATGGCGCAACGGTTCCGATCCAAAACACGAACATCCACTTGATCAGTTTGGCACGCAGCCCGTTCATTCGTAGTTCGATCTTGGCGTCTACACCCGCCAACCGCGTCTCAGACTTTGCCTCGAATTCCGCCAGCCGCGTCTCGAGCTTGGTCTCGAGTACAGCTAGCCCTCGTTTGAGCTTGGTCTCGAGTTCCGCTAGCCGCCGCTCGAGCCTAGTCTCGAATCTCGCATCGAGCTCAGCCACCCGTTGCTCGAGCTTGGCATCGAATCGGGCGAAGTTGAGTTCGTTTAGCTCACGAAGGTCAGCCCGGTAAGTAGAGTCCACTTGGTTGAACCACTCCACAAGTTCGTTGGCTATCTCATCACCAAAAGTTTCGTAAAAATGGCGCGAGAGTTTTGCTGTAACGGGCATCGGCGGGCCTCCAATGAGTAATCCGCCGATATTGTACAACTTACGCTCGGCCAGCCGAGTATCAAAGGAACGCGGCTTGTAGCGATATTGTTCTGCCGTCTAACGCCGTTTCCCCACCAGCCTCTCCAAATCCTCCGGCGTCCGCGGCAGCAGTCTGGTCAGCACTTCGGCTCCGTCCGCGGTGACCAGTACCTCGTCTTCCACAAACACCGCGACTTCACTGTCGTGGTTGTAATACCACGGCTCCACTGTGAAGATCATGCCGGGTTCGAGGGGTGCGTTTTCCAGGCTTGGATCTCCGCTATCCAGTCCAAGGTGGTGTCCGAAGTAGAGACCGGTTTGCATGTACTTGCGTTGGTTGGGTGGGATCTGACGGATGGCTACCTCTGTTAGCTGTCGGAACGTGATACCTGGCTTGACAGCCGCGATGATTGAGTCAGCAACTATGGTAACCCAACGCAGCAATTCTCTCTGACTGTCGGTGAAGGTCCCCGAGGCCGGAAAAGTGCGGCCCATGTCACTGGCGTAGTGATCCAACTCACAGCCCACGTCGAATATCACCAGATCACCGTCTACCATCTCCCGATTCCGACGATCGTAGTGCGTCGCCAAGACGCGCCAGGGCCAAAGCGAGTTGGGGCCCGACTTGATAATTGATGGAAACGCAAGCCGCTGTGCGCCGCCGCGCTTGCAGCCCGCCTCAAACTCCGCTTCCAGACGACGCTCGTCGACGCCAACGCCGACGTAACCCGCCGCGCTGAGCAGAGCGAGCGCCGAGATCTCCGCGGCCCTCCGCATTACTACAATCTCGGCTTCAGATTTGACCATGCGGATCGCTGCGACATTTTCGTACGCGTTTTTTACCACCGCATTTGGCCAGCGGTTCTTTACGTAGAGGGCGAGTGCGCTTTCCTGGCTCGTTTGCACTCGTATTGGCTGTGTCGTTGTAAACCAGGGGTCTGCGGACGGAGACCCGAAGTCAACCCATATGGTGTGGCCGCCGTCGACCACCTCGTCCACGAAGTTATCGAACCCCTCGAACGGCTCGATGCGCGCGATTCCGGATACCGTGGCGATGTTGGAATCATCCGCAAGCGGTCTGCCAGGGAAGTCGTTGGGGCGACTTGGTCGCTCGAACCGAGCGTCGCGTCGAGGGGCAAAGACCAGGGTTCCTCCTGCATCCGCATCCAGCACCAGTACCGAGCTTGGTAGCTCGAGGCCCGTGAAGTGGAGGAAGTTATCCAGTTGCCGGAACGTGGGTCCTCCGACTGGGAAATCGCTCGGAGCGAGAAACACACCGCCACCGTTCTCAGCAAGTGAAGCAATCAAAGCCTCGCGGCGTTTTGCATACTCGGCGGCAGGGAAAGTCATCCTCGCCCAGTCGAAGAATCGCTCCTCTCGGTTCTGCGATTCCTGCGCGTGAATTGTCGCGGGCAACCCGACCGCGAGCGCTCCCAGCACAAACAGTAGAAACATGATTACCCCGATTGGTGTCGAAAACGTGAGATGTGCTATTGAAGTGTGCAGGACGGTGCGGGGTACTACAAGAGGTCGTGCCTGAAGCTCAACGCCACACGCACGGCTAGTTCATCGAGGACGGTTTCCCACTTATGGCCTCGGCGTACCATTCGAGGCGTTCCGCGGTTTCCATCACCCGGAAACTCAGCTCCGCTAGCTCGTGACCCAGCTCGACAGTGAGTGGCATCCAGTCGTCGGGGTGCTCCTCGTGCCACTGCCTGAGCTCGAGTACTGTAAACTCGGTCGGGATCAACCAGAGGCGATACTTGGACATGCCAGATACTAGTGTCTGGCGCTGCAAAAAACTGTAGCAGAAATCACGAAAAACAGCGGCGAATTGACTCGGGATTTGCGTCAGTTGACCGCTAGTTGACTGCTCTGACATATGGTGCTATTGCCAGTGAGAAACTCTGCCGCCAGTTTGCGTGTCTGCAGGAGGAGTTGAATAGCATGGTTTCCGCCGGAGGTGTAGTGAACGATCTAACGACCCTACCCAACATCGGCGATAAGCTCGCAGCTAAGCTCGAGACCGCCGGCGTTCGCAGCCCGAAGGAGCTGTCGGCTATCGGGAGTGTTGAATTGACGGATTCTTGACGTCGGCCCGATAGAGTGGGTCAGGTCTCGAAACATTGGAGGTCGCGATGCCCCCGCTCTCACTTCTGGAGAAGACAAAAGGGTATCATCGTTTCCGCGGAGGGTTGGCGGTCATAATACTCGCCGGTATTTCGCTCTTTGCATGCGGCGACGAAACAACAGGCCCGGGAACAGTAGCTAGGGTCGACCTAACCCCAGAGTCTACTACGCTCGTTTCCCTCGGTGAGACTGTTCAGCTGAACGCCACCGCCTTTGACGCTACCGGGGAAACCGTCAGCGGCGCAACGTTCACGTGGACTTCGACCGACAACGGCGTAGTAAACCTCGGCTCTGACGGTTTGGTGTCCGCGCGACGTAACGGCTCGGCATCGATCACGGCCACCGCCGCCGCCGTCGATGGCACTGCTACAGTCATCGTTGATCAGGTGGGCACACACCTGGTTTTCACGGCGGACCCCGGCTCGGCGACCACCGGAAACCCATTCTCGGTTCAGGTGGAAATACGTGATGCTAACAACAACGTCGCGGCCAATTCCTCGGAGGCTGTGACGATAGCAATTGGGGTCAATCCCTCTGGTGGCACGCTGTCGGGCGCCACAACGGTAAACGCAGTGGGTGGACTGGCGTTATTTGACAACCTGTCAATCGACAACGCCGGTGATGGCTACACTCTCACCGCCTCCGCGCCGAGTATGTCGGGAACCACCAGTGATGAATTCGAAGTCTCGTCCACGGCCCCGGCCAACGCCACTCGCATCCTGCTCACCGACGACCCGTTCCCGTACGACCGCATCGAGCGGGTGGACCTCTACTTCGTGAGCGTTTCGGGATCGTTGAGCCCAGACACTGGCAGCAGCGCCGCCGGATTCGTTACCCTGGCCGAGCCGCACCGGCTGATCAACCTGCTCGAGCTTCAGAATGGGATCACCGACGAGTTGGGTGCGGTGGTGCTTCCCGAGGGAGCGATCACAGCCGTGAGGGTGGTGATCGACACCGATTCCTCCAGCATAACGCTGAAGGACGGCAGCGTGCTCACCGGCACATCTTCGCCTGGAATCGCCTGGCAGTCAAGTGCTGGACGGCCGGTGTTAAACGCCCTCATCCACGAGCAGATAGAGGTGCCCGACACAGGTGCCGTCGTCGCGATCATCTATGACGTAGGACGGGCGTTTTTCGATCGCGCAGACGGAGGGTTCACGTTCTCACCGGTCTTGAGCGCGGCGGACGCGAGGCGCACCGGTTCGATAGCCGGGACGGTACGTGCCGGTACCGCCGACGGTGCGCCGGTTCAGGATGTCTCGCTCCGCCTTTACCTCGGAGGTGCGGCGGATCCCGAGAACACTTGGATCACATGGGCTACTGCTAGAAGCGATACGGCAGGCCTGTTCCGCTTCTCATTCATCCCGCCCAGTACACATTGGCTGCAGTTTCCAGCCCGCGCGGGCGACACGTATATCGTGGCTGCCGATCCACCGTCTGGGTTAGGGCTCGGCAGGGTAGTGTTTAAGGACGTGCAGGTGGTTGCGGGCGTGGAAACTGAGATTGGGGTGTTGATCTTGCCGTAAGGCGCCAGGAAATCAGATCCCTCGGATCTATCGAGCTACGAGCAAACGCGACGTTCTTGAAGATCGTAACCTCCAACGTACCCGTCGGGGGATTCGGTGATGTTTCGACTTGGCAGGGTGCCATAACCCTGATCGAGCCCGACACCGTTCTGTTCGAGCCTAGCACCATGGCCTTCGTGCCCGCATCCCTGGTTGAGGAGTTCCGCGGCACGATAGTCGGAGACGGCCTTACTGTGGTGGAAAGTCGCTCGGGTCTTCCGGATGCTGGGTTACGAGCGCTTTGTCGCAGGCAGTAGCCAAAGGCCTCCCGAGTGCGACCCGCCGAATCAGCCGCGCAGGAACTCGGCGAAGTACTCGTCGACCGTCACGCGGCGTTCAGTCAGTCCGTCGTCGAATGCCGACTGGCAGAACGCGTCCACGGTATCACGATTCTTCTCGAGCCCGTGGGCGTGGTAATCCGGCCCCAAAAGCAACTCTGTCTCCTCGACCTCGGCGATCTGCCACGGCGTGCTGTACGGAAACAGACGCTGACCTGCCGTGAACGTCTGCTCGCACTGCTCGAAGATCTCGAGCAGTCGCCCACCCACGGACGGGTCTCGCTCCCACACCTGCTGCCGGAGGAGCAACACGTGTTGGGTCGGATAGTGCTTGGTATCCGCGAAGTAGCGCTGCTCGAGCGAACGGAAGTCGGGGACGATTCTGACGATCGGTCCCTCCTCGGGGTGGTACCTGCTTGGAGGCAGAGGGACGAACATCGCATCGATGTCTCCGGCAATAAGGAGATCGCTTAGCGACTTGTCCGCCGGGGCGTTGGATACGTGGGACGGAAGGGGTGCGCTGGCAGTGACCGTCGTTGGCGTGTCGGAGCCACCCACGACCCACTCGATGGCATAGGGATCCTGGCCCAAGTACCGCAGCATGTGGCGATACCAGGTGGCTCCGCTCGCGGTCCAGTTGTAGATGCCAATGCGGTGGCCGTTCAGGTTTTCGGTCGTGAGGGACGATCCTTTGAGCGTGTAGAAGTCACGGGCGGTGAAGTTGCGTAGCAGGAACACCGGCACGGCCACGAGCGAGTGATCGCCGCTATCAACTCTGAGCAGGTGACGCAGCATTGAAGACTCGCCGCCATCCACCTCGGGGTCGGACACGGCGCGTCTCAGCATTTCGCCGCGTGGGCCACGAATCAATCGCAGCTCGAGCTCGTCGTGTGACACGTCAGCCGTCGCGAGCGGTGTGAATCGCATGTATTCCGCGCAGGTCAACGTGATCGGAGACGCTTGGCCGGCGCGCTGTGCGACGGTCTCTCGTGTGGGTACCAAAGACGCGCCGGCAACTGAACCGGCTGCAACGAAGAACTTCCGCCTCGAGAGCGTATTCATAGGAGATTCTCCTTTTCGCTTGCCGCGGTAGACTCACGGCAACTTCGTGTTCCCCAAGTGGAAGGTGACGGTAAACGCACCCCTTTACTCACCGCCCCGCTTCAACAGCCTACCCGGCCG
>JBDHHK010000027.1:0-30052 GCA_039589395.1 Gemmatimonadota bacterium
AGTACACGTTCTCACCCGTTTCCCTCAACCGGTTGATTACCACGAATGCATCGACGTAGTCGTGGCTCAGCAAAAACCCACGTGCGCCCTGAGCGTTCGACACGGTTGCGGCCGGCGCCTCAGCGAAGCCCTCGATCTTCTCGAACGGACCGTCGAACCCCTCGAGTATTCGGTCGAACTCGACACCCATCTGGAACGCCAGAGTCCAGCCGGTTGCGTCGTACGGGGCTATTGGCGGACCGCCGGGGTACGCGAAGTCGTTGGGGTGGACCTGGGGTTCGAACATGTCGATGACGAACGGCCTGTATGCCTGCGCGGCCTTCACCACGTACGAACCATGAGGGTAAGTCTTGCCACCGACTTGGAAATCAGCCGTCGCCCGATGAATCGCGACGCCACTCTTCATGAGTGTGTTCACGAACTTGGTCGCCGTGGGAAAGTCCGCCTGATCCGCCGGCAAGATGTATCCCCTGGCATCCCGATGGTCCGGATCGTGTAGGACCGTTTCGTACAGCCGCGTTGGCACGGCCCTGCGTCCGCGGCCGAGGTCCATTTCGGAACCCGCTGCTTCCTCCTCGAGAGCCGCAATCCGCTCAGGATGGATCGTCCAGTGGTCCCTGCTGCCGCGCTCGATGGAGTTTTTCCCCATGCGATAGATGTTGAAGAGCAGCTTGTCTCGGTTTCTGGACGCATAGTCCAACACCGCACGGTCCATTGTGATGGAATACTCGATGGCCTCGCGGAAGCGAAACACACCAGGCTGGACGGGATACGGCAGGTCGCTGTGCGCCAGTTGGCGATCTGGAATGAGCGGAATCTCCACCGGGGTCGGGTTGCCGACTATCTCCGTGAGCAACCCAATCATGTTGTGCCAATAAGGCGTGGTCCTCTGGCCGCCGTTCCACCATGTCGAGTAGCTGAACGCCGACCGCATGCCGGAACCAGGTTTGCCCTCGGCCAAGAGCCGAGCGTGCATCTCTGCGCCAACGCCCTCGATACCCAAAATGACCAACGGATCCAGGTTGTAGTTGAACGGATCGCGGAACGGAGGTACGAACACAACCATACCCGGCCGGCTGTTCCCGGGCTGATGCTGGTTGTACATGATCTGAGGGTACCACTCCCGATAGAGGACGCGACTCATGTTCTCGGTTTCAGCCAGGTTGTTCATGTAGGCGTCGCGGTTGTTGTCGTGCCCCACGTATTTGTGGTAGAGACGCGGGAGCTCCCAGGTGGACCGCTCGGTGGGTTCTTCGACGCGCATGTACCAGCTCGATACCAGTTCCATTCCATCGGGATTGGCGTGTGCCACAAGGAGAATGACGTCGTTGAGGAACCGCATGGTCTCTGCATCGCTGCGACTGACCATTTGGTACATCAACTCCGGCAGCTGGTGTGAACCAACGACCTCGGCCCCGTGCAATCCCCCATCGATCCACACTACCGCCTTGCCTTCCTCGGCCAGAGCACGCGCCTCATCGTCTGTCAGCCCTTCCGCCAATGTTAGGCGCCGGGAGATCTCCTTGTAGCGTGTGAGGTTCCGGTGATTATCGGGCGACGTGATGATCGCCATGAGCTGCGGACGTCCTTCGGAAGTATGGCCAATCTCTTCCAGCACCATGCGTGGTGATTCATCGGCCAGTTGGCGAACGTAGGACTCGAACTGGGTGTAGGTGGCAAGAAAATAATCGTCACCGATGTTGAAGCCGAAATGCTCCACAGGGGTGGTTATCTGTGCCCGGGCCGGAGTGACCGCCAAAATGGTTACAGCAGCCAATGCCGCAGCGAAACGGAGTCGCGCAACTGCGACCACCAACGTTTTAGACCCGCCTGACCTTTGATGCGTTACCGTTGCCATGCGAACACCGCCTCTTGAGAATAGCTGTGTTGGTAGGTGCGAGAGGGAAAACTCCTACTTTATCCGACAATAGTGTAACTCGCGGATTGGTGAGAAACCAGGGAGTGCGGAAGGAGGCGCCGGTCTGGACTCCGCCTGCCGCGTCCAGCTTCTCGACAGCCCCGTACAACCGGTCTATACTTGCCCCAGTCGGAGCGACTTCCCCGTCGGCAGACAACGTCGATGGAGAATTCGAAACGCAACAGTCCCAAACGCTGTCAACCGAGGAAAACATTATGAAACGCCTCGCCTCCATTCTCGTAGCTGCCGCTCTGACTGCCGCGGCTCATTCCCTCGCCGCCCAGGTGCCTTCACCGGAAGAAGTGTTCGGCTGGGCCCCCTGCGCCGATTACGAGCTCGCCGACGACGAGCAGATGATGCAGTATTTTCGCCAGCTCGCCGACGCGACGGACCGCGTTCAGCTAACCGAGATCGGGCGCTCGGCCATGGGCCGCCCGATGCCACTGATGTTCATATCGAGCGAAGAAAACATGCGCCAGCTCGACAGATGGCGCTCGATAAGCGAGCGACTGGCGCGGGCTCGGATAAATGAAGACGAGGCCCGTTCTCTGGCCGCTTCGGGTAAAGCGATCGTGTGGATCGACGGGGGATTGGACGACATGGAGCTCGCTTGCTCGCAGATGACGCCGGAGCTAGCGCACCGACTAGCTACTTCTGAGGCTGAGGAAATCAGGAACATCCGGGAGAACGTGATCTTTCTGCTCATGCCGATCATGAATCCCGATGGGCTCGCGAACGACGCCGCCTGGTACCGTCGGGTCCTGGGCACACCATTCGAAACCACCAATCCCCCGCGGCTAGGTCAGCCGTGGGCCGGCACCGACAACAACCGCGACTGGTTCATGAACAACCAGCCGGAGACCCGCGCCGCTTCGCACATCCTATATAAGGAGTGGTATCCGCAAATCATGTACAACACGCACCAAACCGGGCCGTCGTATACCCGTATCTTCATTCCGCCGTTCGCCGATCCGGTCAACCGTGACATCCATCCCGGAGTGACGACGGGAGTCAATATGGTCGGTGCGGCGATGGCGGCGCGGTTCGCCCAACTGGGCATGTCCGGTTACATCTCCCGCTCTGTGTACAGCATGTGGTGGAACGGTGGGATGCGGCTAACACCATATTATCACAATCAGATCGGCATTCTCACCGAGACTTCGCATAGCACACCCACGCCGCGCACTTATGACCTGGCGGATTTCCCCGAGATTATTTCGGTACGGCGGGGGCTGCCAGCCAGAACCGACAGCACCAGCATCTCGTATCCCGATCCCTGGTTCGGCACTGAATCACGTTTGAGGGATGCGTGCAACTACATACAGGAGTCTGCAATTGCGACTCTGGACTTAGCGGCGCGGTACCGCGAACGATTCCTGTTCAACGTATACCGCATGGGGAGGGATGCGATCGAAACCGGCGAGCGAGGCGGGCCGTTTGCGTATGTCATTCCGCATGACCAATGGGATCCCAGTGAGGCGGTGAACTTGGTCAACGTATTCCGATACGGTGGTGTTGAGGTGTCGCGGGCAACGCGATCGTTCTCTGCAGACGGGTCGGAATATCCAGCCGGCTCGTACATCTTCTACGCCGCGCAGGCTTTCCGGCCACTCTTGGTGAACCTGATGGAGCCCCAACGGTATCCGGAGCGGGAGCAGTATCCAGGAGGGCCGCCGGAGACACCGTACGACCTCGCCGGTTGGACATTGCCGATGCAAATGGGTGTACGAGTGGATAGGATCGAAGCACCGTTCGACGCCCGGGTCGAGGAGGTCGCCGAACTAGCGTCCGCGGATCCGGGGGCTGTCAGTGGATCGGGAACATACGGTTATGCGCTTGGAGCAAACGCAAATGCGGCATTTCACGCGGCCAACCGCCTCATGGCTGAAGGGCACAGCGTAAACGTCGCCAACGAGGCTTTCGAGGAAAGCGGGAGTTCCGTCGCAGCGGGCAGTTTTGTCGTGCGGGCAGGCAGCGGCGTTTCTGACGCTGTCGAATCAATTGCTCGAGAATTTGGCCTCCATTTTGTGGGGCTCGAGTCTGCTCCGCAGGTGGTGATGGAAGAGTTGCGTCTGCCGCGCGTGGGGATTTACAAAGCCTGGCACACGCGGGTCGATGATCAGGGTTGGAGCCTTTGGATGATGGAGCAATACGAGTTCCCAGTCGACACTCTACACGACGCGGATATCCGCTCTGGAGACCTCTCCTCGTATGACGCCATAATACTGCCGAACCACCCGGGTGATCAGATACTCCTCGGCTATCTACCTGGTACCATGCCCGATGAATTCGTCGGAGGGCTCGGCGCCGAGGGAGCTGCCGCGCTGAAACGGTTTGTGGAAGCGGGGGGCACTCTTTTAGCGTTCGACGCGTCCACTGATTTTCCGATCGATCAATTTGGACTTCCGGTGCGCAACGCCGTAGCGGGCATCCCGCGAGAGCGGTTCTTCATTCCGGGCTCGCTGATTCGGACGAACATCGACACCGACAACGAGCTCGCATTCGGCATGCAACCGCAAGTGGCAGCGTCGTACTCGCAGAGTCGCGCGTTCGAGACCGTGCGGCTGCCACGCGCGGGAGAGGGAGGCCGCGAAGACATTCCCGAGGCGACACCACCACCTGTGGAGGTGATTGCGAGTTACGCGCACGAAGACCTGTTGATGAGCGGTTGGGCAATGGGCGAGGAGCGCTACCTGGCAGGTAAGGCCGCGCTCGTAAGCGTTGGCTTGGGAAGGGGCCGAGTGGTGCTATTCGGGTTCCGGCCCCAATTCCGAGGTCAGCCGCGCGGAACCTACAAACTGGTGTTCAACGCAATCAACCGGGCAACCGTTTTGCGGAGGCGCCCGACGAGCGACTGATCGGACCTGCCGCTGTTTCCGCTTAGTTGCCTGTCCAACCCGGCCCGCGCACAACGCGGCCCGGTGTGGCTCCTGTGTGCTCGCCGTCCTTCAGCACTTGCTCGCCGTTTACGAAGACGTGCACCATTCCGGTCGAGTACTGGTGCGGATCTGTGAACGTGGCGTGATCTTGAATGGTCTCCGGATCGAATACAACCACATCCGCAAAGAACCCGTCCTCCAATCTCCCGCGGCGGTCGACTTTGAGAACCTCCGCCGGAAGAGCGGCAAGTTTGCGAATCGCCTCCTGCAACGGTATCACCTGCTCCTCGCGAACGTACTTGCCAAGTACCCGAGCGAAACTTCCGTACGCCCTGGGGTGGGCGCTCTGCTCGAGGAACACACCTTCCGGCGCGATCGATGCAGCATCTGAATTGAAGCTGACCCACGGCAGCGCGACCGCCTGACGGACAATATCCTCAGACTGGGAGAAATACACTGTACCGATTCTACTATCGTCCTCGATGATGAGATCCATCGCGACTTCACGTGGGTCGGCTCCGCGCATCTCCGCCACCTCGGCCAGCGTTTTACCGGTGAGCGGTTTCAATTCGTCGCTCCGGAAACCCGCCAGCAGCATGCGGTCGGGCGATCCCACACCCAGATAGAGGTTTTCCCACTCATCCGAAGGTTCGAGCATCTCACGCATGATCCGCCGCCGCATAGCGGGGTCCTTCATTCGCTCGACCGAAGCCTCGAAGCCACCATCTTGCACCCAAGGTGGTATTGCGGCGTTGAGCCCGGTGGCGCCGGCCGCATACGTGTACATGTCGGCGGTGATTTGAAGCCCTTCAGCCCTGGCAGACTCCACCATCTCCACAGCTTCGTCAAACAGCGGCCAATTTGCTTGACCGGATGATTTGAGGTGATAGATCTCAGCTCTGATTTCCGCTGCGCGAGCGATTGTGATCAGCTCGTCGAGGGCCTCCAGCATCATCGATCCCTCGCTGCGTAGGTGTGAGATGTATATACCGTCGTATTCCGCCGCCACCTCGGCCAGCGCGATAAGCTCGTCTGTGTCGGCGAAACTGCCGGGCGGATATATCAGCGCCGAGGCCACACCCATCGCGCCCTCCTCCATGGCCTCGCGCACTACTGCCCGCATTTGGTCGAGTTCTTCCGCCGTGGGCGCACGGTCATCTTCGCCGATCACAATCATGCGAGGATTCGCGGAACCGACGAACGAGGCCACGTTTGGAGATACTCCTCTCCGCTCGAGGTACTCAAGGTACTCGCCGAGTGTCGTCCACTCTACGTCGTACCGGATATCCCCCTGCGATCGGACCATGAACTCCCTCATCGGTTCATTGAGCGGACCCATCGACGCACCTTCACCCAGCACTTCCAAAGTCACGCCCTGGCGAATGTCACTCTGCGATCGGCCATCCTCGATAAATGACTCTGATGAATGGCACATCATGTTGACAAAACCTGGCGCCACGGCGAGGCCCGTGGCGTCGATTTCGAGCGCCACAGTCGCATCACCAATGTCCCCGATCGCGACGATCTCGTCGCCCTTCATCGCCAGATCAGCTACGTAGGGTTCACCACCACTGCCGTCGTAGATGGTTCCGTCGCGCAGCACAACGTCGTATGACGGAGATGCGCAGGAAGCCAACAGGACACAGACAGTAGCGAATGCAATAGTCGAACGTACGTGTCCGGAAATTGTGTGCTTGGCGGGAATCACGGCTCACACCCCTGGATGCGGTTAAGCGATAGTTACCTCTAGGGTGCGATGGGTGGCAAGGGCTGTGCTGACAATGTTACTCCGCCCTGAGTACCTCAATGGGATCAACGCGAGCAGCACGGCGAGCAGGTACGTAACTGGCCAACAACGCAATCCCCGTCAATGTCAGGGCGACCGTGGCATATGTGACTGGATCCGCAGTACTCACGCCGAACAGGAGGCCAGATATCAGCCGTGTGGTTGCGTAGGAAGCAATCAGTCCTAGTAGTACCCCGAGTCCTGCAAGCAACAACCCGAGACGGAGCACCATTCCCACCAGCGTTTTCGTTTGGGCACCGAGCGCAATCCGTACACCTAGTTCCCTCGTTCGCCGGCTCACCGCGTATGAAATGACTCCGTAAACACCCACGATGCCCAGCAGTAGTGCAACCGCGGCAGCGATTCCCAACATTGTCAGTGTGAACGAGGTGCGCACCATCGATTGCGCTAGGATGTCTGAAAGTGTTTGCACGTTAGCCAACGGAAGATTCGAGTTCACCGACCGAACCGTCTCCCTGATGTCACTCAGAAGACCCACAGTTCCGGTACGATCACTTCGGATCACATACGTCATGGCTCGCCGAGCGAACAGTTCACCCTCGGCGTTCAGGCGCCACGGGTGTCTCACGATCAAAGGCCAGTAGATCGTGGCGGTAGGGTCCTCGGCTACGCCGTTGTCACGGATATCGCCGACAACACCTACGATCTCTCGCCAGTTCTCGTTCGCAACGAGCGAGATCCTTTTACCGAGCGCATTTGCGGGATTTCCCCAGTACTCGCGCGCGAAGTTCTCTGTTACGACAACCACATCGGCGCGCAAATGGATGTCGTCCCATGTGAAGTCGCGGCCGGCTATTACGGGGTTCTGCATCGTCTCGAAGTAGCCCGGGTCGATCCACTTGAACCGTCGCATTGGCGGTGTCTGATTCTCACCAATGGGGAAACCATCGACATGGATCGCGTCGTTAACGCCACCCACAAAACTCATTGTGACGGACGACGTTAAGCCTACCGACGAGACGCCAGGGACCGCCACTATGTTTCGCGCAATCTGCTCGTGCGTCAGCGCCATATCTACCAGGTCGGTGACTTCCTCGGAGGGGATGTCGATACGAACCGTCAGCACCGAGCCGGGATCGCGAAAACCGGGTTCGACATTCCTCAACGCCTGGAAACTCCGAATCAGAAGTCCGGAACCCACCAGGAGCACTAACGCCATCGCAATTTGGGCCACCGCCAGCGTGTTCCGCGCTCTGTGACGTTCGCGGGCCGTGCCCGATCCCTTTACGCCCACCTTCAAGGCTCCAACCAAGCTGAAGTCCCGTCTGCGGAAAACCGGCAGTAACGCTACGACAAACCCCGTGAGAACGGAGAGTACTCCAGTGAAACACAACACCGTCATGTCCAAGCCGACTTCGTCGAGCCGCGGAAGGTTTGCGGGCGCCATTGCCACCAGGAAGCGTATGCCAACAAAAGCCAACACCAAACCAAGTAATCCGCCCAAAACCCCAAGCATCAGACTTTCAAGCACGAACTGGCTGGCAAGTTGAACTCGGCTCGCCCCCAACGCTGTCCGCACAGCGATCTCTCGATCCCGGATCTCAGCCCGTACCAGTGACAGGTTCGCCACGTTTGCGCAGGCGATCAACAACAGGATGCCTGCTGAACCGAGTAAAACCCACAGCACACTTCCTACGTTACCGACAACGTCAGCCTTGAGCGGACGAAGCAGGGGTGCCATCTGTGCCTCCTCCAGTTCGCCCAGCTGTATTCCTCCCGGGAACTTGTCCACCGCCAGCGGAATCAATGGAGCCAATTCGACGGTTGCTTGCTCGATGCTGATTCCGTGCCTCAACCGCGCCACCGACTGGTAGGAGAAATCTCCCAAGTACAATGCCGACCGGTCGAACCTGTACGGGAGGTAGATTGCTGCCCTGGCGTCTCGCAGCAAAAAACCCTCGGGCAACACACCAATGATCTCTCTGACAAGCCCGTCTACTCGCAGGGTCTGCCCGACCACAGCCGGATCGCCACCGAAGCGTGTCTGCCAATAACCCCAGTCCAGCAAAATCGTCGGCACATTGTTCGGTGCGTCGTCCTCGAGGCTGAAGCTGCGACCGATAATTGGAGAAATTCTCAATGCAGGCAGAACGCCTGCGGTCATCCAAATGGCCGGTTCCTGAGTGGCTTCCTCAACGCCGGTCACGGCAACAGCCCCTCGATTCCAGAGACCGACATCGTCGAACACCCGCGCCTCATCCACATACGTGAAGTTGATGGCGGGGGATTGTACAACCAGGTCCATTCCCACACCGGGTGCGGTGTTCCAAACACCAACGAGCCGTTCGGGTTCTTCATACGGCAACGGCCTCAGCAACACTGCGTTTGCCAAGCTGAAGATGGCCGTGTTCGCTCCGATCCCAACGGCCAAGGTCATCAGCACCACGAGGGAAAAACCATAAGATTTGCGCAAGCGCCTGAAAGAGAACCGCAGCTCCTGAAGGAGGTCTGCGACAACTGCCATTCGCCCACCATGTACCCGCAGGGACTGCTCCGAGCGCTCCAAAAGCCGATCTACACTCGAACCAGTAAGGGCAGGTTTCAACCGGAGAATATCAGACGCCATCGAGTCCCAGTCATCCACGTGACTGCATGCGACTGCATCAGCTGCCTCTTCCGAGACCCCACGAGAGATTGCCTCTGAGTAACAATCGTGCAACTGAGAAACAATTTCTTCGACGACTTCTGGCTCGATTTGCCCCTCGATGCCTGTTTGCTCCAACCGCTCTCGAACGTACGCGTTCCAATCACGCACTGTTCGTATCCAATATCAGTGTAAGGGCGGTCTTGAACTCTTCCCACGTCTCTCGCTGCTCAGCCAACGCCTCCTTTCCTTTGGGAGTCAGTTGATAGAACCTTCTTCGACGCTCACCAGCTTTCTCAACCCAACGGCCCTTGACCCACCTTCGATCCTCCATGCGGCACAGAACTGGGTACAGGGAAGACACCCTGAACTGCAGCCGCCCGCCTGATTTGGCCTCAATTAGGCGTCCGATCTCGTATCCGTGGCGAGGTTGATCTTCGACTAACGACAGCAGCAACAGCTCCATGCTGCCTTTCTTGAGAGTTGGGCTGAACATCGAGCCTCCACGAAAGTTCCAACTGCACTATATACGTTATTGCAACATATCGTAATGCAATACGTGGAGAAAACTCAGAAGTTTCGTCGTAGAGCCGTTACCGCGCGTCGCCAGCCCGCCCGACGTCAAACATGACCTGTCGCTGCCCACCTGTGGAGCCTTGGACGAGCACCTGCTCGAATAAACGGCCGCCCATTTCGTATCGAGCCCGATTGGTGATCTTCCAATCGGCGCCTTCCTGACCGAACCACAGCGTGAGCCACCATTGCTCGGCCACTTCAGACGAGTCGACGGACGGCAGTCCGCGAATCACGACCGCATCTTCAAAGCCGTAGCCCATGCCGCCGTCAAACCAGATGCCTACGCCATAGTCATTTCGCACAGTACGCCATCGTTTGAGAAGAGCGCTCATGAAGAGGTCGGCCTCTTCCGGATCATCGGGTGCGAAGAGGTGGTAAACCTGACCACGATCGGGCACGACCTGTATGATGTTCGCCTCTGTCTGGGCTTGGGCGGGGAATAGGTGAAGGTCTGCTACCTGTCGGAACGGCGTCGTATATACCTGGGCGCCTTCCACAGGAAACGCATACGATATGATTCGGTCGTCGGTGAACAGGTTGCCGTCTTCCAGAATCGTCACCACTCCTTTCGAGTAGAAATAGTCGATCGTCTCGTCGGCCCTGATCACATTGTCGTTGCGAAGCGCGGTTACGTAGTCAGCTGGAATCTCTTCGCTCGCGATCAGCGTATCTAAAGGCCGGAGATCCAGCTTGCCCCCAGCCGAGGCAAGAAGTATCACGAACGCCGTCGT
The DNA here is from genome assembly GCA_039589395.1 of Gemmatimonadota bacterium. Taxonomy (GTDB): domain Bacteria; phylum Gemmatimonadota; class Gemmatimonadetes; order Gemmatimonadales; family GWC2-71-9; genus JBDGYW01. The sequence continues at coordinate 10,496 of JBDHHK010000027.1, forward strand.
CGGCATTGCAGCGGCACCGAAGAAGTGCCATGTGATGTTTGTGTCCTTCGCCGGGTAGGCTCCCTTCAGGGCGATACGGCGGGTGGCAAACGCGTCCACACCGTGGTAGATGACGATCATGAAGGCTGCAAACGTCAGTACCTCCCCAACAGAGGAATTCGGATTGACGGCCAAGCTGATTATGCCCATCCAAATCACTAACGAGACAAAGAGCTCGAGCGCGGCGAATCCCCGATGTCCCAGGTAAAGATCGCCAGCACCTGGGAAGATGAGCGAAAGAATCGTGGCGTGACGGGGCGATTTGAGCAGACCTTCGCAAGCGTCGCATTTGGCAACTCCCAGTGACACCGGCTCGTAGCAGTGTGGGCAAAGCTCCTCTGCTCCCAGGGATTCGTCACTCGGTTCCAGTTTCTCTAGGACCTCGTTCATGACTGTCTTCAGCCATTTGCGGTCGGCGCGCGGAACACCAGTGAGATTCAGGTGTTTCCCACTGCGAAACTCAACTTGTGTCGTACCAAACAGCGTCGATTTCAGCTTGGCGATGGCAGGCCACTCGATATGGGACTTCAATTCGCGCGGCTTTTCACGCGAGTTTAGCTGCAGCAGAAGCACGCGTTGAGTCGTGAGCACGATAGCTCGGCGATTCAAGTAGTAAAGCGCCATCCCGAATAGCCACCACTCGATCAGCGATAGCGACGTTACGCCCTTCGTCAAGAAGAAAACGTGCTCGCCTTCACGCAGCATCGGAGTCAGGACTGGTTCAATTCGTTTGAGCAACCTGAACTTCTTCTTGGAGCGGCTGCCCGAACGCCAGCCTTCGTCGGAAAAGATGCGCGAGAAGACATACGGGCCGTCCTGGTCTGCCTCAAGGAGATCTCTGTACGTCCGTGCGTGCCCGATAGCGTTGGTCATGGCCTGTCCTCCACGAGCCGTTCGAGGGACTTTTAGGGTGCGAGAACCTATCGCCGAGGGCGGGGGACGGCAAGCAATCAGCCGCTAATAGCCCAACGAAAAAGTCTCCCTTCGCACATCGCCCGCAGCCAAAAGAACACCGTTGACCGGATCCCTGTACGTCACGGTCGGGGCGCAAGCATGCCAGTTCCAGAGTCCCCATTGCTGCACATCGTGCCCCAAGCGCTCCAAAGCACGAGCGGTCTCTTCTGGAATCCGATCCTCGAGCTTGAGCACTGCCGGATTGAGGTTCACCTCCGTGCCGGTGCCCGGGAAGTTGTAGCTACCAAACCTCGGCTGGTCGAGAGCCTGTTCAGGTGACATTCCCCAAACGACGACATTGAGGAAGACCTGGAGGAGCGACTGTATCTGTTGGTCGCCTCCGGGGGTAGACAGACCCATGAATGGCAGGCCGTCCTTCATTATCAGCACCGGACTGTTGGTATTCCGGGGTCGCTTGCCGGGAGCCATCACGTTCGCCAGCGTCGGATCGAGGTTGAACTGTTCCATTCGCGCTCCAAGTCCGAAACCCCACCCAGGAATCATCGGGGTGCTCAGGTGACCATCACTTTCCGTCATCGAAAAGATGTTGCCGTCCGCGTCCATCACGTTGAGTGAAGAGGTGTCGAACGACCGAACATCGTCGCCGGTACTGGCCGCCGCGGTTTCCGTAAAAGATCTGGGCGAATCCTCTGCCACGGGCGACATAGTCTCTGGATCGCCCCAAGGAGGCATGTCCTGGAACGCGTGAGTCTCGTCGAACAGCGTGATTCTCGATCGAGCGTATTCCACCGTATACAAAGATGCGGGCGCCGCCTCTACGTCTGGGTCGGCTACATACCTGTGACTGTCCGAAAACGCCAGGTTGATTACCTGGGAGAGCAAGTGAATGTACTCGGCAGTATTGAATCCCAACGACCTCAGGTCGACATCTTGGAGCATGTTGAGAATCAGGATCATTCGCGGTCCCTGCGACCATCCGTCGCCAACGTACACGTCGTATCCCATAAAAGACGTGCGAAGGGGCTCCATCCACTTCCCTTTGTAGTTCGCCAGATCATCGTATGTGACCAAACCACCTTGCTCACGGAAGAACTCGTCGACCGCCCTGGCAGGTTCACCTGCATAAAAGGCGTCTCGTGCAGCTCTGATCCCCTCGGACCGATCCCCACCCGAAGCCACGGCTTCCGCTTCGGCCAACATCAAAAATCGGATCAGTCTGCCGAGGTCCCTGTTGACCATGAGGTCACCCAGCATCTGCTGTCCAACTCCGTGTTGGAACCAGAACTCGCGATTGTACGGAAAGCGCAGCACCGTTTCCATCTGATCTTCCAGCAGCCATTTCTGCATCTTGTAGAGGTGATAGCCGTTCTCCGCAACCTCGAGGGCGGGTTGCGCGGCTTCAGCAAACCCGATAGTTCCATACCGTTCCAGAGCCGCGAGCCACACATCTACGTCAGCCGGCAATAGGGCCGTGTTGATCGGAGTTTTGCCGTGCTCGAGAAAATGATCCAGCGTAGCCGTGGCGGGGCTCGTCCCCGCCCCGACCCTGGTGATCACCCGACCCTCCTCCGCACAAAACAGGATCAACGGCGCGACGCCCGTCCATCCGGCGTATCCCATTTTCGTGACTTTCAGGACCATCGCCGCCGCAACTCCGGCATCGAACGCGTTGCCGCCGGCCTTGAGCCGTTCGATCCCGGCCATCGTCGCCAGATAGTGGCCCGTGGACACGACGCCGTGGGTACCCATGACCCGGGGACGCATGGCCTCGATGTTGTCGGAGTCGTATACGTGTCCGTAGCTATTGAACGGCTCGATTGTCTCGAAAACACCAGACGGCTCATTACGCTGCGCGATCTGCGGCAAATAGTACGCCATTGCTAGGACGGCGCTTGCACAAACGCAGAAGAGAATGAGCACGGGTAACAGAACAGGTCTAGGTCTCACGACGATCACTCTCCTACCGAATGTCATTGACTCGCGATGAGGCTACACTCAAACCAACCCCTAAAGCACCGGTCGTGCAACGACCACTGTAGTCCTTATCCAGGGAGTCTGCCACCACCGTAAACACTGAGTTAACTTCGAAAGTGATTGTTCGGGATGCCCTCCGTCCCCTGCTAACCGACATGCTTCCTCCGAAAGGCGGTATTCGCATGGCAACGCTGACGAGTTTTTCTTCACGCTGGTGCACGGAATCGAACCACACACTTGCAGCACTCCGGTTCACTGCGCTTTTGACTACAGTGGCCATTATGGCCGTTGCTCCTGCTCGGGCACAGATAACCACCCCATTGGAGCATTTCGGTTTCAAAATCGGCGACGACTATCATCTCGCAACCTACACTCAATATGAGTCCTACGTTCGCAAGCTGGCCGATGAATCGCCCCGAATGGTTTTAGAGGAGATTGGCTTGACCTCTGAGGGCCGAACGCAGCTCATGGCCATCATTACGTCGCCCGAGAACCACCAGAACCTCGCACGCTACAAAGAGATCTCCCGACGTCTTGCGATGGCCGAGGGACTCACAGACAGCGACGCCCGCGCATTGGCAGAGGAAGGCAAGGCGGTCGTGTGGATTGACGGGGGCCTGCACGGGACTGAGGTGGTTGGCCTATACCAACTGCCCTTGTTGATCTACCAGATGGTCAGCCAGAACGACGAAGAGACCATGAGGTTTTTGGATGACGTAGTTCTCCTCGCGGTACATGCGAATCCTGACGGAATGGAACTGGTCACCAACTGGTACATGAGGAACCCCATACCCGAAGAACGAACCACCAGCGGGTTGCCTCGGCTTTACAACTGGTACGTCGGGCACGACAACAACCGCGACGCTTACATGAACAACTTGTCTGAGACGGAGAACATGAGCCGCATTCTGTATCGGGAGTGGTTTCCGCAAATCATGTTCAACCCGCATCAGACCGGACCGCTAGGCTCGGTTGTGGCCCTGCCGCCGTTTCGCGATCCGTTCAACTACAACATTGATCCAATGGTTATCCTGGGTATCGAGGCGGTCGGGACGGAAATGCACTCTCGGCTCGTTGCCGAGAACAAACCTGGATCGGTCATGCGGTCTGGCGCTCGCTACTCGACGTGGTGGAATGGCGGTCAGAGAACCGCGCCGTATTGGCACAACATTATCGGTATTCTCGCCGAGATAAAGGGAAACCCAACGCCGGTGGAGATTCCGCTCGTCGCCGATCGCCAGCTGCCCCATAGCGACCTGCCGTATCCCGTCAAGCCCGGCGTGCTTTACTTCCGAGAGGCGATCGAGTACTACATCACGTGCGACCGGGCCGTTTTGGACTATGCGTCTAGAAATAGGGACAAAGTGCTCTACAACATCTATCGCATGGGGCAAAGCTCAATCGATCGCGGCAGCAGAGACCATTGGACGATCCATCCTCAGAGGATTGCCGCTCTCGAAGCCGCGGGGACCGGCTCGGAAGTGGAGCTCCGCCGCGGCGCCAGGGGCCTACCGGCACACCTGTACGAAGAGGTTTTGAACGACCCTGCCCACCGTGATCCCAGGGGGTACATCCTGCCGGCGGATCAGACGGACTTTCCCACCGCGACGAAGTTCGTGAATACCCTGATCAAGAGCGGTGTCACGATTCACCGGGCAACCGCCGATTTCCGAGTCGCTGGCGAGAGTTACCCGCGCGGCTCCTATGTGGTAAAAGCAGCACAGGCGTTCAGGCCGTTTGTCATCGACATGTTCGAGCCCCAGGACCATCCCAACGATTTCGCGTACCCCGGCGGTCCACCGACTCCCCCGTACGATGCCACCGGCTGGACTCTGGCATTCCAGATGGGGGTCGAGTTCGACCGTATCATGGATGGGTTTGACGGACCATTCGAGCAGATTGAAGGGTTTGCCCAAACGCCTGCTGGTACCATCTCCAACGCTCAGAGCGCCAACGGGTTTTTGATGAGCCACGATTACGTCGACGCGTTCGTGGTAATGAACCGTTTGGCGGAAAGCGGTGAGAACGTCTACTGGCTCAGCCAGCCAGTCACTGTCGACGGCACTCAGTATCCGGCCGGCACCATCTACATCCAATCCGACCGCGGCACGCCGGGACACCTCGAGGAGTTGGCCTCAGAGTTGGGTGTCAACTTTGAGGGTGTATCCTCAATGCCCAGCGTGGATGCACTGCTGTTGAAGAACGTTCGAATCGGGCTCTGGGACCAGTACGGAGGGTCGATGCCCTCGGGTTGGGTCCGGTGGCTGTTCGAGCAGTTCGAATTCCCGTTCGAGGTCGTGTATCCGCCCAGGATGGACCAGGGCAATCTCAAGCGGGACTTCGACGTACTGGTCTTCCCGACGGGAGCCATTCCAACAACGGTCGCTCTGGCGGACGATGACGAATACTCCACCCAGAACTTCGATCCGGCAGCCGTTCCGGCGGAGTATCGGGACCGCCTCGGAGGCGTTAGCACGGACGTCACGGTACCTCAGCTCAGGGAGTTCCTGGATGATGGCGGTACCATCATCACCATTGGCACCTCTACGAGCTTGGCGACACACCTCGGTCTGCCCATTGGTAACCATATGGTGGATGCAAACGGACGTCCTCTGCCGGAGGTCGAGTACTACATTCCGGGCGCCATACTCGAGGCGCGTGTGGACAACGCCCTCCCGGTAGCCTACGGCCTCGACGAACACGTAGACATGATGTTCGACGACAGTCCCGTATTCCGTTTGCAGCCGGGAGCGGAAGCTCAGGGTGTTCGTCGAGTGGCGTGGTACGATTCGGATACCCCGCTCAGGAGCGGTTGGGCCTGGGGGCAACAGCATGCGCAAAATGGCCTTGCGGCCATTGAGGCGGACGTAGGCAACGGAACGTTATACCTATTCGGGCCCGAGGTGCTGTACCGCGGGCAACCGCACGGAACGTTTCAGTTCGTGTTCAATGGGATCCGTCTCGCAGGGGCGGAGGAGACGACCGTATCTGACATGCCCATACCTTAACGCAGTTCGTGTTTTAGTACGCCGATGGGGCTCCTTGTAGAGCCCCATCGACACGAACCGGTTCCCTGCAGCATTCGCTCGCCAACAATGACTCTAACCACCTCCAATAGGCGGAAAGATGCCCACTACATCTCCGTCGTGCAGCTCACGGTCCAGCTTAGAGTGCCTGTTATTCACGAAAACGATCTTCACTTCCGTTTCGGGGATATTCAGATTCTCTAAGACCTGACCAACGGTCGTTGCCGGATCGTAGCGTCTGACTTGCTCCTCGAAACGTCCGTCTCTAAGCGTCGCAAACAGCTTGATCTTGACGTTCATTCTTCGGTACTCACGGAAAACGAGACGAGATTAGATTCGGATAGGAATTCTTCGTCTTGTAAGAGGTCTATTGGGACTCGCTCGCGGTCCAGAAACGCTTCTCTCAAACCTCCGCGGTTATCATCCGGCAGTCTGAAGAAGAGGTCCTTCATGGCGTGCGGCGGCAGCAATATCCCCTTTCTCAGGAAGGAAGGCGCCAACTCGCTCATTACAGTATTGAACAGCTTCAACCTGATCAAGCCATCTTGCAGTTGTTGTTCGCTTCTTTCATCACCGCCGTGGGTGATGGAGTTGCGGAACGACCGCAGTGGGCTGTTGCTTCTCATCACAGCACCTACCAGTCCTGGCATCGCGCCGGACAGCGCCAGCGTGCAGTTCTCCTTGATGAACACACTATCCAAATCGTCGACCGGTTTCCCATCCAGGAATACAGTGCTGATCCGATTGGCAATTGTATCGTGCGCGAGCTGGCATCGTTTGCGGAGAAACTCTCTGATACTGCAGCCCAACTGCGCTTCGATCAGAAACCCGTCTTGCAGAATAGAAAAGAAGATCGGGAGGATACGGGATTCAACCGTCAGTGACAGTTCCCGTATTCTCCCGTCATTCACTTTGGATCCTGTGGGGCGTTCTCCCGTCAGAAGTTGAACACCTCATCCAGCGCCTCATCCTTTACCCCAAAGGTGACGTTGTGAGGCGGCAGTTTCTCGGTATTGAAGTACCCTGGCAGACGATCGTGGCTCGAGGTGAAGCCCGCTTCTTCGTTGAACTTTCTCTCCATCTTGAGAACCGTCTTGCCGAGTTCCGTTACACCATCGCCATCCAAGCTCAAGCCGTAGAATGCGTTGAGCATATCGATCAATGCCTGGAACGTCTCCGGCTGGTCCAGGACAGCAAATGCGATGAAGAGGCACATACCCGTCGAGTCAACGGCAGCAGTGGCAATCTGGAGATTCCTGGAAAGCTCGATCTGGCCTTCAGGATCGAGCGGGTCTACGTTGCCGCCGACCCCGAGGATATTGGTCGCAACCGCGTACCCGGCGGTGTGATCCGCCCCCATGGGCGATGTGGCATATGTGACGCCACTCCCTTTGATCGCTCTGGGATCGTACGCTGGCATGGCTTGCCCCTTCACCACCGGCGCCCGCTCCAAGCCGAAGGCCTGCGCGGTAACCGCTGCGCCGTTGCCGAGTATGCGCCCCAGTGGTGTGCCCTGACCCACCTCTTTCAGGAGGTTGATGGCGGCTTCGCCATCTCCAAACTCGGCCACACCAGCCTCCATCGCCACAGCGATGGTCGCTCCCATCTCGATGGTGTCCAGGCCGATGTCGTCGTCCAAGCGATCCAGCTGCGCGATGGCGTCTAAGTCATCGATGCCGCAGTTGGCTCCGTGCGCCCAGACGGTCTCGTACTCGGGCTGTTTGGTCAGGTAGTTGCCATCTTCGTCGTTGAAGATGCCCGAGCACTCGATGACGCAGCCACGGTGGCATCCGTGCGTCGCCTTGCCGCCCCTGGCGATTTCTAATTCGGCCTCGGCTTCGCCGCTTATCTTGGAGGCCCCTTCGAACTGGCCCATTGAAAAGTTGTTGGTCGGCAGAGCGCCGGCTTCATTGATGATGTTGGTCAGTACGTTGGTACCGTATGCGGGGAGCGCTTCGCCCGTGACTCCGTGGCTCCTGAGCCCCGCAACGAATGTCTTGTTGGCCGCTTTGAATTTCTCAGGGTCTTTCGGAGAACGCATCTTCACGTTCGACTGATCGAGAACGATTACCTTGACGCCCTTGGCGCCCATTACTGCGCCCACTCCGCCGCGCCCGGCGTGCCGAGTGGGCCTGCCTTCGATGTCCGTGCACGCGACCGATGCCGCGCTCATCTTCATCTCGCCCGCCTGACCGATCGAGATGCAGGCGATCTTCTCTCCATACTCCTGCTGCATCTTCTCAACGAGATCGTAGTTGGAGAGTCCTTTCAGGCTGTTGTCCGCTTCGATCTTCGCGTCGTCTGCGTCTATGAAGACTTTGTACAGGTCACCATTCGTTGGTTTTCCCTCTAAGATGATCGCGGCGTACCCCAACTTTGCCAGAACCTGCGCAGCCTGTCCGCCAGAGTTTGCTTCCTTGATGCCGCCGGTGAGAGGACTCTTGCATCCGACCGATAACCGCCCGGAGATGGATGCCGCCGTCCCACTCAACAGCCCCGGTGCGATCACCAGTTTGTTTTCTGCCGAAAGCGGATGACATGTCGGCGGCACTTCCGTCGAAACGACTTTCGAAGTGAACGCCCTACCTCCCAGACCGGCGTAATCTCCCGGAGCCTCTTTGGTGATCGTGGGACCGCCGTTTCCACCCATATCAATTCTGAGAATGGTGTCCATTTTGCCCTCCAGAAGAAGTGCCGAACGTCCGCTTTCGATTGGGGCTCCAACGAGTCCTAGTATGGACGTTACGGCGAAGAAACAGCTTTGTCAAAAGTGTGGTCAGCCGACCGCAGGATACTCCCAGCTGGCCCACCGTCGCTGCCTTTTTGATACATTTGGCTGGGCCGCACGAGCGGCGAAAGGGCGAGCAATGACAGGGAATACACTCCGACCTCCGAGTTTGTTGATGTCGTCGATTCCTATCGTGAGCATCGTGCTCTTGCTGGGAATCGGATGCGGCATGCTCAAGTTCGAACCCGCACCCATGATGATCGTGTCCGCTTTTGTTGCGGGTATCATCGCTTGGCGGCACGGCTTGACGTGGAAAGACATGCAAGCTGGAGTCATTCAGAAGATAGCTGATGCGATGCCCGCCATTCTGATCCTCTGGAGCGTTGGCTTCCTGATCGGCTCATGGATGTTCTGTGGCACCGTACCGATGATCATCTACTACGGCGTGCAAATCGTAAATCCAAAATTTGTCTTGGTCACCGCCTTCTTCATCACCGCAATTGTATCGACTGTCACTGGCACATCGTGGGGATCGGCCGGAACCGTCGGTGTCGCACTGATGGGGATCGCTGGTGGACTCGGCGTGTCATTGCCGGCAACAGCGGGCTCGGTAGTCGCAGGCGCCTATTTTGGAGATAAGATTTCCCCCCTATCGGACACCACTAATCTCGCGCCGATCGCTGCAGGAAGTGAATTGTACGAACACATCAGACACCTCTTCTATACGACAATTCCGGCAATGCTCGTGTCTTTGATCGTCTACACGATCGCGGGCCTCAACGCTGCCGGTAGCGTAGCAACACCCGAAACAGTCCAAGCGCTGCTGGACCAGCTGAGTCAGATGTTCGAATTGAACCTGATATTGCTCCTACCCGTTGTGTTGATCATCACGGGCTCGCTGAAGAAGTGGCCAACTATACCGACCATGCTCGGCACCAGCCTGTTTTCGGTGATACTTGGCTTGCTGATCCAGGGTTTTTCAGTGAGGGATGGCATCACCTCGTTAGTCGAAGGATTCGATGTGTTCATGACAGGCTTTGAAGGTGGCGTATCCGACGACGTGACTCGCCTCATCAACCGGGGCGGTGTCATGTCGGTTACGAAAACCACCGTTTTGATATTTAGCGCTATGGGTTTCGCCGGCATCATGAGCAAGTCGGGTATGCTCGAAACGGTACTCAGTGCGTTGATGAGTAGAGTGAAGCGGACATCGGGCGTCATACTCTCAACGATCGCGTCCTGCGTTACGACGGCGTTCATCACCGGCAGTTCGTACCTCTCGATTCTTCTGCCAGGTGAATTGTTCAAAGAGACCTATCCGAAACGTGGTCTTCATCCAAAGAACCTGTCGAGAACGTTGGAAGACTCCGGCACAGTCATTGTACCACTCATACCATGGTCGGCGGCAGGTGCATTCATGGCAGTGACGTTGGGCGTCGAGACGGTGGCGTACTTGCCGTGGGCCGTGCTCAACTACACGGGAATCGTGTTCGCGATTTTGCTGGCCTATACCGGCATTGGCATTGCACGCATACAAGGTGAATAGTCGTCATGATCCTATTCAAGAATATCGATGTATACGATCCAAAACATGTCGGCGTCAGAGACGTGTTGACATGCGGTGAGAAGATCGAGCATATCGGCGAATCCATACAGATCGACGAAAAGTACGCGACGATCTTGGACGGCTCCGGCAGCGTGACTATACCGGGAATCATCGACCAACATGTCCATATCACTGGTGGGGGAGGTGAGGGAGGGTTTACGACCCGGGCACCCGAACTCAAGACGGTGGAAATGATCGAAAGTGGGGTCACCACCGTGGTCGGACTTTTGGGAACTGACGCCTCCACTCGCTCCATCGAGAATCTGGTTGCGAAAACCAAGGCGCTCGACGAGTTGGGATTTACCGCCTTCTGCTTGACTGGTTCCTATGAGTATCCGTCGCCCACGATCACGGGGAGCGTGAAAAGCGATATTGTCTTCATCGAGGAAATAATCGGATGCAAGGTGGCTCTTTCCGATCACAGGTCGTCACATATGACCGACGAGGAGTTCATCCGGCTTGCGTCCGATGTGAAAGTTGCCGGCATGCTGTCTGGCAAACCTCAGATGCTGACGGTCCATATGGGTGAGGGGCGGCGGGGCCTACAGCCGATTTTCAGCGTCGTCGACGAAAGCGACTTGCCGATAAACGTGTTCCGGCCAACCCACTTGAACAGATCGAAGCGTCTTGTCGAAGAGTCTTTCGAATTCGCCAAACGCGGTGGATACGTCGACTACACTTGCGGATTTGGCGTAGGAGAAGCCGCACGCCCCGCCCAAATAATCAAAACCGCGAAAGAGGCCGACGTACCGCTAGAGAAGATGACCTTTTCATCAGACGGTTATGGCAGCTACTCCACCTACGATAAAGAGGGCAATCTGGAGCGCATCGGGATTGCATCTCTCAGAGCGGTGTTCGCCGAGTTGTTGCACATGGTAAGGGAAGCGGGCTTTGGGCTCGAAGAAGCGCTGCCCTATATGACGACGAACGTGGCCGCCGCCCTGAACTTGTCCGACTCGAAAGGCAGAATCGAGAAGGGGTACGATGCGGACATGTTGATTCTGAACGACAAGCTAGAGATCGAGACATTCATCGCGAGGGGTAATGTTCTGAAGAAGGACGGTCAGCTCGTCGCCCGTTTTCCATTTGAGTAGAGATAGAGTAGAGAATTGTGCTCTAAACGCTACACGGCCCTGAGGAAACCCACGATTTCGAGCAGGATGCTCCACGCGTGTTTGAGGCCATATGCGTAGGCATCGGTCGTGTAGTGCTGAGACCAGTTGCAGTGTGCCCCGCACCGGTTCTGAAATCCTGTGGGGTCTATGATTGCCGATGCATAGTCGTAGATCTCGTCTACGCTATTGAATTCGAGCACGTTGACCTCGAGAGGTTCGACTTCGACGCTTGGCTTACAGGGCCAGAATAGATTTCCGTTATGATCGATGTGAGGCTTGAGAGTGTTGCGGCATTCGAGCTTCTCCGCAGTCAGCAACCGTTCGTTCATCCGCAGCGAACCGGCAATACGGTAGCCTGCCCGCTTGCGATCGAGAATGAGCGCAACGAGTCTCCGGTAATCCTCATCGTGTAGCAGCGACCGATCGATTGTAGGCCCCACATTCTTTGGCATAGGACAGAAGCAGATCCCGAGGTCGTTCGACCAGTTCAACACATCGCAGGCGTGTCGGATGGCGTTTGGTTGAATGACCGTGCTGATCATCAACTCGAACCGCATCTCGCCGGCCAGCTCGCGCAGGAGCAGGATGTTGCGTAACACGTCCCGCGCATTGGCGTAACGCCACATGCTCGTGAGTACCTCAGTTTCCAGCGCATCTAGACTCACCACAAGATGATCGACATCCGCGAGCCACGAACTCCATTCCGGTTTCGCCAGGAGCCTGTGGACAACACTCCCATTGGTGTCGACAATGATCGGGTAGTAGTTCAGATTACGAGCAGCGCGTGTGATGACGGGAAGATCTTTGCGAAGTGTCGGCTCACCGCCGGCCAAAAGCACCGAAGGCGTTTTGGTCCGCATGATCTCGAGCATGCGGACGGCCTGGTCGGTACCGAGCACTCCTTCATTCCGTAGATCGGGGTATCGCGCACCTTGATGATCGTCACAGTAAGTGCACCGAAAGTTGCAGGATCGCTGCGTCGTCCAGAGCAGGTAGAGAGGTCGAAAGTCCTCTCGACCAGCACGGGCAAGCCGCCGGTTAATCTGGTGGTTCCGAACAACCCTCGACCAGCTTCTAGCCCGACGCTGGAACTCCCGCCACAACGCCACCGGTGGTTGAAGCAGTGGGCGAAGTTGCACGGCGCGCATCCTCGCGTCGAGAAACAACTCGCTCCAATCAGGATGATTCTCGCTCGGCCGGTAAAACCGAAACCGCGGGGTGTGTGTGCCTGAGTCTGCCGCTCCACCAACGGTAGATCGTCCACCAGCGTGGTTGCGTGCAGTCAACCGAGTACTCATTGCGGCCTCACACCTTCAGACAAAGACGCGTCCATTCGAGACCAAGAAACTCTTGGAAAGTGCAGTGCGAAGAACGGGCTTGAGTGATTTCGGGGACTCGTTCTTCGGTGTTGGACTGGAGTCCCTCGTCGAGTCATTGAATGACGACGCACGACTGACTCCTGTCGGTCGAAAGGTCATTCAGGAGGCATTGATCGGCTATCTCGTCAACCGTCTTTGGATACGTGATAGCATCCGCCGGATCCCAAACATCGCGACCGCCCCTGTCGCGCGACCGCTGTTCATCGTCGGACTCTCCCGAACGGGCACCACGATGCTGCACAATCTGCTCGCCCTCGCCCCGGACGCTCGAGCACCTCGCACTTGGGAGCTGATTCAGCCGGCGCCACCGTGCACACCGAACGAACGCGAAGCCCAACGCCGGATTGCCATGACGCGACGGCAACTTCGCGCGCTTTACTTCGCTGCACCCGGTCTCCGTGTAGTCCACCCGATACACGAGGAAGACGCGGAAGAGTGCTATCCGCTTATTAACCACAGCTTCACCAGCCCAGCCTTTGCCATGCACTACGGTGTCCCTGGCTATTGGGAGTGGATCAAAGGTGTTTCGTCTGATACAACACGGCGGGCGTACGAGGAGTACCGCTCGCAGCTGCAGATCCTGCAATACGGTCATCCTCAAAGCCGATGGGTTCTGAAATCCGCCGTTCATCTATTCAGCCTCGAAACACTGTTAACCGTGTTTCCGGACGCGTTGATCGTTCAGACACACAGAGAACTTTCGCACACTCTTCCTTCCCTCTGCAGTATGGTTCTGTGTTTCCGAAACGTTATCCACGCGACATGTCGGGCCGCAGATCTGGGCCAGGAATGCCTCGAGCGCGCGCATACGGTTCTCCAACGGGGGGACATGGCGCGGTCTCTTATCTCGCCACATCAGATTCTGGATGTTTCGTTCGACGAACTGGTCCGTAATCCGGTTAATGAGGTTCGGAAAATCCACGAGCATTTCGGGCTCGGTTGGTCGGACGCGTTCGAAGAGTCGATCGACAGGTGGATAAACCTGCATCCACCGCATCCCCGGGGGAGGCATCGTTACGAACCGGCGCAATTCGGCCTGGACGAGCGTTCGATACGCTCTCGGCTGAGCGTTTGATCCGGAAACGGTCGGATCTAATTTGCCAGGCATGATTCCAGGACGTCCTCGAAGTCCGGCCAGGAAAACCTGAAGCCGGTGTCCAACAATTTCTTCGATGTAAACACCAGCTCCCGGTCCAACCGCCATACCGGAAACACGGGGCTGTTGTTCCCTCCCCACATAAGCCGACTCAGCGCTCTCGGGTGTCTCTGCAGTAGAGCGGAGACTGCGGCGAGCAGCTTCGGACGCCAGAAAGCGCTGCCAGCCTTGCTGAGCACCTTCTTGTACACTTCGAAGGCCTGGTCAAACGAGATCGGCCGGTCGACTGCAACGTTGTACAACTCGCCGTCTGCAGCAGACAAACTCATCACGTGAACCGCCGCCTCGGCAACGTCTGACACGTGGACGTAGCTGAACCTGTTGTGCGAATATGCCCCTGGTATGAGCAGCCGTGTGAGCGCGGCTCTTCGAATCGCGCGACCGAACAAGCTTCGCTCGCCCGGCCCGAGAACGGCCGCGGGGCGGATCACCGTGGTCGCAACGTTTCGATTTCGACCCACGTCGAGCGCAACGCGCTCGGCCAGTAGTTTCGCACGGCCGTAGGGCTCGACCGCCTTCGGAACAATACTCTCCGAGATGGGCTGTGCCGAACCGGCCAGCAGGCCATACACCGAAACAGTGCTACAAAACAGGGCTCGCTCGACCCCGGAATCGGCAGCGCAGTCCCACAGGCTTTCGGTGCCGGCCACATTCACATCGTTGATTTCCTGGGTATTCCCTTTGCCGCGCATCACTGCAGCGAAGTGATAAACCGAACTGGCTCCGTCCAAAGCCGTCCGCAGCGATCGAACGTTTCGAAGGTCCGTGACGACGCAGTCGACATTCGGTGTTGTTTCAAACAACTGCGCATTGGCCACTTTTCGCACCGCCGCCCGGACGGTTGCACCTCGTCGGCTCAACGCGTGTACGACCTCGCGCCCGATGAACCCGGCAGCACCCGTTACGAGCGCCACGTCACGGTTTGCCGTCACTTCGCTTTCTCGACCAGAAACGGGCCGATCGTCACAGAATCGACGTCGGTCGAGAGAAAACAGCGAACGGCGTCGTCAGGCGAACACACGATCGGTTCGTTGCGAACATTGAAAGAAGTGTTCAACACGACCGGCACACCCGTGAGTGCCTTGAACTCCGATATTAGCCTGAAGAAAAGCGGGTTTGACTCGTAGGACACGGTTTGGACCCTTGCGGTGCCATCTACGTGTGTAACCGCGGGCAACGTGCCCCGCGCCGCCTGGCGCACCGGCACCGTGAACAACATGTAGGGCGATGAGTCCAACGGGCCCATCTCGAAGTACTCGTTTGCTTCACAATCCAGGACGGCCGGAGCGAACGGACGAAATGGCTCACGGCGTTTGACCTTGCGATTGATCCGATCCTTCATGTCAGGGTCGCGCGGGTCCGCAAGAATGCTGCGATTACCGAGCGCGCGTGGCCCGAATTCCATTCTGCCTTGAAACCAGCCGTGTACTTTGCCGCGTTCGAGTTCCCGCGCAGCACTCCTGGCAGGATCGTCCGGAACGCTCCAGGTTAGGCTCTCACGGTGACGTTTGAGCGTCTGCTCGATTTCTGTTGCAGAGAATTTCGGTCCGATGTAAGCGTCCGTCCATGCTGGGCCCCGCCCCGGTGAATGCTGGTTTGAGACAAACAGTGCTGCTCCGACACTGCACCCTTCATCGCTTGCCGCAGGTTGTACCCATATCTTTTCGAACAAACCGGATCTTGCTATGGCTCCGTTCAAAGCGCAGTTGAGTGCCAGCCCTCCTGCCAAGCACAGGCTGGCGTTTGAGTTCAATTCCCTTGCATGGCGCAGTGCGTGGAGTACGGCACGCTCGACCGCCTCCTGAAGTGAGGCAGCAATATCCGCGTGTCGCTCCTCGATCTGGTCCTCGAACGACCGCGGCGCCCCGAGCTCGGCAACCAGCAGTTCTCCAAAATCCGGCCGCGATATTGAAGCGGTTGAGTACAAACCCTCTTCACCGAGCTCGACCACCTTGTCGAAGTAACCCCTGTAACGGGATGGATCACCATAGGAAGCCAATCCCATCACTTTGTACTCGTCGTCGAGACTCCGGAATCCCAGATACACCGTAAAGATGAGGTAGAGCGTAGCGAGCGACGTTGGTAGGAACCACCTTTTTAGCGGATCAATGGAGCCTTCACTACCGACGGCTAGTAGCGAGCTTTCTACTTCGCCCGCTCCGTCGACCGTCAGAATCAGTGCCTCTCCAAATCCTGATGCGTAGAATGTGCTCGCGGCATGTGCGAGGTGATGGGGCACGGTGACAAACCGCCGTGGTCTCGTGCCCGTCATGGTTACGAACTGCTCGAGCACGACTTCGCGGGTCAGCATACTACGAAACACCTCTTCATACGACTCAGATACGATTCTCGCGGTTCCATCCCTCAAGAATGGTTTCAGGCAAGTGTACCGCTCGGCAATTCGTTCCTCGTTGAAGTCGCAGTAAAAAGCAACGACATCCACGTCGTCGATCGTTACCCCGGCAGCTTCGAGGCAGTATTGGATCGCATTGCGGGGCAGGAGTGGATTGCCGGCCAAGTTCAGACTGTGTTTTACGCGAGCGAACCGCTCTTCGGCCGCACAAGCCACGACTCTACCGTTCACGACGATTGCGGCGGAAGCATCGTGTCCAAAGAAACCCAGAGGGAACAGCGATAAAGGCGGTTCGCCATCGACGAACTGCACCATGTTGTCGAAGCCGAGGCCAATCATTCCAAGGGAACGACCACGACTCGCGCGCCTGGAGTCTCTAGTGAACCCACTATATCCCAGGACAATCATCTTGTGTGGCTGCTCGCGTTACCCGCGTGTTCGAGCAAGACAAAATACCGATCCGGTTTGAGCAGCAGATCGAGTGCGACCAAACGCTTGTGCAAAGACAGGCGCCGAAAGCGGTCACACAGTGTTGGAGAGGCGAAGTGTGTCTCCGGCCGCTCGTCAACCGCGAGCCACTCAGACAACTCCAGACCTGCGTTCTTTACCAGAGTTTTCAACTCGACTATGTCGACAGACTTCTCATGGGGATGGAATAGCTGGTCGGCGATCCAAGCGGGCTCGCGGAATACGTCTTCCATGTCGGCCATACGGTCCGTGGCGCTCTTCAGCTCGTCCCGCACCATACCCGAGCCTGCGTGATCGATGAAATCGAGCGCGGTCGATACTGGATCCTCGGAATCGTCACCAACCGCCATCAACATTGCCAGCAAACGAGCGTTAAGGAGGTGCCTATACCTCCCGTGCAAACCATACACCCAGAGAAACATGTCCCCGTCTCGGGCTAACGCGAAAGACAGGTTGTTGAGTACTAACGCCATATCGGCCGTGTGGTGCAGCACGCCGAGGCACATCACGACATCGAAGTCTTCGTTTTCAGGCAGTCTATCGAGCAAGTTCCACTTACGGAACTCGATGTTTCCTACACCGTCGGCCGTGGCGGCATCAGTCGCGATCGCCAGTGACGGTTCCGAAATATCGATGCCGAGGAACTGCACATCCGGATTTTGCTTTGCCAGCCCAATCACAGTGTTGCCGGTGCCGCATCCCGCATCGAGTACTCGCATCCGACGGTCGTGTTCTCGGGTGCTCCAGCGGGAAGCAGACTGTGTCAATCTTCGCATGAGTATCAGACCGTCCTGCTCGACGGGTCGGAAACTCGGAAAGTGATACCTCTCGTAGAATTCTCTGACCTCGCGCGTCACGTCTGCCCGCTCCCGCTGATGCGGGACACCGTCTCGTGACTCATTCATCAGTCGATCGCGAGGGTCAGACATAGAACTCGGACTTCTTAGAGAAACGATCTGCTACGACGAAGTACCGCCTGAGAAGGCGGCGCACCTCTTCATCGTCAATCTGTTCGAGCGTGAGCTTCGCGCTGACTATGTATGCCATCAGGAAGCCATCGATTTCTCGCTGCGTGAAGTAGTTCGGCAGTAACTCGAGAGCGTTGCTGATTCGCTCTCGGGTAAATGCGAACTCCCGTACGCCCTTGAGTTTCAGCTCGTTCAACCGCCCGACGCTGAAGTCATACGGTCCCTCACCTACTTGGACATAGTCGCGTTTGACTTCGAGCTCGCTGTCCTGAAAGAACCCCAGAGAATGCGCCAACTGATACAGCTCGGTACCGGGGAAATACACTACCGTGAAAAAGGTCGCACCACACAGCGCCGACTGTTTCCCGAACTCTATTGTCTCGAGCACCTCTGCTTCCGTCTCCGAGGGGAACCCGAGCATAAAAAATCCCCTCGTGATGATGCCGAGCTGGGCAGAATATCGAATTGCGGCATCTACTTTGGCGAGATTCAGGTTCTTGCGAATGAGTCGCTGAATGCGCGGCGAGCCAGATTCGATTGCGTACGACATGAACTTCGTTCCCGCGGCCGCCATCTTGTCGAGCAACTCTTCATCCATGCGGTCGCCGCGAACGCCATTGGGGAACGAAAGCGTGAGCCGCATGTCACTATCGATGATCAGATCGCATATCTGCTTGGCACGCTCGAGATCGAGGTTGAAGATGTCGTCGACGATCTGGAAGTCGGTCAGACCGTAAAAGTCGTGGAGGTAACGAATCTCCGCAAACACGCTCTTCGGAGATCGCGCGCGAAACCGCTTTCCGAGGATGTTGTGGCAGTACATGCAGCGGTAAGGACACCCACGAGTCGTGAGAACGTTGCCGTGGCGCTGATAGATCTTTGCTGTGAACGTCTGATACCGGTTAGCGAATTGGTCCAGGTCAATCAGCGAGTAGTCGGGCAGCGGGAGCGAGTCGAGGTCCGTGATCATTGTTCTAGGCGCAGTTTTGACGATCGTTCCATTTCGTCTGTAGGCTATTCCACTCACATCATCATACGACTGTCCGCAATTATATCGCTCCATCAATTCGCACAACGTGCGTTCACCCTCACCGATCACGACACAGTCAACGTCACTCGTGTCGAGAATCTCGTCAGGTTGATCGGTGGCATGCGGCCCACCCACGATCAAAAGGCAGTCTTTGCACCACTCTCTGACGGTGTCGGCGAGCCCATACAGTGAATCCTTGCCAATCGAAAGACTGCGGATGCCAACCACGTCCGGCTCCCAGTTTTCGAGAACAGCCCTCATCGACTCGGTCTCTTGCTCTCTGAGACTCGGCTTCGAGATCAAGGTGACAATCTTTATGTCCAGTAGATTGCCGAACTGTTGCTTGAGCGACGAGCTCAAGTACATGAGGCCCAGCGAATGCTCGACAGACGGCCACACCTCTTCCAAGGTTGTCCGCACGATATCGATCAGCAGCACTTTCATGAGACCGTGACCCACGAGGGAGGTGTCGGCACAGCATCGAGGGGGAGTTCCAAGACCGTTGTCTCGTCGCCGCCAGTTTCGTTTGACCGAAAACCACTCATATGGTAGAGAATGAGCATCTGTCTATTACGTCCGGTGCACCGAAACAGAGCGCGGGCGATCGGGAAACCGCGTCGGCGAGCATCTTCGAGTAAATAACTTAGAAAAGCTCGTTCGATACCGCGGCCAAGCACACGGCAGGAAAGTGCGAGGTAAGTCAGTGTCCAGGCGCCGGGAGAGGCATGCGCGATACTCAGCCCGATAGTTCCATAAGAACCGAACCTGTCGGACAGGTCTGCGACACACACCTCAGCATC
>JBDHHK010000028.1:0-30041 GCA_039589395.1 Gemmatimonadota bacterium
GTACGATCAAGGACACGTTCGAGAAGTACCCGACGACCGGTAACGTCCTTCCGGCAATGGGTTATGGCGAAGAGCAGACGAAGGAATTGGCCGAGACTATCGACGCGGTTCCGGCTGACCTGGTATTGATAGGATCCCCGATCGACCTTCGTCGGTTGATCGAGATCAAGAAGCCGGCTCAGCGCGTGCGGTATGAGCTGCAGGAAATTGGTGAGCCCACTCTGGAGAGTATACTGAAGGAGAAGCTGGGCTAGGGAGCATCGAACATCGAACGTTCAACATCCAACATCCAACGGGAGTCTGAATTACCCACCGTTGGGTGTTGGATGTTCTTTGTTGAATGTTGGAAGTTTTTCAGCGCCTCAAATACGCCCTCAAATCCCCAACATCGTACTGACCGTTGTTATTGCCGTACGAATCGAGGTAGTCCTCTTCCTCGGCAGTGAGTGGTGTTGCGGTGGTCCCCAGGAAGGCGTGCATGAGGGTCGCGTCCGCGACTCTTGTCGTGGACAGCGTAATACTGGCTGCGCCACCGGCGACTGTGATCTCGTATATCGTTACCGGTGACGCTGCACCTGAATTGAGGCGACTAGAGGGGGTCGTGGAATAGGAAAGCTGGCCCGTTCCTGACGCACCCCACGCATCACCAGGCTCGCCTCTGTTGCCCCCTTCCGCGAAATTCCGCTGCAGAGTTCCGTTACCGTCAGCTTCGAGCAAGGCAACTTTGTACCAGTTCGGTTCGTGCCGGAGCAGCTGATTGTTCGGCATAGTTGGATCGACATGGTAGATCAACACGCCCGCTGCAGGGATGTCTACGTCAAACCCCTCCTGAGTGCGGTACTCTATGAGCAGATACTCGTTTGTATCCGACTGCGCACCGTCTTCGAGCATGAGCTTCAGCACGTGCTCGCTCTCCAATACTGGCGAGATTGTCAGCTCCTGTATGAGGACCGGTTCGACCTGCTCGATTTGAGTCAGCCATCCAAGCTGTTCTTTTTCCCAGGCCCCCATGTGAGTTGGTCGCAACCATGCGTCACGGTCATCAGTGCCGCAGCCCCACGCTCCAGCCGCCATGAGCGACCAGCACCCGACAACCCAATGACGGTGCTGCGGTTCGGTCCCGCGCGATCGATCGTAGAGATCGGGCAGACCCAGCACATGGCCTAGCTCGTGGGCGATTGTCGTCGCTTTCTGCGCCTCGACTCCGTCACAGTCGGTCGCGCCCTGCACGATGTAATCGCTGACGACGATTGGTTCTCCCCCTGGCTCGCTGTCATCTGTTGCGAACGGAGCATTGTCCTCCGTCCAGCCCTCAATCCGAGACCGGTGCGGCCAAATTGACGGTCCGCCGCACGAGGCGGCAACCTCCAGGAACTGAAATGCGACGGCGTCGACCCGGTGATCGTCATCGCCGCTATTGGGAACCCCATCCGGACCGTCGTTGTCGTACAATCCGAAGTCAATGATCTCATCGGCCGCGGCCAGTGCTTCTAGGAGGTACTCGCCCGTTCGCGCGCTGTCTCCGAGACCATAAGAACCTGCGACTACCTCCTCCATGGTGAGGCTCGTTCTGATCCAGGGGGCAACTTGACCTTTGACACCGAGTCGGCCACCAGAAACCTCTTCGTAGAATTCGCTCAGGGTTCCGTATTCACTTGGCCCGTCGAACAAAGCCTGCTGTAGCTGCTCGCTAGGTATGTGTGGCTCGGGCGAATCGGCAAAAAGTGCGAGAATGACCACAAGCGGGAGAGTATCGGAGACCGCCATGTTCAACTGCTGTGCTCGCTCCACCCGCTGAATCCAACCGTGCTGCAGCTCGAACAGGTCCGGTTGCCTCTGCGCACGCTGGTAGTATGCTCGAGGCAGCGTCCGCCCAGGCACGCGCGCGAGTTCCTGGCCACTCGCACTTTGCGGTAGAGTAGCGACACCTCCCAGCAAGGTCCACACGGTCACCAACATCATCCGGGATCTCATTGTACGCTCCGGTGCAATTCGCGATCGCTGTCTGCCAACTGAACCCACTCGACGTCGTAGTCGGAGATCGACGATCGTAGTTCGTTGTTGCCGTCGGCAACCTGAACTACCGTCAGAGATGGGATCTCTGACACATCCTCCACTCTCATGAAGAACGTGATGAGGCCCGGTTCGCGGAGAACCACCACGACCCGGGTCGTATTTCCGTCGCGCTCATAAAACACGTCGCCATCGTCACTGTTTATCGATCCTAGGCCAGTGACTCCGGTCAGCTCGAGAACGGCTGCACCGTCGTTTGCCACACCTGACGCAACCACATTTGCGTGGAGTTCCCCCGGGCCGCTAGGTCCGGATAGACCCAAGAAGTCGCAGCCAGCCACAGATACGGATATGAGTACAACGGAGATTGCGCTCACGAGAATCCGGGCGTGTTTCGTCACGATACCATTCCTATTTAGGGTTTCTCCTGCTAAAACGGCTGAAGAACGCCGTTTCTGACGAGTTGTCAGAAACTCGCATGGCGTCTCTACTTCTACACGGATGAGCGGTATGTGTTATACCGCCCATCCACAGTTTTGTTTATCTAGTCTTGCTCGCCTTCGTATACTACTCTCCCACCCGCGATGGTGTAGAACACGTTTGCCTCGAGTAGGCTGGCGGGATCGTTGTGCCCTGCGTCCACCAAATCGGTGTCGAACACGGCTATATCAGCGAGCATGCCGGGTGTGAGTGTACCCTTGATGTCTTCCTCGAACGAAGCCCAGGCTGGTGCTTTGGTATACGCTTCGATTGCTTCTTCGATAGTCAGACGCTGATCTGGGAACCAACCCTCTGCAGGCTCGCCCTCCAGCGTCTGCCTCGAAACGGCGGCGTAGAGACCGTAAACTGGGCTCAGGTAATAGCGTGCGGCGTTGGTGCCCGGACTATCACTACCGAAGATCAGCACCGCTCCCGCTTCCTTTAGATCGCGAAATGCGTATGCCCATTCCGAACGGCCCGTGCCGATACGTTCTTCCATCCAGCGCATATCATCGGTCACGTGATAGGGGTTGATCTCCGCTACTAGGTTCAACTCCCCGAAACGCGGCATGTCGGTCGGGTGCACGACCTGAGCATGGATTACACGCCAACGGTGATCCGAATCGACCATGTCGTGTTCCTTCAGGACCTTGTCGTACACGTCCAACAGAATCCTGTTGCCGAGCGTGCCAATCGCATGCACGTGTGGTGGGACACCTGTGGGAATGGCGGCCTCCAGCAGTCTCTCGAGTCCACCCGGCGGGAAGTCGGTGTAGTGATCGTTTACATCCATGGAGAGTGCGGCGCCACGCCGTCCTTCCGGCTTCATGATCTCTCGAACCAGGCCCTTGTTATTTGGCTGATGGTCGTAAGGTTCGAAAAACATGGCACCATTGCTTCCCATGATCCCGTCGACCCACGCTTTGAGGCCGATGAACTTGATCCAGTCGTCTCCCACACCTTCGGAGATTCCAAGTGCGTCAACGTGTTCGACCATGTCGAGCATGGGTCGGAGCTGGATCCGGCACGTGAGATCTCCACGGCGCTGTACTTCGCGGTACACCTGTACCTGAGGCGCCCGCGTGAGGTCTTGAATGGTAGTCACTCCGCCTGCGCGAGCTTCTTCAAGCACCGCCATGAAGTTGGCCAACCGTGTATCAAACGGAAGTGGTGGAATCACTCGGCGCACGAGGTCAGCAGCAGACCCGGTCAAAATGCCGGTCAGCCTACCGGATGCATCGCGCTCGATCGTACCGCCCCCTGGTGCCCGGGTCCGCTCCGTAATTCCCGCCAGCTCGAGAGCCTTACTGTTAGCAAGGAACACCTCTCTGTCGTGTCTGTTGACGAGCACAGGATGGTTAGGTGTGACATCGTCAATCAGGTTGCGGTGTGGCTTGAACCTTTCCTGAGGGGCCTCGCCCTCCATCGTGCCCGCCGAGCCCATGGCCCAGAGCTCGTATGCACCCCAGTCACCGCGGGTGATCCAGCTGCCTTCCGGGAGACGGCTTGCGGCGCCCGCGATTCGTTCGGTGAAGGCATCCGGCACATGCACGTCGAGCAGATTGGCGCCGGTCAACAAAGCGCCAGTACCATCGATGTGTACGTGTGCATCGTTAAAGCCTGGCAGGGCAAATGCACCTTCGAGATCAATGGTTTGTGTGTTCGAGCCAGCTAAACCTCGTACATCGCCATTACTGCCCACGGCAATGATCTTCTCGCCTTGAATTGCGACTGCTTCAGCCCAGGGCCGTTGTTCGTCGAGCGTGTACACGCGTCCGTTGACCAGCACCAAATCTGCGGCTCCCGGTCCTCCGCATGCGGTAGCTCCGATTAGGAGCGCTACCGAGAGAAACTTCTTCATCGAGGAACCTCCGGCGAATAATTCTGTGCCCAAAGTCAGTTGTGGGCATCATACGATCCCACTCTAAGTGCTTGCGACAGCGATAAGTGGATGTGGGGAGAGATGCCCCACACCCACTGCTTACCGAACATCTCCGTCTTCAGTTACGGCTACTGCTCCCGATCGGGGCACCTTGAGGTGTCGTCGGTGCCTCGCTGGGCCCATGCAACCCCTCCGACCTCGTCTGCCAGCGCCTAATGTCTTCGAGCGCGAGTTGCTGGTGTGGGTCTCTGTTTAAAGTTTCCAGCCAGCCGGCCAGCTCTCCGATTTTGGCATTCAATATGGCCCGCACCTGAGGAACATTGCTGGCACTGCTCGCATGTTCGATGAGCATATCCAGCGCCACACGTTGGGCTGTCCGTTGCACCTCAGCGAGATATGAATCGCGAGGAGCATCCGCCTGCCAGGTTGCCGCCAACACCCGATCGACCACAAAGTTCAACGACGGGTTCTGCGTGTCCCGGGCATGAAACTCGACTAGCCGCGCCGTGCGTGCGGGCATGAATACAAAGCCAAGAGACAACTTGGCCGCCGTCGCGGCAACGCCCAGGGCGTCGAACGTGTGACCGGTACGGTGCTGGAATCTCTCTCCGGATACCATTCCGAAGGCACGTGGCGGGATCATCCGCAGAACGCGTTCTGGAACCGCGAGCGCTTCCGGCGTGACAGTTTCGAGCACTGCGTCCAATGCCTCCAGTTGCTGATCGGGTGGAACGATCGTGATTGGCGGGCGTGTGTCGCCCTTCACGGCATACACGTAGTTCGCGCCACCGATGCTCTTGGCTGCAGACTCGACCTGAAAGCGATGGTGCAGGTAGAGAGGAAGGAGTACTTCTTCGAGGGCCGCCATCGGCTCACCGGCTCTGATCATCCGTTCGGAGAAGTTCTCCAGGCCTATCTGCCTGACCCGCATTTCATGACGCAGCCACTCGATTGGATCTTCTCCATTGTCCCATGCGGTCGTGAGCGGGTGGGGACCGTCTGCCCGGCCGTCTCCGCTTGCCATGAAACGAATCCCTCTGCCTTGCGCTTCAAGGATGATTTCCTCGAGCGCAGCGTCTTCATCGGTGCCCGTGGGAAAATCTCTGTAGGAATAATTCACCACGAACTTGTCGAACTCACCGATACTGTCGGTGTAAGCGGCTGAAAGGTCGATTCGACCGTCATCTGTGATTAGGACCAGCGGGGCCGGGTATTCCATCACGCTCGCGCGATCCATATACGTGCTGGCCTCGTAATTGTGGCCGAATCCTATGCAGTGACCAATTTCGTGGGCCGAAAGTTGCCGTATCCGAGCCATGGCCATCTCAAGAGCGTCACCGTTTTCTGACACCTGGGCCAAGTAGTCGAATGTCGGGCCCACATCGAACCCGCCCGGACCGTCACCGGATCCAAATGGTCCGACCATTCCGGAACCGAGCAGGAAGTCCTGGCGTATTCTCAACGCACCGAGGTTTACGTTGCCCTTGATGATCTCACCGGTTCTGGGGTCGGTGAAGGTATGCCCGTAGGACCACCCTCTCGTGGAACGTGGTGACCAATGGACCATGTTGTACCGGACATCCTGGGGATCGGCTCCCTCAGGCAGCACCTCCACCCTAAATCCATCGATGAAGCCTGCTGCCTCAAACGCCTGGTTCCACCAGCTGCCTCCCTCAACAAGAGCGGTGCGAATTGGCTCAGGTGTGCCCGGATCCACATAGTACACGATCGGCTCAACCGGTGGAGACATCTCCGCGTTAGGGTTCTGCTTCTTGATACGATGACGCCGAATCCACTGAACGGCGAGCCGCTGGTCGACTGGTGTGGCGTAGTCGTTAAATGTGATCGCTTGCGCACTCACGCGCGGATCTGCCCGTCGAGGGGTGTAGTCGTTGTCGGGTAGTTGCACTAAAGAGTGATGTATCCGAAGGTCGAACGCCTTTCCACTGGCGGCCGTGTTTCTGACGTGCGATCCGGGTGACTCACTGGTGAAGGTTAAAGAGGCCTCAATCTCAGTGTTCAGTGGAAAATTCTTGGTCCGGGGTAGGTAGAAAACGCTCCGGGACCTGTCGATACTGAACCGACCCTGCTGCGTTTGCTCGAGCCTCTGGAGAACGTCGTGAGCGTCGCGCATGAAAAAATCGCTGCCGTCCACGAGCACGCGAGAGCCCGTCTCCGCAGCAATGTCAAAGCCCCAACGTGTCGATGGGGCAAAGGCATCTCTCACAGTGCCTCGTACTGCTGAATCGCTAGTCATTGCCCGAAATCGATAGTTGGGCTGGACAAGGAGAACCTTAGGGCCGACGCGATGGGCCGCGAGAATTATGCTCTCACCGAGTTGGCCTCGATCCAAACCGACTGGGTTGCTTCCTAACCCGGCCGCAAGCGAAACCGCATAGAGGAACTCGACATCCCATTTGTCGATTTCCAGGTACATCTTCCCGGTGCTTTCATCCCAGAACAGATCGAAGTAACCCTCCAAGTGGGTCATCCCCTCGGTCTTGCTCTCGATAGTTGGCGTCTGATCGGCTTCCTGTGCCGGAGCAGTGCAGGGAACTGCCAGCAACGCGAGGGCAAGAATTAACGGCAAGGAACTAAGACGGCTGAGCAACATGAGTCCTCCCAGTGCTTTGTTCGGTAGTGATCCAGCGATGGGAATAGACAGCAGAGTAGGACCGATGGCAAGCGTCCCGACTCATTTAGCGTTCAATTCAGATCTGCGGTGGGTTGTCGAGGGTGTAAACTGTCGTCTCCTTCGCTATCGCCTCGCGAATATGGGCTGGGGTAGATAGCAGTCCCTGGAATGACTCACCGTCCAACATGCGCAGCCCACCCAAAGTATCGTTGCCGAGACGCCGGTCCACGGATTCCGGCGTTGGGAAACTTTCGTCTGTATTCATGGATGCGAGCAGGAAGCCCCACGGGGTAGCAAAGCTCGGCACGAACGACGAGTACGGCCGAACGGTTTCAAACACCGTGTTCAGTGTGTTTGCTACCCTGGCAAATACAGTGATCTCGTGCGGCGCTACTGAGCCAGCCTGAAGTGTGAACACCCCGTTTGGCAAGAGCACCCGCCGAATCTGCCTGAAGTACTCCTGAGTGAAAAGCTGATACGAAGGGCCGTCTTCGAGTGGCTCCGACAGATCTGAGATTACTACGTCGAACCGTTCGTCGGTGGAGTCGAGCCATTTGGCCGCATCTTCGATTAGAACTTCAGTTCTCGGATCGTCGAATGACCCCTGATGCATTTCGGGCAGGTGTTCTCTGCAGGCAGCTACAACATCCTCATCAAGATCGATCATGACGACACGGTCGACACATTTCCAGCGAAGGACCTCTCTCAGGGTGGCCCCCTCTCCGCCACCCAGGATTGCCACACGCTTGGGCGCTCCATGACAGATCATGGCAGGGTGAACGAGCGGCTCATGGTAGAGGAATTCGTCCGCGACACACGACTGCCAGTTCCCGTCGAGTACCAAGGCCTTTCCGTACGCCGGCGTGTCAACTATGACAAGATCTTGAAACGGCGTCTTGGATCGCACGAGGACATTGGACACCGCGTAACGATATGAGTCTGCAGGGTTACCCTTGTCGGTAATCCAGAGCATGTCTGGCGGCGTTCCTAAACTTCGACTGGCTGACCGGCCGCTACCGGTTTGGGCACAAACTCGGTCGTGGCCGCGTCTAGCAGCGCACCACGCTCGATCCGTTTGATGGTGTGGTGTTTCGCGGATAGCGCGTCGACGAGATAGGCGCATGCTCGGTCTGGCATGGCTCTGTTGCCGCACGTGAAGATGTCGACCGCCGCGTAGCCGTGCTCGGGCCAGGTATGTATCGATATGTGCGACTCAGCCAAAATCCCCAGGGCTGTTACGCCCTGTGGACTGAACTGGTTGGACACCCGTTTTAGCAACGTTGCACGCGCGCGATCTACTGCGTTGCGGAGCGCTTCGTTGATCTTGGTTTGGTCGTCTAGAATATCCGGCGGACAGTCGTACAATTCGAGCAGACAAGTGATTCCGGACACAGACCCAACCCCCTTTTCGAGCTGAAAGTCTGCGCGACATAGCCGCGCCTGAACAACGTGCGTTGGGCACGAGGCATGGCATTTTAGCTGGGGAAGCGCAGAAGAACAAGGGGTGCCTGGCGATGTTGTGATACGCGGTGTATGGCTGGCTGTAACTGACCATTGGGTGCCACCTCACAGGAGAGGTTGCATACCTCGAAACACTCGGATCTGCGCGATCATTACCGTAGTAGGTGCGATACTATCGTCTGCTAATCTGCATTCTCAGCAATGCTTCACCATCGAGCAGATACTGAGCAACGCGTTCCCGTCAGGCCTGGTCGCGGCACCGAGCGGCGGTTCGCTGGCGTGGGTGCAGAACGAAGCGGGGCGCCGCAACATATGGGTCGCTGAGGTACCAGCTTACGAGGGGCGGTAGGTCTCTTCCTACTACCTCCACCAATCTCCGTGGATCTTGACGCGCACCAATCGGCCGACCGATAGGTCTCGCATGCCATGGCGCTCGAGTTCGCGGACGAAGTCTGCGTCGACGCCGTGTATGCGCATTTTGACGAGATTGTTGGGAGAAATGTCTTCGTAACCGACGTCCGCCATCTCCCGTATGAAGCTCGGCGTGACTCCATGAATGCGGAATTCTCTCAGCCGATTGGCTGAAAGACCTATGTAGCCGAGCTCGTCCATGCTTCTGATATAAGACGGCGTGACGCCGTGGATGCGAAGCTCCTTCAGACGACGAGCCGACAAGTTCTCGTATCCGGCGTCCGCCATCTCCCGCACCAAGTCGGCTGTGACTCCGTGAATGCTCATTTCAACCAATTCTCCAGCCGACATACGCCCTAATCCTGCGTCGGCCAGCTCGTCTGCGTATTCTGCTGTCACACCGTGGATGCGCATGCGGATCAATCCGTCGAATGTTGGATTCGAAAGGCCCAATCTGGCCATGTCAGCCGCATGTTCGGCGCTCACACCGTGGATCCTACCGCGCAACAGATCGTCGAGGCTCAAATCGTCATAGCCGAGTTCTTCCATATCTCGGGCGTATTCGCCGCTAGCGCCATGAATCCGCAGCGAGAGCAGGTGGTCAGTGGAGATGTTCTCGAACCCTTCGGCTGCTAGCTCGTCCACGTACTCGGAGTCGATTCCGTGAATGCGGAAACTCAGCATCTCACCGATCGAGAGGTCGTATCCCTTGCGCTCCATGCGGTCGAGAAATGCCGTAGTCACGTCGAATGTCGTCATAGAGAGATGTTGACGCACCGTAATGCGGTCATATCCGCGACCAGACATCTGACTGAGAAACTCCACGCTACCCGTCCAGGTGAAGCTTCCCCACGCCTCGCGTCCATCTTGCTCGCCCTCGAACAGGAAGGCGCCCGCTTCTCTGCGCAGCTCGAACCGAACCGGCGTGCTCCGATTAGTGCGGCGCGCGAGGATATCACCTTCGATCTCGTCTGCATCTAGCGAGAATCCGGATCTCAAGCGCTCGCCGTCGGCGGTTGCCCTGAGATTGATGTGCACCCGCCACTCACCGTTCCAGCGGGATCGCTCGCCTTCCCAACGTCCTTCAATGCTTCGCTGCTGCGCATTAACCGGAGCAATCAGGAAGAATGCTGTCGCTGCGGAGAGTGCCATCACCGAGACCATGTTCGCGCGTTTCATTATGAGACCCTTGTTTGGGCATGGACGGTTGTCACTCGATTTGATGCCTCAGGCGTGCACTTGGTTGGAATTCGCCGACGGCAGCGGCATAGGTTGCACACGCGGCATATTGATCGGTTTGCCGCCCATGCCGCCCAAAGGGGTTGGTTTGGGAGCGGTACCGCCCTCCATGAAACCCTGGCAACCTTTTGGTCGTCGTGAGTATCTATATAAGTACAGAAACCTCCACGGAGCGCTGAGTGATGAATCTCAAAGCCTACATTATCCCCACTGCGGTAATCGGCTTCGGAATCGCATGGTACGGTGTACCTCGTGTTGTTCATATGCATAGCGAGAGTCACAGCAACGTGATCCAGAGTGACTGGTGTATGGAGTCACGTAACGACAGTCGTCGCGGTTGGTACTGCGAGGTCAGGGAATTCGAGATGTCGCCGGGTGCGTTCGATCAAGTCGATGCGAGTCCGAACGGATCGATTGAGGTAACGGGCTGGGGTAGGGACGAGATCCGCGTGCTGGCCAAGGTTCAGGGTCGGGCCCGCACTGACGACATTGCCGAATCGCTTGTGTCTGAAGTGCACATCTCGATGGACGGAATGGCGATAGATGCCGATGGCCCGAAGACAGAGCGCCGCGAGTCGTGGTCGGTGAGTTACAGGATCAACCTTCCGCACGAATCCGACCTGGACCTGAACACCGTCAACGGCGGGATTACTGTTGACGATGTCCGAGGCGACATAGAGTTCAGCGCAACGAATGGTGGGGTATCGTTGATTGAGGTGGGAGGGAGCGTCAGTGGCCGAACAACCAACGGCGGCCTGAAGATACAGCTCTCAGGAGATCAGTGGGACGGTGAGGGCCTTGATGTCCGGACCACGAACGGCGGTATCGTTCTCGTGCTTCCGGATGACTTCAATGCCGAACTCGAATCTGCCACCACAAACGGTGGGATTTCTGTTGACTTCCCAGTGACTGTGACGGGACGGATCAACCGCCGCCTCAGGACCACGTTGGGATCCGGCGGTCCTTTGCTGCGAGCCATCACCACGAATGGCGGAGTGACGATCAAGAAGCGGTAGCGCTAAACCGACTTTGGCAGTGGTAGTCAAAAGAAACACCCCGGACGCAACTCCGGGGTGTTTTTCTTGTGATGCGTGGTTGCCGGCGCAACACGCCGCGCTTCATTGCATCGTAGCCATCTCTGCTTCGGCCGCAATGTACCCAAAGCCTGCCCATCCCGACCCAGCTAAGATTCGGCCGAAGACTTCCACAGCGTCCTGCTCCCGACCGTTGTAGTAGAAGAAATTACCGACACCATAAAGAGTGGCCTGGTTTTCCGACGAGCCGTCACCTGGATTGAGAAGCGACTCCGGTGTGATCTCCCCCTTGTACATCAGAAGCAGTTGGTGATAGACCTGGTTCTCGATGACTTCCATGTCAGCGTGGATCGGCTCGAGAACTGCGGCGGCCTCTTCGTCGCGCTCAAGCCGTCTCAGTGACATGTAGAGCCAGTGACTCGTTGACACGATTCCGTCGGGATTCTCCCTCAATGCCAAACCGCGATGATAAGCCTCAATTGCCCCTTCGAAATCTTTTTTCAAGTAACGAGCCAGCCCGAGGTGATACCAGATATTGGATTGCAGAGTGCTGGTTGGGATGTTGAGTGCGTTTGGTTGCCCATCGGGCTCGACTTCGTCTTCATGACCCTCGACCAGGCTTGCCGCGTGTTCGAAGTCGGCAATCGCCTCATCCAACATTCTGATACTGATGTATCGGTGGCCGCGGTGGCGGTACATTCGCGCGTCGCTGGGGTGCTTCTCAATTC
Source organism: Gemmatimonadota bacterium (assembly GCA_039589395.1). Taxonomy (GTDB): domain Bacteria; phylum Gemmatimonadota; class Gemmatimonadetes; order Gemmatimonadales; family GWC2-71-9; genus JBDGYW01. The sequence continues at coordinate 11,884 of JBDHHK010000028.1, forward strand.
CCTCAGTGTAGATGCGAATCGCCTCCCCGTATTGGCCTGTGTATGCAGTTCGCCGGCCATACCAGATTATGGCGTCAGCATCGCCCGGATTTGCCTCGTAATCTGCCAAAGCGGCAGCTAGCTGTTCCACGGCTCTCGGGTTGGGCTCCGATGGATACAGTGTGTCGCCAAGCAGGGAAATCCCCTGTGCTCCGTTCGGCAGGTCTGGAAATCCGGAATCGTTCGCCGAATCGGATGGTGTACAAGCAAGCGCAAAGAAGGCCGCTACCGGGAGTGCTGAAGTGAACCGCATGTTAGCCTCGTTGAATGTCGGTTGAGCAGGGTCCGAATTTTGATGCGATTCAGTTATACGGGCGCAAACACATGGCCGCAAGTGTGAAGACTGCATCATCCGCGTATCTGCCGTATCTTTCGCAGCCATGAATGAACTGATACAGAAGTGGTCCGGAGAATCCGTAGTCGTCTCGTACGATCAGCCAACGGGAACGTGGATGTTCATCGCCGTCCACAACACAACCCTGGGACCGGCCAGGGGAGGGTGCAGAACACGGGTGTATGAAAGTCCTGAGGAAGGCCTACAGGATGCCATGTTGCTTGCCGAAGCGATGACGTACAAATGGGCGGGGATTGGATACAAGCATGGAGGAGGAAAAGCCGTCCTCGCAATCCCGGGCGAAATGGATCCACCCGTGCGGCGGGACCTGTTTCGTAGGCTGGGACGGCTCGTGGATTCATTACGTGGCGCGTTCACCGCCGGTGAAGGATTTGGTACTACCCCTGAAGATGTTGCGGTGATCTCGGATGAAACCCAATGGGTAAGTGGTGTGCGGAAGCCAGGCGAAAGGGCAATCGATCCTGGTCCCTATACCGCATTGGGGATCTTCTCTGGTATTCAGGCGGCTGCTCGACACGCGTTGGGTGATGACGATCTAACAGGTGTAACCGTTCTCGTGCAGGGGGTTGGTGATGTCGGCGAGCCGCTAGCCAGGCGTCTACAGGCTGCAGGGGCGGAGCTGCTTGTTTGCGATTTGGATGATGCTTTGGCACGCCGAGTCGCGAGCGAACTCGAGGGGGAAGCGGTCGAGCCGCATTTGGCATACGCGCGCAACAGCGACGTGTATGCTCCCTGCGCGATAGGCGGGACCTTGAACTCGGAGACTATTCCTCAGCTGAACTGCAAGATCGTCGCAGGCGCGGCCCACAATCAGCTTTACAATCCTTCTGATGCCGATCTTCTTCACGATCGTGGAATACTCTATGCGCCGGACTTTGTGGCGAATGCGGGCGCAGCAATGGCGATGCCACTCCTCGATGCCGGCGACCTCAGTGAGGAGCGGGTACGTGACTCGGTGCAGCGTGTCGGCGGGATGCTCGATGAATTGTTTGTGGAAGCGGAGGAACGGAACGAATCACCCTACCACGCTGCGGCGCGCTTGGTCAAACAGAGGCTCGCGGTAAACACATAAAGGACGCGGTAGGCGCTCGATCCCAGGATTCCCCCCAAAAAGAAAAGGCCCCGAGTCGAAAACTCGGGGCCTTTCTGAAACACCGGCAAGATCAGAAGCCCGGATACATGTTGAACTGGACAAGCCATCCTTTGTCCGGTCTCTGGAACGGCTTCACGACGTCCATGCCGAGCATTAAATAGCCGAAGAGGTTGAAACGGAAAGAGACGCCTGCACTGAACACTGGTTCGCGGTCGCCACCGAGGAAGAACGCGTCCTCGTTCACGAGTGTGGATGTGTCGTCGCGCGACCATGCCATCCCGCCATCAGCAAAGATCGCCATCTCTAGGGGCAAATATCCAAAGTAGCTATCTCCGAGGCCCAGCACGCCTAACGGTGGGAAGCGGAGTTCCAAGTTTCCGACCAGTAGTCTCGAGCCGAACAACTGGTCAAACACAGGGCAGGTTCCGTCGGCTTGGGCGCCGCACTCGAACGATTTGAACGACGAATAGTCGTAGCCTCTCACCACACTCGAGTAGCCGAGGAACATCGGCTGGAGTCGATTGTCAGCGTCTCCTGCCCCGTAGCGGCCCATGTGCATCAGCCTGGCTGCGAGCGTGAACGGCCTCGCCGGCATCACATATTTTCTGAAGTCGACGATGGCATTTACCATATCGAGTGAGCCGATCATCGGTGAGGCCTCTATTCTGTAACGCTGCCCTAGGATCGGGCTCGCGATTCCCCAGATTGAGTTGTCGTAGACCAATGCGACACTCGAGGTCGCCAAGTAAAGGGGGTCTGGCGCGTCCACCTGCTCCCTCTCTTGGTCCAGTATCTCACCGGTAAACATGTTGTAGATGCTCGTGCGCTGCTCATAGTCATAGCTGATGTTTCTGACGCCAGCCGATAACTCAACTCGATGCACCCTGCTGAACGGGTAGGCGATGATGCCACCAAGATCCCTGTTGATCTGACGCAGTCTGAGTATCTGGTCGACAAGTAAGCCCTGGTTTTGGTCAACATAGCTGCCGTTGTAGAAGCCGTACGAATACGACATCTGCTGGAGCGAGACGCCCCAATTGAGGCGGTTGCTCATATTCTGGTATGCAACCGCCGCGGAAATGTCTTTGAGCCCTCCGTTGATCTGGAACATGGTTGCCAGATTTCGGCCACCGAGCACATCACTCCAGAAGAGCGAGGTGCCACCTCCGATGAACGTGCCGAAGCGATCCGCACCCACCACAAGGGATGGCTGACCTACGAAATCCAAGCCGAGCGATCCGTGGTAGCTCTCGCTGGTGTGTTCAGGTTCCGTTGGCAGGCCAAAGAATGGATTATCGATCAGCGCCAGGACATCGTTGCTCCGACGTACCGTAGGAGGCAAGATCGCAGGATCTACACCCTCATACTCCTCGATGACCGGACCGCCGGCCAAGACGTCGGGATCGTCAATTCTGTATATCTCGATCGAGCCGTTTCGGAAAACGCTGATCGTCATTTCGCCGGTCTTGGCAGCCACCGACATCGCAGGGCTGAGCGGAGCTATTCCGGCGACTCCCGTGTGGATGTTCGTTACCTGGAACATCTCGTTTGTCGCCAACTCTAGGCGATAGACGTTCGAGATGCCGTTCTGATCGCTGATGAAGTAGAGATTCTCACCGTCTGGCGACCACTGCGGGTTGATGTGTTTCCCGCTGTTGAAGGCTTGGACTTCCGTCACGGCACCGGTTACCGGGTCGAGTAGCGCCAAGCCGTAATTGCCGTGCATCAAGCTCGTCAGCCCAGTCGTGAATCGCTCGGTAACGAACGCAATCCTGCTGCCGTCAGGTGACCAGACCGGCTGCAAGTCGCCAAACTGATCGTGTGTTAGGCGCCGTCTTTCTTCTTCCTGAAGATCGTACAGGAACAAATCGGACCACGAGTCCGCAATGCCGGAGAAGACCACATACCTTCCGTCGGGCGACCACGCTGGGTTGAAGATCTCGCCGAGATCGTCGAATGTGGCCTCCTGAAGAGTCTTGCCGGTCTCAGCATCCATGATCGACAACACCGGCTGCCCCTTGCGTATGGCCGCAAAAGCAAACCTGTTGCCGGGACCACCCGAGAAGTCCCATGAACCGGCGGAGTGAATGAACTGGACACCCTCGAAATTCGGGTCCACCGCCATCTTCACGATCTTCCGAATCACTTCACCTGTATTTGCATCGGACAGGAACATCTCGATGGCAAACAAGTCCTTCTCGGACAAGAACACCAACTGGTTCCCGTCCGGGCTCAGCGCCGGCGCAATGTTGTATTGCCCGCTACCTGAGGCCTTACCCAGAATAGGTGTGCCATATGCACTAGCGTCCGTTGTTTGGTCCAACAACGGCTCCGAGACGGCACGCATTGCCTCGTACCAGTCGGACATCACCGAATCGGGATGCATGCGGAGAACGCGCTGGAATGCGAGGCCAACATTGGGTACGGACCGTGTGGCTTTGAGAAGTCTGGCAATCGCCTCATCTCCCCACCGGCCCGCGATGTAGGCCATCAACGCCTGCCCGTGTTGGTATGGATGCAGTGCCCTGCTGTCACCTATCTTGTCTATGGGCAAATCCCGCTCGACGAAAGCCCGCATCCACATCGCGGTTTCGGGGTCTACGTGTCCAACAGACATGTACTCGGCTATGCCCTCTACGAACCAGAGTGGCATCCGTGCGGCACCGGGAACGCCGGACATCAGCGTTCCCCCACCTTCACCAGTCATGTCGAACTGGAACGCGTGCACCAGCTCGTGCCCAATCACGTGATCGGTTTCCGCAAGCGGACCCAAGAAAGGCAGCACAATTCGCCGCTTCATGAGTTCGGTCACGCCCTGGGTTCCCTCGTCCATGGTTCCACCGAGGGCGTTGGTCTGCCTGAAGTGAGGATGTGCAGCGTATAAGATCAATGTCTGACGACCGCTCAGCTCATGGTCGAACAGCCTGGATAACCGCTCGTACCAACGTTCGGCCATCAGCGCCGCCATCTCCACGTCGACACCTGGATAGTGATGGATGTCGAAATGCTCGGTCTTGAGCACTTCGAAATCGAAATCTTCGTATTGGACTCTATTTCGGCCGAAGTACTGACCCTCTGCAGCCTGCGGTAAGACAAAAACGCCGATGCCGAATGCGATCAGGACTGTGGCCAACTTCCGCAAATAAAACCTCATCCTACAACCCCCTTCGTGCGGACAGCCTCGATATTGCTAGCTGTCGAGCTGCTACGCGGGTATTCTCTCTGTCAATGATAAGACAGTTTGCTGGCAACATTTGTTCCTCCAACTGTCTCAATCCCTGTCGGCCGCTCTTTGACTGGCTTTCTGCCCGTACTAATGGGCGAAACCACTTGCACTGTCTACTCTGACGAACTGCCGCGCCCGACGTTAGTAAGTGCGAAGATTCAGCTATATGTTACAGGACGAACGTTGCCCTATTTCGGGTCCACTATGTCCTCGCTTCGGGACATATCGGCCACGTACGACACTTTTCGGGCATTGACACGGCCAGCATCTAATATCCGCCCATATCATCGACCGCGATGCCACTTATCAGTCTACCCCCATCGGTGTTTTGGAGAAAGAGCGACCCCTGATTATTTGAGGATGATGGCTTACATTCTGAGAGGCGATCAAAGGCCTGGTCAGCGATCGTCGCTCTATTGTATCCTGCGGGACCCCTCGATGAAATGGAATTTCATGTTCCCCAGGAATTGTCGGGCAAGGGCACTGAACGTCCTGATCCACGTACTCGAAGGGAGTTGACGACGGTGACGAATGGAGAAGATACGGTCCGTGTGGCCCCCCTATGGGTCAAGATTGTGCTCTGGGTAGTGGCAGGTGGGTTGATGTTTACTGCGGCAGAGTACCAGACACGAACTGGCCCGACCTATGAGTTGAGGGGCGAATTCACGCTGGGAGAAGTCGAGCATTCCTACGAACTGATTCGCAGCGGCAATTCGTACGAGGATGCCCGAGTTGCAATTCCCAACCCGGGTGAAGGTTCTGTCGGCGCCCTTCATTTCAAACGCTTCGGGACCGAGGACGAGTACACTGCAGTCCCACTGCAAGTCGACGGCGATGAGCTAACAGCCGTCTTACCGAGGCAACCTGCAGCGGGAAAGCTCGAGTATTTTCTGGTGCTCAGGATGCAGTCGGAGGCTCTCCGCATTCCTGCAGCGTCTGAAGACAACATAATCATCCGTTTCAAGGACGCTGTGCCGGTCGGTTTCCTGGTGCCGCACATAGTGTTCATGTTTTTCGCGTTGCTGGTGGGGATGCGGTCGGCCCTGTCAGCCATCGTTACTCCATACGACATGCGAAAACTGGCATGGGTGACATTGGGTCTCATGACGGTCGGAGGATTGATATTGGGGCCAGTGGTGCAAAAGTACGCGTTCGGTGAGTTCTGGACCGGCGTACCGTTCGGGTACGATCTCACCGACAACAAGACGCTGATCATGTGGGTCGTGTGGGCTGCAGTGTGCGGCTTGTTCATGTGGAAGAGGGTGCAGAGTGACAAGGTCCATCGTATCTCAATAGTTGCCGCAGCTTTGGTGATGATTGTGGTGTACTTGATTCCGCATAGTCTGCGAGGCAGTGAATTGGATTATGACGCATTGGACCAGGGAACACCTGCATCGGAGGCTGTCCGAACGGGACAGTCCGGATAGCCTAACATTCGGACCGACTCTGCAGAGTTGACTGGAGTGACATAACCCGAGGGCTCTACGAAAGGGGAAAAACACGAGATGAGAACGAGTAGGAGGAGTTTCCTGAAGGTGGCGGCTGGAACGGCCGGTGTAACGACGCTGGGGGTTACCACCTCATGTGCAGCGCAATCGGATGTACCTGCACCTATCCGAAACCTGCAGCCGTATCCCGGTGACTACACTCCGATCTCTGACGAAGAGCGCTTGGGACGCATAGAGAAGGCACAGCGGTTAATGGCCGAGAACGGGATCGACGCGATGTTCCTCGATTCCGGGACCAGCATGTTCTACTACACTGGTGTGCGATGGGGGCAGAGCGAGCGGATGTTCGCGGCCGTGATTCCTGCCAGCGGTGAGCTTGCATGGGTCTGCCCGGCGTTTGAAGAGGAACGCGCGCGTGAACTGATTCGGTTCGGTGACGACGTGCGTACCTGGGAAGAGCACGAAAGTCCGTATGAGCGTGTAGCTCAGGTCTTGAGTGACCGCGGTTTCAGGCGAGGCACAATCGGCGTAGAGGAGCGCTGCCGTTTCTTCCTGTATGACGGCGTCCGCAAAGTCACACGCGCGCAGTTCGTTAGCGCTGACCCTGTCACGATCGGATGCAGGGTCATCAAGTCAAACAATGAGCTCGCACTCATGCAGCGCGCGAACAACATCACAATCGAGGCGTATCGAGCTGCATTCCAGACGGTGTACGAGGGAATGCCCAGGGCAGAGCTGAGCGCCAATATCGCTGCCGCTCACACTGCGCTGGGTGCCTCGGGTAGGGGCGGCGGACAATTCGGCCAGGCCTCAGCGTTCCCGCACGGCAGTAGCCAACCCCAGTTCCTGCAAGAGGGGGACATCATCCTGGTCGATGGTGGGTGCGGCGTAGACGGCTACAGGTCCGACATCAGTCGTACGTTCGTTTTCGGCGAGCCAACCCAGCGGCAGCGTGATGTCTGGGATGTGGAAAAGCAAGCTCAGGCAGCTGCACTCGAGGCGGCGCAAGTAGGAGTACCCTGCGAGGATGTCGATGCGGCTGCGCGAGCGGTGATAACTGGAGCAGGTTTTGGTGAGGGCTACGAGAACTTCTTCCACCGCGTGGGCCACGGCATCGGGCTCGATGGCCATGAGTGGATCAACCTGGTACGTGGCAACACCATTGCGCTTGCCCCGGGTATGTGTTTCAGCAACGAGCCGGGTATCTACATCTACGGTGAGTTCGGTGTGCGGCTCGAAGACTGTATGTACATATCGGAAGAAGGAGGCAGGCTGTTTACTCCACAGGCGCCATCGATCGATAACGTTATTGCGTGAGTGATTAGTAAGTTGTGAGTAGTGAGTGGGGTAGTGGAGCCGACTCACTACTAACTACTCACCACTTACATGAGATACCGCTCCAGCCATCCAAAGAACTCCCGCTGCCACAGAATCGCGTTCTGTGCGGACAACACCCAATGGTTCTCTTCTGGGAAGTAGAGTAGGCGGCTGGGTATCCCCTTTAGCTGAGCTGCTGTGAATGCTTGCATCGACTCGGACTCCGGAACCCTGAAGTCCCTACCGCCCTGGACGATGAGGATCGGTGTGTCCCAGTTATCTACGTAGAGGTGTGGCGAATATAGACGGTAACTCTTGGAGTTCTTCCAGTATGGGCCGCCATAGTCGAAGTTCACGAAGAACATCTCCTCTGTATGTCCGTACATGCTCTCGAGGTTGAATACACCATCATGCGCGATGAAGGCTTTGAATCGACCGTTGTGATTGCCGGCAAGCCAGAATGTGGCGTAACCGCCGAAACTCGCACCCACCGCTCCCAGGCGGTCCTCGTCGACGTACGGCTCGCTTGCGACGTCATCGATGGCGCTCAGCACGTCGGCCATTGCCTGGCCGCCCCAGTCGCCAGAAATCTCCTCTTCCCATTCCTGGCCAAAACTCGATGAGCCGCGCCTGTTCGGAGCGACGACTACGTACCCGTTTGCGGCCATGATCTGGAAGTTCCAGCGATACGAGAATGACTGGCTGAGTGGGCCCTGAGGACCACCCTTCAAGTAAAGGAGGGCGGGGTATTGTTGGTTTGGGTCGAATTTCGGCGGGTGTATCACCCAGGAGTGCAACTGCTTGCCGTCCGTGGTGGTCGTCCACCGCTCGCGCACATCTCCAAGCTCGAGGCCGCTCAGTATCTCTTGGTTGGCGAACGTGAGTTGTGTGGCGGATCCGTCTTCGGGATCCACTCGATAGATGTCCGTGGGAGCCGACATCGACATCCGAGAGGCAATGAGGGATAGATCGCCCCCTCTTCCAGCGATGCCAAAGCCACCGTAGTTGTGCACACCTTCGGTTATCTGCCGAACCGTGCTGGAGCCGACGTCCACTCCATAGAGCTGTACGGTTCCCTTCACGTCGCTGGTGAAGTAGACGGTCCGGCTGTCCGGCGACCAGGCTGCGCCGCCGGCGTCCTGATCGAACCCGGCCGATAGTTCGCGCGCCTGCAAGGTTTCGAGGTCGAGTACAAACAGGCGATTGCGATCTGCCTCATAGCCGTCGCGTTCCATGCTGAGCCACGCCATGTGCCGTCCATCGGGTGAGAATGCGGGTTCTAAATCGTAACCCATCATACTGTCGGTGAGATTGGTGGTTTGACCTGTAGACAGGTCGTAGAGGTAAACGTCCGAATTAGTGCTCACGGCATACTCGGTCCCACTCTTCTTTTTGCACGAGTACGCGATCGCGCTGCCGTCGGAACTCCAAGCAATCTGTTCGCCGCCGCCGAACGGCTTGAGCGGTGTATCATATCGCTCGCCGGGCATGACGTCGGTCGGTTGGCCGATCGTACCGCTGTCGTAGGCAGCAACGTGTAGATGCCTGAACGTGTAATCGTGCCAGGTGTCCCAGTGGCGGTAGTTGAGCTCGTCTATGATCCGCGCATTTGCTGCGGGCAAATCCGGGTATACCTCATTCGCCGTCTGGTCGAGTTTGATATCTCTGGTGAATGCGACGTGCGTCCCGGTCGGCGAGTAGGAGAAGTTGTCGATTCCCCCCTCGACATCTGATACCCGGCGCAAGTTGGAGCCGTCCGGGTTCATCTCCCAGAGCTGGACCGATCCGCTGTTTGCCGATAGGAAGCCAATTATCTCACCGTCCGGTCGCCAGAGAACGTTGAATTCGGTTCCGGGCATATTTGTGATCCGTGTTGCTTCGCCGCCGTTCACGGACATCAGATAGAGGTCCGTGCTCCCACGGTTCGCCGCGATATTATATTCTCGCAGCCCGTAAACGAAGCGTCTTCCGTCTGGAGATACAGTAGGCCCCGATACCCGCGTGAGCGACCACAGGATCTCCGGAGTCATCGTCTCTTGCGCACTACATACTGGTGTCCAGCAAAACAGCGTCAAGATGAGGTAAGAGAGCGTCGTTTTCATGGTGTCACCTTTTGTTTCAAGGAGCTGGATAGTCCTTGCCAGGAGTCTGAATTGGCTGCTTCTAAGGTGAGGATGAGCGAATGATCATCGAACTGGGGGCATCATGCAACCGGTTGGAGAATCTCTTCTGACGGTCGGGCTCAAGGTCACTTGCTGGAAGATTGGGGAAGACATCTGGCTGGGCTCCTGCTATTCTTTGAGAGCAGCTTTGTGGCCCACCTCTCAGGCGCACGTTGATGCCATGACGGGCTTCCAGCCATAACGCGATTCAAGAACGAAATTTCCAAAGGATGGAAGAATGCTTCCAAAGAGATTCATCGGGGCGGCCTTGCTATGGTTTACTACGGCGTGCGCGATGCCAGCCTCCGCGTCCAGCCAACAGATCCAGGATGGGCAGAACGTCACTGAGCCCCAGATAGGAAGTGCAATCTTCATACATCCTGACGGGGGTTCGGTCGCAACCTGGGGCGCCGCTCGGCTGCTCACTGTTGGTCCTGACGGTGAACTCAATTGGGACAGGATGAACAGGCTCGGAGTGTATCGTGGTCACCTGACCAACTCTGCCGCGAGCACCTCAAATGGTGCGGCAACTGTTCATGCGTACGGCGTCAAGGTACCACATCAATCTTATGGAATGAATGGGACCGCTCCGCTCACTGCTCTCTCTGGCGAGCCTCTCTCTGTAATGGACGAAGCCATACGCAATGGAATGGCAACGGCTCTTCTCAACTCGGGGCATTTGGCCGAGCCGGGGACGGGAGTGTTCGTCGCCAGTGCCGAGGCGCGAGCGAAGGTTGACACAATCACGCTACAGATACTCGAGAGTGGAACCGATATCATCATGGGTGGCGGCGAGGTGCTGATGCTCCCCTACGGTGAGGTAGGGCGTCACGGCGTTCCAGGGCTTCGTAGAGATGGCTTGAATCTGGTGGAGAGGGCAAGAGAACTCGGCTTTTCGATCGTGTACACGCGAGATGAACTCTTGGCACTGCCCAACTCAACTGAGAGGGTGCTCGGGCTGTTTGCCCCAGCCCACACATTCAACGATCGTACCGACCAGGAGCTGCGACTCTATGGCGGCGGGCCGCTGTACTATCCGGGTGCCCCTTCAGTTGCCGACATGCTATCTGTGACCCTACGCCTGCTCGAGGAGAGAGGGGAACAGTTCCTCGTCGTGCTCGAGGAAGAAGGATCAGACAACTTCGCAAATGTGAACAACGCGATTGGGACGCTAACGGCTCTCGCCCGGGCTGACACGGCAATCGGTGTCGCACTCGACCATGTAAACCGCCATCCGAGTACGCTGGTTATTACTGTTGCCGACAGCGACGCCGGCGGAATGGAAGTGTTCGCGGTCAAAGACTCCAGTGACCATCATATGCCGCTGGATCTGATCACCAACAACGGAGCTCCGTTAGATGGTCCTGAGGGGCCGGGGTCCGTGCCGTTCGTATCGTTACCGGACCAGTTTGGCGAACGGCACTATTTTGGGATCGCATGGGCAGACACCGAAGACCTGATGGGTGGGATCGTGGCGCGGGCTCACGGTTTGAATGCTGAGCTGCTGCCGCCGACCGTCGACAATACTGACATATACCGGATGCTATACGCGACACTTTTCGGGGAGTGGCTGCCGTAGGCGGGTTTTGATTACCATGTTAGGGAGTGTGAATGGGGTCTGAGTTCGCGGTCTATTTTCGACTGGGCATCGAACATATCGCGGATCTCCGTGGCTACGATCACATCTTGTTCATCGCGGCGCTGACTGTCGCGTACGCATTGGCTGAATGGCGAAGACTCCTAATTGTCGTTACTGCGTTTACGTTGGGCCACTCGATCACACTTGCGCTCGCCACGATCGGCCTCGTGGCTGTGAATGCCGGCTTGGTCGAGTTGCTGATACCGGCAACGATCCTCGTCACGAGCGTATTCAATATCGCCGACAGCCGAGCTGCCTCAGGGGAGCAGGAGTCGACCACCAGGGTGCGCCGGCATCACTTCATTCTGTACTTCCTTGCTGGCGGTTTTGGCCTGATCCACGGTCTGGGCTTTTCGAGCTTCTTGAGGGCCGTGCTCGGAGGTGAAGTAAGCATCGTTTTGCCGCTTTTTGCGTTCAATGTGGGATTAGAGATTGGTCAGATTTTGATCGTGGCTGTGTTGTTCGGCTTGGGGGGCTTACTCATGGGGGTCGCCAGGATGGCTCGTCACGACTGGCTATTGATAGTTTCGGGCGCTACCGGTGGTATCGCCATCACTCTTATGATTGAGAGATTGCCGGGCTGAAGTGTTGACTCAAGGCGTTCTTTGGAGAATGGAAATATGAACAGGATTCTGACACGTTTGGTGCCGGTCTTAGTGCTGTTGGTTTTCTTGCCATCCTTGGTTGAAGCGCAGAATTGGCTTCACGACGACAACTCGCGCACGAACCGGTCGATCTTCCGGCCACTGGACTGGCCAGATCCGACGGCCATGCGAAATGCGGCTGGCTCCCCCGGCCCCGCGTATTGGCAGCAACGCGTCGACTACGTGATAGAGGCGAGGCTGGATACTGTGGACCATACGGTCTACGGCTCCGAACACATCACGTATCGCAACAACTCTCCAGACAGGCTGCGGTACCTCTGGGTGCAACTGGACCAGAATGTGCGGTCGATCGAACACAGCCGGTCCTACCAAATGCAGAGCGCATTACCGACCGAGATTTCTCCTCAAGCGCGTCGTTTCCTCGGGTTGGATCGGTTTGACGGCGGTCACAACATCACCAGGGTGCAGGTCATCGATGGCGGTGCGCTCCAGGATACCAGATTCATCATCAATAATACCGTGATGCGAGTGGATCTACCGACTCCACTCGAGAGCGGTGTTTCCGCTGAAATAGAGATTGACTGGAACTTCCGTGTGCCGGACCAAGCCCGTGGCAACAAAGAGCGAGTCCGCGACGGTTGGCTATACCAGCTGGCACAGTGGTTCCCGCGTCTCTCAGTATACGATGACGTGAATGGCTGGCAGACCGATCAGTTCCTCGGCCGCGGTGAGTTCTACCTCGAATTCGGCAACTACGACGTGAAGATTACAGTTCCCTGGAACCACATAGTCGATGCCACCGGAGTATTGCAGAACCCTGATGAGGTCCTGACTGAGACGCAGCGAGAGCGGTTGGCTCGGGCTAGGACCAGCGAAGAGCCGAGCTATATCATATCGCCAGAAGAGGCGACGGATCCCGACACTCGTCCGGTGAACACGGGAATGCTCACCTGGCACTACCTGGCTGAGGACGTCCGCGACTTCGCTTGGATAAGCTCGAAGACGTTCATTTGGGATGCGGCGGGTTTCCAGTATCGCCCGGGCGAGCGGATAATAGATGCTTATTCGTTCTATCCTCCCGATGCCAGTCCGATGTGGGACAGCCTCTCTACCCGGGCCATTATCCAGACGCTCAAAACTTACGGAAGGATGGCATTCGAGTATCCCTATCCAAAGGCCACGAATGCCAATGAAGGCATGGGTGGCGGCATGGAATACCCGATGATGGCGTTTTGTGGCGGTCGCCCGAACCCCGACGGAACTTATACGGATCAAGCGGCACGTTCTCTCATCTCCGTGACGATTCATGAGGTGGGACACAACTGGTTCCCGATGATCGTCAACTCGGATGAGCGCAAGTGGACTTGGATGGACGAGGGGCTGAACTCCTTCGTTCAGTACTACGCCGAGCAAGACTGGGATTCGAACTACCCTAGCAGGCGTGGACCTGCACCAAATATTGTGGAGTACATGCGCGATCCCGACCAGGTGCCGATCATGATCGAGTCGGACCTGATTCACAAGGATTTTGGCAACAACGGCTATGCCAAGCCGGCAGCAGGCCTGGTAATGCTTCGGGAACAGGTTCTTGGAGAGGAGTTGTTCGATGCAGCGTTCCAGGAGTATTCGCAAAAATGGATGTTCAAAAAGCCGCAGCCGGCCGATTTCTTCAGGTCTCTCGAGGATGGCGCAGGAGAACTGTTGAATTGGTTCTGGCGCGGCTGGTTTTACACGACGCATTACAGCGATCAGGCGCTGACATCGGTCGCGTCGCAAAGCGCGGAGGAACTGGTCGGGACCGTCGATAGGGGGCAGTCATACTACAGGATGCAGGTGGATAATGAAGGAGGGCTAATTATGCCTTTGCACCTGGGTATCACCTACGCCGACGGTACGAGCGAGGTTGTTAAGCTTCCGGCGGACATATGGCGCAACAACGAAATCACGTTCACTTACGGTTTCTTCACGAACAAGACAGTAATCCAGGTCGTAGTGGACCCCGACGAGGTTTTCGCCGATGTAAATCGCGATAACAATGTGTGGACTGCTCCCATACCGTGAGTGACAAAACCGAGGTGATTGTGAACGCTCCTTCGCGAAGACGGTGGCTGCAACGGTTTCTGATCGTTGCGGCGGTCGCGGCGCTCGTTCCTGGTGCGGTCGGAGCCCAACATTGGCTGCACGATGACGGCTCACGCACTAACCGGTCGATCTTCCGAGCGATTGACTGGCCCGATCCGACGAGCGTTCGCAATGCGTCCGGATCTCCGGGGGACGGCTACTGGCAGCAGCAGGTGGATTACCGCATTGATGCCCGGCTCGACACCGTTGAGCACAAGATCTATGGATCGGAACACATCACCTATACCAACAACTCCCCCGATCGGCTTCGTTACCTCTGGGTTCAGCTGGATCAGAATGTGAGGTCCATCGAACACAGCAGGTCGTACCAGATGCAGGCGGCATTTCCTACGGAAATCAGTCCTCAGGCTCGCCGATTCCTGGATTTGGAGCCGTTCGATGGCGGTCACGATATCACGCGCGTCCAGGTCTTAGATGGTGAAGTGCTCAAGGATACGCGGTTTCTGATCAACAATACGGTGATGAGGGTGGATCTGCTCACTCCGCTCGAGAGCGGATCGTCCGTCGAGCTCGAGATCGATTGGAATTTCCGCGTACCGGACCGTGCGCGTGGTAGCAAGGAACGGGTCAACGACGGTTGGATCTATCAGCTGGCGCAGTGGTTCCCACGCCTATCGGTTTACGACGACGTGAACGGTTGGCAGACAGACCAGTTCCTCGGCAGCGGTGAATTCTATCTCGAGTTCGGCAACTACGACGTGAAGCTCACGGTTCCGTGGGACCACATAGTCGACGCAACTGGTCTGTTGCAGAATCCTGAGGAAGTGCTCACCCAGACGCAGCTCGATCGGATCGCAGAGGCGATGCGGAGTGAAGATCCGATGTTCATCCTCCGGGCCGACGAAGTCCTCACGCTGGATTCCCGGCCCGTCCACAGTGGTACTCTAACTTGGCACTACAAGGCCGAGAACATCCGGGACTTCGCGTGGGTCAGCTCCAAGACGTTCGTATGGGATGCGGCGGGGTTCAGATACCGACCGGACGACCAGCCAATCAAGCTGTATTCGTTCTATCCGCGCGAGGCGATGCCGCTGTGGGATAGTGTGTCTACCCGTGCAATCGTGCAGACGATGGAAACCTATGGCCGCATGGCTTTCGAGTATCCGTACCCCAAGGCGTCGAATGTGAACGGAGGACGTGGGGGCATGGAGTACCCGATGATGGCGTTCTGCGGAGGCCGACCCGGTCCGGACGGGAGCCTCACCGACGAGGCCGTGAATGGACTCGTCACACTCACGATCCACGAGGTCGGCCACAACTGGTTCCCGATGATCGTAGCGTCGGACGAACGCAAATGGGGTTGGATGGACGAAGGTCTCAACACCTTCCTGGAGGAATACGCGGAGCTGGACTGGGACGCTGAGTTCCCCTCAACAGACGGGGAAGCTACGGAGATCGTGAACCACATGCGGGATCCCGATCAGGTGCCTATCATGACGGCGCCAGACCTAATTCATAGGGGCGGTTATGAAACGAACTACACAAAGCCTGCCACCGGGCTGATAATGCTCCGCGAGGAGATCTTAGGTCCGGAACTGTTCGACGCCGCATTCCAGGAATATTCCCAGAAGTGGATGTTCAAGAAGCCTCAACCCGCCGACTTCTACAGGTCGATGGAAGATGGGGCCGGCGAATTGTTGAACTGGTTCTGGCGCGGTTGGTTCTACACGACTCACTACAACGATCAGGCGTTGGTTTCCGTGACGACACAGAGCGCCGAGAAACTGATCGGAGATACGGAGCGCGGTCAGCAATACTACCGCATGCAGGTGGACAATGAGGGCGGTCTGATAATGCCTCTCTACCTTGGAATCACGTATGACGATGGCTCGAGCGAGACGGTGAAACTGCCAGCAGACATCTGGCGTAACAACGAGCAAACGTTCACCTACGGTTTCTTTACGGACAAAACTGTGGTTCAGGTGTTAGTCGATCCCGACTCGGTGTTTGCTGATGTGAATCGCGGCAACAACGCTTGGACGGCGCCCATTCCCTGAGTTGAACGTGTGGAGTAAAGGTAAGGCGACACTACTGCTTGCCGGGCTTTTTCTGGCTCCGGTTCAGCCGGTAGGCCGGGAAAACCCCGCTCCGGTTCATCCGATGCACGTGTCGTATGGGCGGATGGTGCTGGAGGGCAACGTTGCTTTGCTCAACGTGCGGATCTTCACAGATGACCTCGAGAATGCACTGAGCAGGTTCCACGACGTGCATGGCGTGAGGATGCGGCCCGATCCGGTCATAGATTCGTTATTCACGAGTTACTTCAACGCGAATTTCACTCTTACAATCGCCGACTCGGTGGTACCAGGACAAATCGTTGATAGCGGTGAGTCGGACGACATGTGGTGGTATCTGGTGTTATTCGAGGGATGGCAGCCGATAAACGAAGTCAGTTTCCGTACCGAGCTACTTTACGACATCTTCGACGACCAACGAAACATCATGCGAATCCTGCACACGGAAACGGACGAGTATCAGATGTACTACTCGGTTGCTGGGGCGCCGGAGACGCATGTGTTCAAGGCGGGGGATTGAACCAAGAACATCCAACATTCAACATCCAACATCGAACGTTGTTTAGGGAAAACTCGTTGGATGTTGGATGTTCCTTGTTGGCCGTTGGACGTTCCGTTTGCCCTACCGCCGCACTCTCCCCACCGTAACCCGCGACGGATACCGCTCCGATCGATACACCGTGTGCGTCGCCGCCTGAAAGTCTTCATCGGCAGCACTGTAGATGTCCAAGAACACCTGCGGGTTCCTATCCACCAGCGGGAACCATGAACTTTGTACCTGCACCATGATTCGGTGCCCCGCCTCGAATGTGTGGAATATGTGGGGTGAATCGAACTTTACTTGTGTGACCTCACCAGGCACGAGCGGTTCGGGGGTCTCGTAGCTGTTTCGGAACTTGGCCCGCAGTACCTCGGCCCGAACCAACATCTGATACCCACCCATCGGCACATCCATGTATGGGTTATCGATGTCGGGAAAGTCATCCGGGTATACGTCGATTAGCTTGACTATGAAGTCGGCGTCTGTACCCGTTGTCGATACCCAGAGGTCTGCCGTGACTGGCCCCGCAAGAGTGTAGTCCTCCGTGAGCACGTCCGACCGGTATACCAGCACGTCGGCACGGTCCGCCACGAATCGTTGATCTTCCACCATGTACTCGCGGGTGCGATCGATCCGAACCTCTTGCGTGTACGGAACAGGGTTCGCCGGATCGCTTTCGTAGGTGTCCGCCGCGTCTTCTGCTCCTCGGGGCACTTCGGACGACAACCCACCGCTCTCGTGGAAGAAGAATGACGTCTCCGTCATGTCCGGAGGAGGCCACTCGCCGAGCTGGTGCCACTCATTAGAGCCAGTCGCGAAAACGAGTGCCTCTGGTAAGTCGACCTGTCCTATGTCCTTCAGATGGTAGTTGAAGAACTTTATGTCGACGTTTTCGCGATAGTACTCGCCGGTGGGCACCTCGAAAGACACGTTACCGAGTCTGTCGCCTGTCGCGCGCACCCAGCCGCCATGATACCAAGGGCCTACGACGAGCGTGTTTTCGATTCCAGGATTCTGCCGCTCGATCGACTCGTAGATCTCGATTGGCCCATATGGATCTTCCGCGTCGAACCACCCGGCCACTGTCATTACAGCCGCCGTCACGTTGTCCATATGTGGGATGATGTTCCTGGATTGCCAGAACTCATCGTTGGTGCCGTGCGTCATCATGGAATCCCAGAACACCAACTCGTGGCTGAAATAAAGCTCGTTGGCATTGCTGAGCGCACCCAGGCCCAGGAAAAATTCGTATGCGTTGTCGGTTCCGAAATTGAACCGCTGCCCTCGGGACGTGGTCGGCTCAGGTCGATACGATCGGAACCCCGGGAAGAACCGAAACGCGTCCTGCAGGTAGAATGCGCCTTTGTGGTGAAAGTCGTCACCCACGAACCAGTCACCAATCGCGGCTTGCGGGGACGCCGCTCGAACAGCTGGGTGATGGTCGATGATGCTCGCCGCGGTGTAGAACCCCGGGTACGAGATTCCCCAGATTCCAGCCCTTCCGTTGTTCGGGTGGACGTTCTCGAGCAACCATTCCACTGTGTCGTAGAAATCCGTGCTCTCGTCGACATCTTCT